>NZ_JBSFJZ010000067.1:0-40117 GCF_053598315.1 Streptomyces sp. NPDC001153
CTTCGTCCCGGCCCTGCGCCGCGACCGCGAAGAGACCCGCGAACTCGTCACCGCCCTCGCCCGCCTGCACACCACCGGCACCACCGTCGACTGGAGGGCGTTCTACGACGGGACCGGCGCCCGCCGCGTCGACCTGCCCACCTACGCCTTCGAGAAGCGGGAGTTCTGGCTGGAGACCTCCCCGGAGCCGACGGTGGCCGCCGATGCCACCGGGCACGGGCAGGTCGCCGCGGGACACCCGCTGGTCAGCTCGGTGATCACGCTGCCCGACGGCGGCGGTGCCGTCCTGACCGGGCGGCTGTCGACGGCGACGCACCCGTGGATCGCCGACCACACGGTCCTGGGCACCACCCTGCTGCCCGGCACCGGCCTGGTCGAACTCGCCATCCGCGCCGGCGACGAGACCGGAACCCCGCATCTGGAGGAACTCACGCTCCAGGTACCCCTCGTCCTGCCCGCCGACGGCACCGCGCTCGCCCTCCAGATCGTCGTCGGCCCCGCCGACGCCGACGGACGCCGGCCGGCGAGCATCCACAGCCGACCGGAGAACACCGACGCCGACTGGATCCGGCACGCCACCGGCACGCTGACCGCACGGCCCGCCGAGCCGGAGACGGACCTCACGCAGTGGCCGCCGGCCGGTGCCGAGCCGATCGACCTGGACGGTGCCTACGAGCGGCTGCTGGGACGCGGATACACCTACGGCCCGGTCTTCCAGGGCCTGACGGCCGCCTGGCGGTCCGGTGACGACGTCTACGCCGAGGTCACCCTCCCCGACCACGCCCACGCCGACGCCGCCCGGTTCACCCTGCACCCCGCTCTCCTCGACGCGGCGAGCCACGTGGACCTGCTGAACGAGGAGGAGGCCGGGACCACCCAGCTGCCCTTCGTCTGGAGTGGGGTGACCGTGCACGCGGCCGGCGCCACCTCGCTGCGCGTACTGCTGCGCCGGGTACGCGGCGAGGAGGTCACCACGCTGCGGGTGGCCGACGCCGAGGGCCGCCCGGTGGCCACGGTGGAACAGCTGGTGTCCCGGCCGGTCTCGCCGGAGCAGCTCGGCACGGCGGGCGGCCGGTCGGCCGACGGCCTGCACAGGTTCTCCTGGGCGCCCGTTCCGCTCCCGGCGCCGTCCTACGACGCGCTGCCGGTACTGGAGGCGGTCTCGGCGGCGGCAGGGAACGTACCGGAGCTGGTGCTGCTGCCCGTCGAGCCGGCCGCTCCGGGGGCACCCGGCGCCCGTGCCACGGTGCACCGGGTGCTGGCGGCGGTACATCGGTGGCTGGCGGACGAGCGGTTCGCCACCTCGCGGCTGGTCGTGGCCACGCGTGGCGCGATGGCCGTGACGGCGGGCGAGCGTCCCGATGTGGCCCAGGCTCCGGTGTGGGGTCTGGTGCGTGCGGCACAGGCGGAACACCCGGGCCGGCTGGTCCTGGTGGACCTGGACGACACGGCGGAGTCCGCGCGGGCGCTGCCCGCGGCCGCGGCGTCGGGCGAGCCGGAGCTGGTCCTGCGGGATGGTCAGGCCCGCGTCCTGCGCCTGGCGAAGGTCTCCGGCGGCACGGCTGCGAGCCCGTGGGACGCGGAGTCCACCGTGCTGATCACCGGCGGCACCGGCGGCCTCGGCGCCCTCGTCGCCCGCCACCTGGTCACCGCGCACGGCGTCCGCCACCTGATCCTGACCAGCCGCCGCGGACCGGACGCCCCCGGCGCCACCGAACTACGCGAGGAACTCACCACCGCCGGCGCCGCCGTCACCCTCGCCGCCTGCGACGCCGCCGACCGCGACGCCCTCGCCGCGCTCATCACCGCGACCGACCCCGCGCACCCCGTACGCGGCATCGTCCACGCGGCGGGAATCGTCGACGACGGGCTGATCGCCTCGCTGACGCCGGAACGGTTCGACAAGGTGCTGCGGCCGAAGGCGGACGCCGCCTGGAATCTGCACGAGCTGAGCCTCGAACTGGGCCTGGACCTCGACGCGTTCGTCCTGTTCTCCTCGACGACCGGATTCTGGGACAACGGCGGTCAGGCCAACTACGCGGCCGCCAACACCTTCCTCGACGCGCTCGCCCACCACCGCCGGGCCGCCGGCCTCGCCGCCGCCTCGCTCGCCTGGCACCTGTGGGAGGGCGACGGCATGGGAGCCGTCCTGGACACGGCCGTGTTCGAGCGGCAGCGCCGGCTGGGCACGCCGGCGATCACGCCGCAGGACGGGCTGGCGCTGTTCGACGCGGCGCTCGGCACCGGCGAGACGGTACTGGTGCCACTGCCGGTGGACACCGCGGCGCTCGCCGCGGCCGAGCAGGTTCCCGGGCCGCTCCGCGGGCTCGTCACCGCCGGCCGGACCCCGGCTCGGGCAGCGGCCTCGGCCGCGCCGGCGACGGCCGGCCCGGAGGCAGCGTCGGAGGAGTCCCTGGAGGAGCGGCTCGCGGGCCTGACCGAGGACGAGCAACTGCGGATCGTGCTGGACCTCGTACGCAATCAGGTTGCGGCGGTGCGTCACGACGAGCCGCACGCGATCGACATGAACCGCGGCTTCACCGAACTCGGCCTGGACTCGCTGGCCGCGATCGAGCTGCGCAACCTGCTGGGTGCCGAGACCGGGCTCAGGCTCCCGGCCACGATGATGTTCGACTACCCGAACCCCGAAGTCCTGGCGCGGTACCTGCTGGAAGAGCTCGCGCCGCCGCAGAGCGAGCCGGAGCCGGCGACCGGGGCGAACGCCGCGGACGCCACCCACAGCGCGATCGCGGACATGGACATCAGCGATCTGGTCCGTACGGCCCTCGGGGCCAGGAAGTCCGACTGAGGCGGAGACGGGAACAGCCATGAAGACGGAAGAGATCGTCGAGGCGCTGCGGGCGTCGTTGATGGACAACGAGCGGCTGCGCCAGGAGAACGAGCGGCTGGCGCAGGCCTCGGCCGAGCCCGTAGCGGTGGTCGGCATGGCCTGCCGGTTCGCCGGCGGCGCCGAGACCCCCGAGGACCTGTGGCGGTTGCTGATCGAGGAACGTGACGGCGTGACCCCGTTCCCCACGGACCGCGGGTGGGACGTCGACCGTCTCTACGACCCCGAGCACGGCGCCCCCGGCAAGAGCATCACCCGGCACGGGGCCTTCCTGCACGACGCGGCGGACTTCGACGCCGAGTTGTTCGGGATCTCGCCGCGCGAGGCCCTGGAGATGGATCCGCAGCAGCGACTGCTGCTGGAGACCGCGTGGGAAACGATCGAGAACGCCCGTATCGACCCGCACTCCCTGGCGGGCAGCAGGACCGGAGTGTTCACCGGGCTGATGTACCACGAGTACGAGGGCGCCAGCACGGGCGGCAGTCTGATCAGCGGCCGCATCGCCTTCACGCTGGGGCTGGAGGGCCCGGCGGTCACCGTCGACACCGCCTGTTCGTCCTCGCTGGTGGCGACGCATCTGGCCCTTCAGGCGCTGCGCACCGGGGAGTGCTCGCTGGCGCTGGCCGGCGGGGTGACGGTGATGGCCTCGCCGGAGACGTTCCAGTACTTCACCAAACAGCGCGGGCTGTCTCCCGACGGCCGCTGCAAGTCCTTCGCGGCGGCCGCCGACGGAACCGGCTGGGGTGAGGGAACCGGCATGATCATGCTGGAGCGGCTGTCCGACGCCAGGCGCAACGGCCGCCGGATCCTGGCCGTCGTACGGGCGTCGGCGCTCAACCAGGACGGGGCATCCAGCGGACTGACCGTGCCGAACGGGCCGGCGCAGCAGCGGGTGATCCGGCAGGCGCTGCAAAACGCGGGGCTCACCACCGCGGACGTGGACGCGGTCGACGCACACGGAACCGCCACCAGGCTGGGCGACCCGATCGAGGCCCAGGCGCTGCTGGCCACCTACGGCAAGGACCGCCCCGAGGACCGCCCGCTGTGGCTGGGCTCGGTGAAGTCGAACCTGGGCCACACCCAGGCGGCCGCCGGCGTGGCGTCCATCATCAAGATGATCCTCGCGATGCGCCACGGGACGCTGCCCAAGACCCTGCACGTGGACGAGCCGACCCCGCGGGTCGACTGGGACGCCGGACTCGTACGGCTGCTCACCGAGGCCAGGCCCTGGCCGGAAACCGGACGTCCCCGCCGGGCCGGTGTCTCCTCTTTCGGCATCAGCGGCACCAACGCCCACGTGATCCTCGAAGAAGCGCCCCACTGACGGGAGACCTCGTGCCTGCCACCGCGACCCCACCGACCCTTCAGAGCCTGATCGATCCTGCCGAGTTCCGCCGCGTACTGGGCCACTTCTGCAGCGGGCTGACCATCATCACGTCGCTCGCCACGGCACGCGGAGGAACGTCGGCGGACGAACCGGTCGGCTTCACCTGCCAGTCCTTCGCCTCGCTCTCCCTCGATCCCCCGCTGGTGACCTTCTCGGTCGCGCGCACCTCCACGACCTGGCCGAGGATCGAGCCGTCCGGCGCGTTCTGCGCCAACATCCTCAGCGCGGGCCAGGAGGCGCTGTGCCGCTCCTTCGCGGTCCGTGGCTCCGACAAGTTCTCCGGCGTCGCCTGGACGCCGGGCCCGGGCACCGGCTCGCCGGTACTGTCCGGGTCGCTGGCCTGGGCGGACTGCACCGTCGAGGCGGTGCACCCCGGAGGGGACCACTGGATCGTCGTCGGCAGGGTGCGCGCGGTCGAGGTCGCCGAACCCGATGCCGCCCCTCTTCTGTTCTACCGCTCTGCTTTCCACCGTCCCGCGGCCTGAACGTCCCGTCCGGGGCGGCACCAGCCGGCGCGCCAAGCAATCAAGGAGTACAACTCATGCGATTCGGTCTCATCTACCACCACCAGCTGCCCCGGCCCTGGGAGGAGGACAGCGAGGAGCGGCTGTACAACGAGTCCCTGGAGCAGATCGAGCTGGCCGACCGGCTGGGCTTCGACTACGCGTGGGCCACCGAGCACCACTTTCTGGAGGAGTACTCGCACTCGTCCGCACCGGAGGTCTTCCTCGCCACGGCCGCCGCCCGCACCCAGCGGATCCGGCTGGCCCACGGCATCGTGTCCCTGCCCTCCGCGGTGAACCACCCGATCCGGGTCGCGGAGCGTCTGGCCACGCTCGACCTGCTCTCCGGCGGACGTGTCGACTTCGGTACGGGCGCGGGAAGTTCGCAGTTGGAGCTGGGCGCTTTCGAGGTCGACCGGGACACCAAGAAGGAGCAGTGGAAGGAGTCCCTGGAGGTCGTCACGCGGCTGCTGACCGAGACGCCGTTCCGGGGCTTCGAGGGCCAGTGGGTGAACGTGCCGCCGCGCAACCTCCTGCCCAAGCCCAAGCAGAAGCCGCACCCGCCGCTGTGGATGGCGTGCAGCGCCCGTACCACCATCGAGACCGCAGCCCGCAACGGCATGGGAGCGCTGTCCTTCTCCTTCGTCTCCCCCGAGGAGGCCAAGGAGTGGGTGGACACCTACTACGGCATCCTCGAGTCCGAGGAGTGCGTCCCCGCGGGCAAGGCCGTCAACCCGAACTTCTCGGTCGTCTTCCCGTTCATGTGCCACCAGGACGAGGAGACCGCCCTCGACCGCGGTCTGGACGGCGCGCACTTCTTCTCGTACTCGCTGATGCACTACTACATCACCGGGCAGCACCGTCCGGCCGTCACCGACGTGTGGCAGGAGTTCCAGAACAACCGTGCCGCCGTGGGCCTGACCCGCGAGCCGGTCGGGCCGGCGGACGGCGAGGAGCCCACCCCCGAGGCCAAGGCGATGCTGGAGCAGATCACCTCGCTGCGCCGGGGCATCGGCACCCCCGACCAGATCGCCGATGTCATCCGTCGCTACGAACAGGCCGGCGTGGACCAGGTCATCTTCTCCGTGCAGGTCGGCAAGAACCGGCACGAGCACATCATGGAGTCACTGGAGCTGTTCGCCTCCGAGGTGATGCCGGAGTTCGTGGAGCGTCGTGAGGCGCGCGAGACGGCCAAGCGGGAGCGGCTGGCGACCGCGCTCAAGGAGGCGCTCGGCCGGGTCACCGAGAACACCACGGACGTCTCCGACTACGTGATCTCGCCCGAACTGGGGGCCTGAGGTGACCACGGAAACCGCAACGGCGGCCGGGGCGTCGATACGGCGGTTCCACCCCGCGCCGGAGGCCCCGCACCGGCTGGTCTGCTTCCCGCACGCGGGCGGATCGGCGTCCTTCTACTTCCCGGTCTCCCGCGCCATGTCGCCCGGTGTCGACGTGCTCGCGGTCCAGTACCCGGGCCGTCAGGACCGGCGGCACGAGCCGTGCGTCGACAGCATCCCGCGGCTGGCCGACCTGCTGGTCGACGAGGTGCGCCCGTGGTTCGACCGGCCCGTCACGTTCTTCGGTCACAGCATGGGGGCTTCCCTGGCGTTCGAGCTGGCGAGCCGGCTGGAGGCCGAAGGACTGGTGCTGCACGGCCTGTTCGCCTCGGGGCGCCGGGCGCCGTCCACCGTCCGGGACGAGCGGGTGCACCTGCTGGACGACGACGGTCTCATAGCGGACATCACGCGGCTCAGCGGCACTGACACACAGGTGCTGGGAGACCCCGAGATCCTGCGCATGATCCTGCCGTCGGTGCGGGCGGACTACCGGGCCGCCGAGACCTACCGGTACACGCCGGGGCCGAAGCTGCGCTGCCCGGTCTTCGCTCTCACCGGCGACGCGGACCCCCAGGTGACGCTCGACGAGGCGCGCGCCTGGAGCGAGCACACCTCGGGCGCGTTCACCCTGGGGGTCTTCCCGGGCGGCCACTTCTATCTCAACTCCCGCGCAGCGGAGGTGATGGCGGCGATCAAGAATCATCTCGTCTGAGGCCCGTGCCACGGGCCGTCCCCCGAAACCGCAGAACCCAGGCCATCCGCCTTCCCCCGTCGGTGGCCTGGGTTCTGCCTTGTCCTCGTCAGCCAGTCAGCGCCGCTCGGCGCGCAGGGGCTCGCCGGCGCTGTGCAGGTGCCGCAGTGCCTCGCGGTGGGAGGCGATCAGTCCGGTCTGGTGGTAGGGGATGCCCAGTTCGGCGCAGTACTGCTCGGTGATCCGCTGGGCCTTGCGCAGGGCGGGAGTGGGCATGCTCGGGAACAGGTGGTGCTCTATCTGGTAGTTGAGGCCGCCCATCAGCGCGTCGATGACGGCGCCGCCGCGCACGTTGCGCGAGGTGAGCACCTGGCGGCGCAGGAAGTCCAGCTCCTGGCCGTCGGTGACCATCTGCATGCCCTTGTGGTTGGGGGCGAACACCGAGCCGAGATAGAGGCCGAACAGCCCCATGTGCACGGCGACGAAGGCGACCGCCTTGCCGGGCGAGAGCACGGTGAAGACTGCGCCGAAGTAGACGGCGAAATGCGCGACGAGCAGGCCTCCCTCGAGGAAGGGCCGTTTCATCGACGGGGTGAAAAGAGCCCGGAAACTGCCGACGGAGAGGTTGAATCCCTCCAGCGTCAGCATCGGGTAGAAGAGCAGCGCCTGGTGCCGGCCGATGAAGGCCGGGAGTCCCCGGGCCACGCTCGCCTGCCGGCGCGACCACACGATGAGGTTGGGTGCGACGTCGGGGTCCTTCTCCTCGTGGTTGGGGTTGGCGTGGTGGCGGGTGTGTTTGTTCATCCACCAGCCGTAGCTCATGCCGAGGAGTGCGTTGGCGGCGATCAGCCCGCCGATCTCGGTGGGGCGGCGCCGCGAGAACACCTGCTTGTGCGCCAGGTCGTGGGCCGCGAGCCCCAGTTGTCCGAAGACCGCGGCCAGGCCGGCCGCGACGATGAGCTGCAGCCAGCTGTCTCCCAGTACGGCGAACGCCGTACAGCAGGCCGCCAGTGCGAGGACGACTGCGCCGAATCGCAGGGTGTAGTAGAGAGGGCACCGTTCCATCAGCCCCGCGTCGGAAATTCTGCGCGACAGGCGGGAGTAATCGCTCCCTGCTCCTCGGGCGACCGGCGGAATTTGCTCCGTGAGCACAGTGGGGTTCGCCATGCGACCCAGTATGTGGGCGGGTATTCCCCAGCATAATGGGATCCGACCCCTATTCCCGGCGGTGCGGACCCCGGCATGAATACGGGAGCACCCCTAATTCACGGTGGTTCGACCGGTGCCCCAGGGATGCTCCGCCGCGGCTGCGGACCGCTCAGGCCCCGGGCTCGAGCGGGATGGGGTCCCGAGGCCCCCCGGACACCAGTGTCAGATGCCGCTGCCCGGCCCTGCGCTGACGCGGCAGCACTCCGCGGACCGCCGGGGCGCCGCCGCCCGCGCGCGCCCCGGCCGACGTGCGCGGTACGGCGGACAGAGCGCGCGGCGCCGGAACCGGCCGGCGTCCCCGTGCCTCGGTGACGAGATCCAGCAGGGCGTCGGCGAACACCTCGATGTCCTCGGCCGTGTTGTCGTGGTGCACGGATGCGCGTACGGCCGTGACGACACCGCGCCGAAGCAGGTACAGCGGGGTTTCCTGGGCGACCGTCTTCCACACGGCGACCCCGTGGTCGGCGAGCCCGCGGCGCAGCAGCGCGGCCGGCAGTTCCTCGTGCCGGAAGGTGAGGATGCCGGACCGGGTTCGCCCCGGGTCGATCAGTTCGGTGCCGGGCACCTGCTCCACGGCGGCGCGCAGGACGGGGCCGAGGTCCTGGTGCGGGGCAGCCGTGGCGTGCTCGGCCAGGGCCGTGTTCAGCGCGGCGACGCGCGCGCCGTCCGGCACGGCCGGCGACGCGCCGCCGTTCGGCGCCAGGGCCTGCCGCAACTGCGGTGCCACATAGGCGAATCCGGCCGACTGCGGGCCGCGCAGGAACCTCCAGCCGTCCCCGGTGAGCAGCTGGCAGCCGATGCGGGCGACGTCCACGGGGAGCTGGCCGACGGCGTACGACGCGTCGACGGCGTACAGGCACCGGTGCGGGGCGAGGATGCGTCCCACGTCCTCCACGGGGTTGACGATGCCGCATCCCGAGGGGACGTACGGAACGCAGACCAGGGCGACGTCGTCGCCGATGTGCTGTGCCATCCACTCCAGGTCGAGGTCGCCGTCGTGGCGCAGCGGTACGACGTCCAGCCGGCAGCGGGTGCGGTCGCGCAGGGCGAAGAGCGTGGTGAGGTTGGCGGCCGACTCGTAGGGAGTCGTCCAGACGCGGTCGCCGGGACCCAGCGACAGCCGGGACAGCAGGGCGGCGAAGGCGTCGGCTGCGCCGGTGCACAGGACGGTGTCGCCGAGCGGCGCGCCCAGCAGCGCGGCCAGTCGCTCGTGGATCTCTCCGTGGAGGACGTCTTCCAGGCGTTCCTCCAGCTCGTACGGCCCGAACCGGTCCTCGTGGCGCGTCCATTCGGTGAGGACCGCGCGTACGGCGGCGGACATGCGGCCCACACCGGCCGTGTTCAGGTGGACCCTTCGGTCACCGTGCGACGTCGTGTTCACTTCCGGGGCCTCCCCCCGTGACTGAGGCAATTTGTTGCCGAGTAGTTGGCAATACCTTGCCTCCGGGAGTGGGGAGTTGGCAACATCGGGCAACAACGGCTCCGGCGGGACTCGAGTTGAGGGTCGGCAGGCAAGAGGCTCGGCCGCATCCGGCTCTCTCCACTAGGAGTTGCCAAGCGTTGCCAGAGCATCTCGAATTCTGCCAAGAAGCAGCATTTCCGCAGTTCAAGGCGACTTTCATCTGGCAACTCCGGTCCGCGGAACCCCCTCCTTGGGCGTTTCTGGTGGCCGCCTCGATCAGAAATCGACCAATTCCCCACCAATTCACGAGATTTGCTTGCCAACCTTCTTGGCAAGAGGTTGCCAAGCAACGAACACGGAATTGACACCGAGGAGCCCGCCATGAACCGCATCGCCCGGATCGCCACCATCGCCGCCACCGTCGCCGCCGCCGCCGCCTTCACCACCGCCGGTGTCGCCACCGCGGACAGCGCCCACCTCGGCCGGCCGGCCACCACCGCCAGCGCCAAGCCCGCGTCCATCGACTGGCCGATCGCCCCCGCCACCGCCAAGCCCGCGTCCATCGACTGGCCGGTCGCCCCCGCCGCCAAGCCCGCGTCCATCGACTGGCCGGTCGCCCCCGCCACCACCGCCTCCGCCAAGCCCGCCTCGATCGACTGGCCGGTCGCCCCGGCCGCCGCCAAGCCCGCCTCCATCGACTGGCCGAAGGTCGCCTCCGTCTGATGCGCGCCCGGGCCGCCGCGCCCGCCCCGTGACGCCCCCGCCGGCCACCGTGCCGCCGCGGGGGCTTCGGCGTTCCCGGAGCGGTGTCACCTCCGTCCCCGCTCCACCTCTGTTAGAGGAGCGGCTTCGATGCTGGCCCGGACCAGCGCGGCTGCGGTGAAGGGGCGGGTTCATGACGGAGGCGGAAAGAGCATCGGTGGCCAAAGCCCTCGAGGCGGTCCTCACCATCTGCGCGGTGGGACGTTCCCGGGCGGTACTGATCGAGGGCGCGGCCGGCTGCGGCAAGAGCCATCTCCTGGACGCCGTGGCCGAACGGGCCGCAGCCGCCGGAGCACTGGTCCTCACCGCCGCCGCCACCGAGCAGGAACGCCGGGTGCCCCTCGGTGTGCTGCGCCAACTGGTGTGCAGTGCACCGGTGTTCGCACTCGCCCGCACCGAAGCCGACGACGCCGTGCCCTCCGGGGAGGCGATGCGGGCGTTCTGCGCGGAGTTGTGCGACCTCGCCCTCGACGGGCCGGTGGTGCTGTGCCTGGACGACGTCCAGCACACCGACTCGCAGTCCCTGCACCACCTGCGCCATCTCATACGGCACGTCCGCCCGGCCCCGGTGCTGGTGGTGGCCACCGTGTCCGCCTCCACCGACCATGCTCAGGAGCCGCTGTTCACACCGGAGTTGCTCCGGCAGCCGCACGTCCGCCGTATCCGGCTCGGCCTGCTCACCCCGCAGGAGACGGCACAGGCCGCCGCGACACCGCCCCAGCAGTGGCCGGCCCCGGGCCGTCCGGGCCGTACTCCCGGCGAACTGCACTCCATCACCGGCGGAAACCCGCTGCTGCTGCGCGCCCTGCTCCAGGAGGACGCCGCCCACGCCGCCGACGCCGCCGTACGGCCCGCGGAGCCGGCACCCGAGGGCCCGTTCGCCGACGCCGTCCTCGCCTGCGTGCACCGCAGCGGACCGGGAGGGCAGGCGGTCGCCCGCGCGGTGGCGACACTGGCCGACCGCGCCACCGAGCCCCTGGTCACCCGCATGCTGGACCTCCTCGGCGCCGATGGCCCGCCACGGCCCCAGGACACCAGCGGCGCGCTGGCCGCCCTGCGCGCCTGCGGAGTGCTCGACGGCCTCCGCTTCCGGCACCCGTCCGTCGCCGCCGCCGTGCTCGCCGAGACGTCCCCGCGCGCCCGCGCGGACCTGCACCGGGGGGCCGCACGGGCGCTCGGCGCGGCGGGTGCCCCGGCCGGGGTGGTGGCGGACCACCTGCTCGCCCCGCTGTCGGACGGCATCCGCGTCCCCGTGGTCCCCGAGGACTTCGCCCTGCTCGTCCGGACGGCGGAGGACCTGCTGGCACCACCCCGCCCGGACCTCCCGCACACGCCTCGCACCACCCACACCCCTCCCCGGGCCACCCGCCTCGCCCACCCCGCCGCCGGCCGTCCCCAGGTCGCCGCAGTGCCCGGCGCGTACCACGCCCTCGAGGACGCCGAGCGTCTCCTCGTGCTCGCGCATCACGTCTGCCCCGACGAGGCCGAGCGTGCCGGTGTCGCGCTGCGGTTCGCGCGGCTGGCCGCGCGCCGGCATCCGGAGACGGCGGAGCAGCGGCTGACCGCGCTGGTCACGGGGCCCCGTTCGGCGCGGCCGGCCGGCTGGGACCCTGCGGAACCCGCCGCGATGCTGCTCGCCCAGGGCCGGGTCCCCGAGGCGGCCGCCCTGCTGGGCGGGACGGCAGGCCCCGGTGGGAAGGGCGGCCGTACCCCGGGCTCGCTCCTCGGCGCGCTGCTCGACACCCGCGCCGGTGACTGCGAGACGCTGCTGCGGACGGTGCCGTTGGCGGACGCCGCCTTCGCACCGCTCGTCAACGCCGTACGCACACTGCTGTACTCGGACCGGCCCGAGCGCGCGGTCTTCGCGAGCGGACGGCTGCTCACCCAGGCGGAGAGCAGCGGCGCGCCCGGCTGGCGCGCCGTCTGCGCGGATCTGCACGCGGAGGCTCTGCTGCGGGTGGGCGACGCGTCCGGTGCCCATGAGCACGCGACGGCGGCGCTCGACGCGCTGCCGACGACCGGCGGCGGAACCTTCCACTACGGTCCGGCCGCCGTGCTGGTCCAGGCCTGCGGCGCGCTCGGCCGCCACGACGAGGCGGCCCGGCACGTCCGGTACCCGGTGACCCGTCAGGCGCTGACGAGCCTGTACGGCCTGCGCTACCTGCGGGCCCGCGGACTGCACCAGTTGTCCCTGGGGCAGCCGCACCTCGCGCTCGCCGACTTCCGCAAGGCGGGCCGTGTGCTGCAGTCCTGGCAGGCGGACCGGCCGGCCCTGCTGCCCTGGCGCACGGACGCCGCGCAGGCGCTGCTGCGGATGGGCCGGCTCGGGCGGGCCCGGACGCTGGCCGAGGAGCAGCTCGCCCTGCCCGGCGCGACGTACCCGTGGGTGCGGGGCACCTCGCTGCGTCTGCTGGCCGCGACGGGCGGCCCCGGTCCGCGCACCGCCCTGCTGCGCGAGTCCGTCGAGCTGCTGCGGCGCTCCGGCGACCGGCTGGAGACCGCCCGCTCCCTGGCGGACCTCGGGCACGCCCTGCACGCCGACGACCGCCCCTCGCAGGGGGCCGCCACCCTGCGGGCCGCGTGGAACCTGGCCCAGCAGATGGGTGCGGTGGGTCTGCGGGAGGAGCTGTTGCCCGGGTCGGGCCGTCCGGCCACCGTGCTCACCGCCGGGGACGTGCCGCTGACCGATGCCGAGCGGCGGGTGGCGGCGCTGGCGGCGGAGGGGCTGACCAACCGTGGCATCGCGGCCCGGCTCGGGGTGACGGTCAGCACGGTCGAGCAGCATCTGACCCGCGTCTACCGGAAGCTGGGCGTCTCCGGCCGGGCGGACCTGTCCGCGCAGCCGGCCGGGACCGCACCCGTGCGCGGCTGACCACCGGCGCGCCCCGGCCGTTCTCCCTCCCTCACCTCGAACGTCCCGTCCCGTCCCCTTCCCCTGAAGCGGCTGTGCCGCGGAGGACCCTTCCTCCGCGGCACAGCCGCTTTCGCATGCCGGGACAGTCCGTCCCGTGCCGGACTTGGCAACTCCCGTCCCTCGGCTTGGCAACAATCCACCCGCGCCACCTGTGGTTCCATCGCCGCTCCACCGTTCCGAGACACCGCTTCAAGATGCCGTTGCCAGTATTCAGGCAAGGTTTTGCCAAGCCGGAAGGCGCTGTCGTAAGGAGCGGGTACTGATGTCCATCTCCGGCCTCATCGAGCAGCAGGTCCACGAGCGGCCCGACGCGATCGCGGTCGACTACCCCGAGCACGCCGACGGCCGCGGCGGCCGCCTCACCTATCGAGAGCTGAGCCGCGCGGCCAACCGCCTCGCCGCTCATCTGCGCGCCCGCGGTGTCGGCCACGGCGACCGTGTGCTGACATCGCTGCGGCCGGGTCCGGAGATGGTCACCGCGTTCCTCGGGATCGTGCGGGCCGGCGCCGCCTACGTGCCGGTCGACCCCGCCAACCCGGCCGAGCGGCGCCGGCTGATCGTGCGGGACAGCGCGGCCGCCGCGGTGCTGACCGAGGGGCCGGACGCCGCGGACTACGCGGGCCTGGACACGGTGGTCGTCGCCCTGGACGCCGAGGCCCCCGAGATCGCCCGGCGCTCCGACGCCCTGCCCGAGCGGACGGCCGGCCCGGACGATGCCGTCTACGTCTGCTACACCTCCGGCACCACCGGCACCCCCAAGGGCGTCGTCGTACCGCACCGCGCGGTGCTGGACTTCGTACGGTCCACCGACTACCTGCGGCTGACCCCCGCCGACGTGGTGGCCCAGGCCGCCAATCCCGCCTTCGACGCGGTCACCTTCGAGGTGTGGACGACGCTCACCGCGGGCGCCCGGCTGGTCGGCCTCGGCAAGGACACCGTGACCGACCCGGGCCGCTTCCAGGACGCGGTCCGCGCCCACGGCATCTCCGTGATCTTCCTGACGACCGCCCTGTTCAACCTGATCGCCCGGGAACGGCCGGCCGCCTTCGCGCCGCTGCGCACCGTCCTGTTCGGCGGCGAGGCCTGCGACCCGCGCCGGGTGCGCGAGGTGTTCGCGGCCGGCGCGCCCGAGCGGCTGCTGCACGTGTACGGGCCGACCGAGACGACGACGTTCGCCACCTGGCACCAGGTCAGCGAGCCCGCCGAGGGCGACCGTACGATCCCGATCGGCCGGCCGATCGGCGCCACCACGGCCGTGGTCGTGGACGCCGACGACACCCCGGTCGCCCCGGGCGGCACCGGTGAACTCCTGCTCGGCGGGCCGGGCGTGGCCCGCGGCTACCTGCACCGCCCGGAGCTGACCGCGCAGCGGTTCGTCGAGGACCGCTTCACCGGCACGGGTGGCGTGCTGTACCGGACCGGCGACGTGGTGCGGGTGGGCGAAGACGGCGCGCTGGAGTTCGTCGGCCGGGTGGACAACCAGATCAAGCTGCGCGGTTTCCGCATCGAACTCGGCGAGATCGAGTCGGTGCTGACCGCCCACCCGGCCGTGTCCGCCGCCGCGGTGTCCCTGCACGAGACCGAGGACGGCGACAAGCGCCTGGTCGCGCACGTCGTACCGGCCGCCCCGGCCGCGGCGGCGGAGGAGGACGCGCAGATCACCGAGTGGAAGGAGATCTACGAGGCGCTCTACGACGACGCGGCGGCCGCCGGGCTGGGCGACAACTTCACCGGCTGGAACAGCAGTTACGACGCCCTGCCGATCCCGCTGGAGCACATGCGGGAGTGGCAGAACGCCACCCTCGACCGGATCCGCGAGCTCCCGCGCCGCCGGGTCCTGGAGATCGGCGTGGGCACCGGACTGCTGATGGCCCACCTCGCCCGCGACGAGGAGGTCCAGGAGTACTGGGCCACCGACTTCTCCCCCGCCGTCGTCGCCGCGCTCAGCGCCCAGGTGGAGGGCGACCCGGTGCTGAAGGGCAAGGTCCGGCTCGACTGCCGGGGCGCCGAGGACACCACCGGGCTGCCCGCCGGCCGCTTCGACACGATCGTCGTCAACTCGGTGATCCAGTACTTCCCGAGCCTCGCCTACCTGCGCACCGTCGTCGAGCGGGCCCTGCCGCTGCTCGCCCCGGGCGGCTCGCTGCTCCTCGGTGACCTGCGCAACCTCGATCTCGCCCGCTGCTTCCAGACCGGCATCGCGCTGGCCCGGCCCGGCGCGGCCCGGGGCGACCGCGAGGCGCTGCGCCGCACCATCGACCAGCAGGTCGCCGGGGAGACCGAACTGCTGCTCTCCCCCGCCCTGTTCGACACCCTCGCCCGGGACCTGCCCGCCGTGCGCGCGGTCGACGTACGCGCCAAGCGGGGCGTGCACCACAACGAGCTGACCCGCTACCGCTACGAGGCGGTGCTCTGCACGGCCGAACCGGTCGCCGACCTCGCCACCGCGCCCGTCGCCCGCTGGGGCCTGGACATCTCCAGCGCCGCCGAGGCGGAGCACCGCCTGGCGGCCGAGCGGCCCGCGATGCTGCGCCTGGCCGGCGTGCCCAACCGCCGGGTGCACGACGAGTACACGGCCATGCACTCCCTCTACGACCCGCGCGAGAGCATCGACCTGGCCGCCCAGGACGCACCCGCACCCGACCCGGAGGCACTGTGCGAGGCCGCCGAACGCCTCGGCTACCGGGCCCTGCCCACCTGGGGCGAAAGCCCCGAACTCCTGGACGTGGTCTTCCTCGACCCCGACCGGATCCCCGCCGGCCCGCTCACCGGTGTGTACGCGGCCCCCGTCGCCGACGCCGTGAGCTGTGCCAACACCCCGACCGCCTTCGACCGCACCGGCGACCTGGAAGTCGCCCTGCGCACCCACCTCCAGGAACGGCTGCCGGACTACATGATCCCCTCCGCGCTGACGACCATGGACGCCCTGCCGCTGAACGCCAACGGCAAGATCGACCGCAAGGCCCTGCCCGCGCCGGCCATCACCGCCGAGGGTCCCGGCACCCAGCCCGGCACACCGATCCAGGAGATCGTCCGTGATCTGTTCGCCGAGGTGGTGGGCCTGCCCCGGTACAAGGTGCACGCGGACTCCGACTTCTTCCGCATCGGCGGCCACTCGCTGGCGGCGGCCCGGCTGCTGTCCAGGGCCCGCGAGACGCTGGGCGCCGACCCGGGCAGCCGGGCGCTGTACGAGGCGCCGACCCCGGCCGCGTTCGCCACGCTCGTCGGCGACTGCGCCGCCGTGGCGACCGGGCCGGGCGCCACGGCGGGCGACAGCGCGGAGTTCTCGCTGCGGCTGCGCGGCGCGCTGGACTCCCGCGCCCTGGAGGCGGCCCTGGTCGACCTCGGCCGGCGCCACGAGGCGCTGCGCAACTCCCGGCTCGGCGCGGCCGGCACCCGGTTGCGCACCCTCTCCGCCGACGACCACCTGCTGGAACTGGCCCTGCCCGCCGGCTCGGTCGACCCGTGGTCCCGCCTGCCGCTGGCCGCCGAACTCGCCCGGGCCTACGGAGCGCGGGCCACCGGTGACACCCCGCACCGCTCCCCCGCCGGGCTGGACGCGGCGCCCCGCGCCCTCTTCGGGGACGTGCCGCCCACCCCGCTGCCGGGCAGCGCGCCGCAGGCCGGCGACGCCTCCCACGGCACCCTGGAAGCCGAACTGGACGAGGAACTGCACGCCCGGCTCACCCGGTTCGCCGCCGAGCACGGCACCACCCTGTTCATGGTGGTGCACGCCGCGCTCGCCGCACTGCTGACCCGGCTCGGCGCATCCGGCCGGGTCACCGTGGCCGCGCCCGTCCCGGCCCGGGACACCGCCGCGCTGCGCGAGGCGGTCGGCCCCTTCGGCCGGGTCCTGGCCCTGTCGGTGGACACCTCCGGCGACCCGGCCTTCACCGAGCTGCTGCGCCGGGTCCGCGAGCGGGACCTGGCGGCCTACCGGGACGGCGAGGCGGCGCTGGCGGCGCTGCCCGGCGGGGTCGCGCTGACCGTGCTCCAGGAGTGCGCGGCCCGGTTCGAGGCGGCCGGGCTGTCCGTGCAGGCCGAGCACTGCACGCCGCCGGCCCCGGCCGCCGACCTGGGGCTGACGCTGACGGAGCGGCAGAGCCCCGCCGGCGTCCCGGCCGGCATCACCGTCACCGCCGTCTTCCGGCACGAGACGGTCGGCGAGACGGCCGCCGCCTCGCTCACCGGCCAGCTCACCGCCCTGCTGCGGTCCGCCCTGGACACGCCTGCCACCCCGCTCAGCCGGCTGCGGCTGCTGCCCGGCCAGGCCGCCGGGAGCGGGGTGTGGGCGGGTGCGCAGGTGCCGCTCGCGGAGCAGGACGTGGCCGCGCTGTTCGCGGCCCAGGTGGCGCGGGCCCCCGAGGCGCTCGCGCTGGCCGGCCTGACCTACGCCGAACTCGACGCCCGTTCCGACCTGTTGGCGCACGCGCTCATCGAGCACAAGGCGGGCCCGGGCACCTGTGTGCTCACCGCCCTGTCCTCGCCGGCCGGGTTCGCGGTGGCCGCGGTCGCCGTGGCGAAGACCGGTGCCGCGCTGCTGCCGGCCGACCCGTCGCTGGACCTCGCCGAGTCGCTGCGCCCGGCGGTGCTGCTGCTCGACGAGACCGCCGACCTGCTGCTGCCCGCCGTGCCCGGCGCGGCCCGGCTGGTCCGCGACGGTGCCGCCGACCGGCTGCCGCCGGCCGGGCACTGGCCGGTGGCCGACGCCGACCGGACCCGGCCGCTGCGCGCCGGTGACCCGCTGCTGCTGGTGCCCGGCGAGGACGGCACGGTCGCGGTGGGCAGCGAGGCGGTCGCCGCGGCGACGCTGGCCGCACCCGCCGACGCGGCCTGGCTGGTGCACGGCTACCCGGACGGGGACGCGGCGATCGGGCTGCTGAGCGCCCTGGCCTGCGGCGCCCGCGTGCACGTGCCGGACGGCTCGCTGAGCCAGGACGTGCCGCACGAGGTGCTGGGCTGGCTGCGGCAGCGGGGGGCCCGGGTGGTGCTGGGCGGCGCCGACGACGTGCTGTGCGCGCTGATGGCGCTGGCCCGGACCGAGGGCGCCGCGCTGACCGTCAGCGGTGGCTGGGCCGAGGGCAGGCTCGTCGTGGAGCGGGTGCCCGGCGCCGCGGCCCGGCCCGCCCCCGGATACCGCGCCTACCTCCTCGACCCGCTGCTGCGGCCGGTGGCCCCGGGCGAGACCGGGTCCCTGTACATCGCGGGCGCGGGCGTCGCCCAGGGCTACGCCGGGGCTCCCGGGGCCAGCGGTGAACGGTTCCTGCCCGACCCGTTCGGCGGCCGGGACGGCAGCACCGCCCGCATGTGGCGCACCGGCCGCGCCGCGCGCCTGGACGAGGACGGCAACCTGCGGGTGCTGGACGGCCCGGCCGCCGACGACCCGTTCGCCGACGAGTTCGCCACCTTCGTCGTACTCGCCGACGCGACCGGGCACCGCGCCCTGTGGCCCGCGACGGCCTTCGTCCCCGAGGGCTGGTACGAGACCCACGCCGAGGACATCTACGAGCTGTGTCTCGATCACATCAACGAGCAGCTCGGCGACCCGTTCTAGGTCGGCGGCCGGCCCGGCGACCGTTCCCGCGAGCACCCCCGCAGCCACCGACGACGCGCTTTCCCGGAGGATCCCATGACCGCCACCGACGACCGCCACCACGTCCTCGACCTCACCCCCCGCGAGGCCCGCGCCGCGCACGCGCTGGCCGCGGCCTGCCTGGAGTCGTACAAGGCGGCGGACGACCCGCGGTTCCTGGACGAGGCGCCCGTGCTCGCGCACGAGCTGCCGCTGACCGTGCGCCGCCACCTGAACTCGGCGCGGCGCGACGAGACCACCCATGTCACCCTGGTCTGCGGCAACCTGGTCGACCAGGCGGCGCTCGGCGCCACCCCCCGGCACTGGCGGGAGGCGAACACCGACGCGAGCCAGGTCCACGGCTTCCTGCTCGTGCTGTACGCGGCCCTGCTGGGCGATGTCACCGGCTGGGCCACCCAGCAGGACGGCCGGCTGGTGACCGACATCCTGCCGAGCAAGGGCTTCGAGAAGAGCCTGATCTCCGCCTCCAGCGAACTGGAGCTGGCCTGGCACACCGAGGACGCGTTCTCGCCGTACCGGGCGGACTGGGTGGGTCTGTTCGCGTTGCGCAACGAGAGCGGGGTGCCGACGACCGTCGCCCACGTCGACGTGCACCGGCTGCCCGCCCGGATCCGCGCGGTGCTGTCACAGCCGCGTTTCGTGGCCCTGCCGGACTCCGCGCACGAGTTCGCCGAGGGGGCCTTCGTCCCGGAGCCGGTGCCCGTCCTGGAGGGCCATCCGGACCAGCCGGTGCTCCGTGTCGACCGGGACTTCTTCCGCGCCCAGGACGGCGATCCGGAGGCCGCCGAGGCCCTCGCCCACATCATCGCCCACCTCGATGCCAACCTCACCGACGTGGTCGTTCCCACCGGCGGGATCTGCTTCGTCGACAACCGCAACGTGGTGCACGGCCGGCGCTCCTTCCGCGCCGGGTTCGACGGCGGCGACCGCTGGCTGAAGCGGGTCAACCTCGTCCGCGACCTGCGCCGCACCCGCCCCGGCCGACTCGACGGCTCCACCCGGGTCATCGGCTGAACTCCCGCGCGCCCCAGCAGACTTGGAGACGACCATGCACACCACCGGCACCCCCACCGCCCGCCCCGCCGTCCTGCTCGTCGAGAGCCGCCGGGCCACCTTCACCGACCACGTCCTCGCCCGCGACGACGTCGACGTCGTCCTGCTGCGCTTCGACACCGTCCAGCTGACCGAGGACTACATCGCCCGTACCGCGCACGTGCCGACGTTCACCCTGGACACCTCCGCGTCCCTGCAGGACGAGGCCGCCCGCTACCTGCGCTGGATGAAGGGCACCAAGGGGCTGCCCCGGCCCACCCACTTCTGCAACCCCAACGAGGCGCTGCAGGCCACCGCCCAGCGCTTCGCCGCCCTGGTGGACCTGCCGCACCTGAGCGAGGAACAGGTGGGCTGGGTGCGCAACAAGATGACGATGAAGGACCGGTACGCCGAACTCGGCATCCCGCACGCCGCCTACCGCCCCGTGCACGCCCTGGAGGACGTCGTCGCGTTCGGCGACGAACACGGCTGGCCGGTGATCCTCAAGCCCGTCGACTCCGACTCCTGCATCGGCACCTACCGCCTCGACTCCCCGCAGGACCTCGCGGACGTACCACCGCTCGACCCGGGCCTCGACTGGATGGCCGAGGAGTACATCCGGGGCCGGGAGTTCCAGCTGTGCGCGGTCGTCGCCCGCGGGGTGGTCCTGGACGCCTACCTGTCGAAGAACCCGGTGCCGATCCTGGAGGTCCTGGACGGCAAGATCAACGCCAACATCACCTACGCGCCCGGCGAGGAGATCCCGGTCGACGCCCGCGCGCTGGCGCAGCGGCTCACCGACGGCCTCGGCATTCCCTACGGCTACCTGCACGGCGAGTTCTTCCTCACCGACGACGGCGAGTTCGTGATGAGCGAGGTCGCGGCCCGGCTCAGCGGCTGCGAGGTGCCGATGAACCACGGCCTCGCCTACGGCTTCGACTTCCTGCACGTCATCCTCGACACCTACGTCGACCGGGTGCCGGTGCCCGAGTACACCCTCGACCGTGCCGTCGGCGACCTGCTGCTGCCGACCGCACCCGGCCGCGTCGTCCACATCACCTCCGAGGAGGAACTGCTGCGGCTGCCCGGCGTGATCGGCGCCCGGCTGACCGCCGCGCCGGGCGACGTCCTCGACCCGCCGCGCGCCTCGCACGCCTCCACCGGCTATGTGCACGTCGAGGGTGCCACCGCCGACGAGGTGGAGGAGCGGATGCACGCCGTGCTGCGCCACTTCGAGCTGAAGGTGGACGAGTCGTGAACGCCCCGGCGGCAGGGCCGCTGTTCGTCCCGTACGGCGCACTCGACGACTACGCCGGGGCCGTGGCGGCGGGCGCGGCCGGCGACGGTCCGCTGCCGGTGTGGACCGGCGGCCGTACCGACCTGCTGGACGGCATCGCGCTCGCCGAACAGGTCTACGCCGGCCGGCGCAGCCCCGAAGCCGCGGACACCGGCGTCCTGTTCGGCGCCGACGAGCTGCCCGGGGCGCTGCGCGCCCTGCTCACCCCTCTGGCCCGCCACTGGGTGACCGACCCGGCGGCGCTGCCCGAGGACGGCTCCGTGCTGCTCGCCGGCACCTACGGCCACCTGCGTGGCGACGAGCTGCAACCGCTCGTCGAGGCCGCGTACCGCTCGTCGAGGCCGCTGTTCCTGCTGACCGGCCGGGACGTGCACAGCCTCAGCTGGGTGGTGGCCAAGCAGTACGCCCGGGCCGCCCCGGGCGCCGCGGTGGGCGTCGTCTCCGAGCTGGACGCGGCGGCACCGGTGCCGGGCGCGGACGTGTGGTGCGGCGCGGAGGACGTGCGCCGCGTCGACGTCAAGGAGCTGGCGCTGGGCCGGGTGTGGCGCCGGGTGCTGTTCCACGGCAACGGCAAGGACGACCAGCTGAACCTGGGCCTGTTCACCCTGTGCGGGGCGAGCCCGGTCCCGGCCCTGCCCGGCGCCCCCGGCCCCAAGTGCGCCTACGGCCTGGGCTGCACCAAGCCCATGGACAAGCTGATCCCGGCCCGCGCGATCCGGACGGCCGAACTGGTCCTGGCCAACTGCTTCAGCGGCGCCCTCGCCGGGCACGCCATGTACGACCCGAAGTACCTGATCCTGCTGAACGCCCTGGACGGCCCGGCGCAGACGGTGGTGGCCACCCTCACCGCCTGCGACGGCCAGCGCCCGGAGAACCTGGCCTGGCTCGCGGACGGCACCGTCGAAGCGGTCAACGAGCGTCTGCGGGACATCAATCCGTACCCGGCGTTCGTACAGGCGGGCCTGCGGTCCTCCGGGGCGGAGCCCGGACCGGACGCGGACGCGACACCGGAGCCGACCGCGGAACCGCTGCCCCTGCACACCCTCGGCGCCCGGCTGTCCGGCCTGCTGGACAGCGGTCTGCTCGGCCCGGACCATCCGCTGCGGCCCCGGCTGCGGGCACTGTCGGACACCCTGCTGCACGACGTGGTGCGTACGGTGGTGAAGTCGCCGGAGGCCGAGGAGGCGCTCGCCGCCGTCGCCAGGGAGACCACCTCCCTGGACCTGGCCCTCGCCCAGCGCTTCGCCAGGCACCACGACGACCCGGTCCTGCAGTTCCCCACCTACTTCGGCGAACGCAGCGTGGCCGAGGAGCCCGCCGCCCTGGACACCCCGTGCGCCTGCGGCCGCCCGCTCGTCGCCTACCGGCGGCGCGGCCGGGTGCCGGTGGTCACCGACACGGTGCAGGTGGTCTGCCCGCGCTGCGGCGATGTCGCCAACTCCCTCGCCGATTCAGCCGAGTTGACGGTGAAGGCGGCGGAGCGGGTGACGGCCGGCGGTACCCTCCACGTGGTGGTCGAGGCCGAGGCGCGCCGCGCCGGGACGGTGAACCTGGGCATCGTGCTGCCGGTGTACCTCGACGCGAAGGTCGGCCCGGTGCTGCGCCGGGTGCGGGCGGAGCGGGCCGGCGAGCGGGTGCACGCCGAGTTCACGATCACACCGTCCCGCGAGGCGACCCCGCAGGCCTACTACTTCTGCCCGTACGCCGTACAGGACCTGGGCATCTCCGTGTCCCGGGTGCACTTCACGCTGCATCCGGAGGAAGGACGACGATGACGCAGACGGCGGCCGGGGACCCGGCTCGGGGCAGTTCGTGGGCGCCGCTCGCGCACCGCCCCTTCCGGCGGCTGGCGGCCGGCCGGCTCCTGGTGTACTTCGCCAACGCCATGGCTCCGGTGGCCCTCGCCTTCGCCGTCCTGGACACGACCGGGTCCACCACGGACCTGGGCCTGGTGGTCGGCGCGCGCTCGCTCGCCAACGTGGCGCTGCTGCTGATCGGCGGGGTGGTCGCCGACCGGGTGCGGCGCACGCTGGTGCTCCAGGGCTCGGCGCTGGCCGCCGCCGGTGTCCAGGCCGCGATCGCCGCGAGCGTACTGCTGCACGCGGCGTCGATCCCGCTGCTGGTTGTGCTGAGTGCCGTCAACGGGGCCCTCGCCGCACTGTCCCTGCCCGCGTCCGCCGCGCTCACCCCGCAGACGGTGCCCACCGGGCTGATCCGGCCGGCCAACGCCGTGATGCGGATGGGCACCAACCTCGGCGCGATCGCCGGTTCCTCGCTGGCCGGCGTGGTGGCCGCGGTGTTCGGACCCGGCTGGGGGCTCGCGGGCAACGCGGTGGCGTTCTGCGGCGCGGCTCTGTGCTTCCTCGGCGTGAACGCCACGCCCGCGAAGGAGACCGGAGCCGCCGGCCCGACGCGCCCCCTGCAGGAACTGCGCGAAGGCTGGCGGGAGTTCACCTCGCGCGCGTGGGTGTGGATCGTGGTCCTGCAGTTCATGGTGGTCAACGCGGTGGTCGCGGGCGGCGTGCAGGTGCTCGGCCCGGTCGTCGCCGACGACACCTTCGGCCGCGGGGCGTGGGGCACCGTGCTGGCCGCGCAGATGGCGGGTGCCGTGGCCGGCGGAATCCTCGCGGCCCGCTCCCGCATCCGGCGTGCCCTGCTGCTCGGCGTCGCCCTGGTTGCGGTCGAGGCGGTCCCGCTGGTCGTGCTGGCCGAGGCACCGGGCGCCCTGCTGCTGACGGTCGCGATGTTCGCCAACGGGCTGGCCCTGGAACAGTTCGGGGTCGCCTGGGACGTCTCCCTGCAGGAGAACATCCCCGCCGACCGGCTGGCCCGCGTCTACGCCTACGACGCGCTCGGCTCCTTCGTGGCCCTGCCCCTGGGCGAGATGGCCGCGGGGCCCCTGGCGGGCCACCTCGGCATCCACACCACCCTGCTGGCCGGTGCGACGCTGGTGGCCCTGGTGACGGCGGCGGCACTGTGCAGCCGCCAGGTGAGGTCGTTGACGACGGGTCCGGCACCGACCCTCCCGACGTCACCGGCACCGGAGCCGGCAACCCGCTGACCGCCCCGCCGGACAGCACGGGGCCGCCTGCGAGCGCCCCCGCCCCGAAACCCGCGACCACCCCCACCGGACCCTCACCGACCGGCCCGGCCCCGCAAGCAGCGGCCCGCAGCCCAGCAGCCCGGACCACGGCCCATCCGCCGACCACCAGGCCACAGGCATCCGCCGGCCCACCACCAAACCCCGGACCCACAGCCTCCCCGGACACCGCGCGCCGAACGTTCCGCGCACCCGGCGAGTGGCAAGCACCACTGAGCGCCGACCCCGCCGACCGGTCCGGCCCCACGAGCAGCGGTCCACTGCCGAGCGGCTCAGACCAGGGCCTGTCCGCCGACCGCCGGACCACCGGCATCCGCCGGCCGAGCACCGGACCACGGGTCTCACGGCCTCGCCGTGCGCCGGCGAACGGCGGATCACACCGCCGTCGAGCCGCGTTCCGTGGCCGACTGGGCCAGGGACTCCGCGAGGATGCGCCAGATCTGCGCGGCCAGGTCGATGTTGGCATCGGCCTGGGCCTGCTCGGCGAGGGCCCGCAGGCCCTGGATACCGCGGTCGTCACCGGAGCGGATGAGCAGCTGGTGGCGCAGGATGTCCATCTGTACCCGCTCCCGGTAGGTCATCCGGGGCTCCGCCAGGGCGAGTTCGCCGAGCAGGACGCGGGCGTCGTCGTACCGGGCGGTGACGAAGGCGAGGTCGGCCTTGAGCGCGGTCAGCTGCTGGCGCAGTCCCGGTGTGCCGACGAACGCGAGCGCCGACTCGGCGGCCGTGAGGCACCGCTCGGCGGCCTCGGGGTCCGGCGGCAGCTTCTCCAGGTGCAGCCGGCCGGCCGTGAGCCTGAGCCTGAGCCACAGCACCAGGTCCTCCCCGCTGGCGAACTTTTCCAGCGCCTCCTCCAGGTAGCCCTGGGCCGCGGCGTGGTCGCCCTGCCGGACACGCACCGCCGCCGCGGTCCACATGGCCTCCGCCCACAGCGCGTCCGACCGGCCCGCGACCAGCTCGACCAGCTCGTCGACGTGGGCTCGCGCGTCCGGCGTCCGGCCGGCCTCGCCCTCCACCGAGACCAGGGCCAGCAGCACCGCGGCACGGTCCTCCACGTCCAGATGGTCCTCGCGGGCGAGATGGTGGGCGGTCATCGCGGCGTCGATGGCCTCGTTGATGTCACCGAGCGAACGCAGGCAGCGGGCGAGCCGGGTCAGCCCGCGCACCCGCAGCGCGGTCAGCCCGACCGCGTCGCCGAGCTGCACCAGCTCCTCCAGGTACTCCCGTTCGCCGGCGTGGTCGCCCTGGAGCCGCCGCTGCCGGGCCAGTTGCCACAGCGCCTGCCAGCGCAGCACCGGCGCCTCGTGTCCCTCGGCGGCCAGGGCCTCGCGGAGCGTCTCCAGCGCCGCGCCGGAGCCGGTGGAGGCGACCAGCGACAGCGCGTTGGCGAGCGAACCGCCCGCGGGCTCCTCGAAGTCCGCCACCTCCAGGCCGAGCCGTTCGGCGAGGTAGGCGACGGCCCGCTCGGTGGGCTGGCGGGCGCCGGACTCCAGCCGGGAGAGATATCCCGTGGACATGCCGTCTCCCGCGAGCGCTGTCTGGGACAGCCCGCGGGCCTGGCGCAGTTTCCTCAGACGGCTGCCGAACGCGGGCTGTTGCAGCATGTGACCATTCCCTGGGGACGAACGAGTGGGTGGCCGTGGGGCGGGACGGGCGAGCCACCGAAAGCCGCAACGAGCGTAGGGGGACGGGCAACAGCCGGGCAATGTTTTGCCAGGCGCCGTGCCCTGGGCCTCGTGCGAACCTCACGAGGCTCTCATGCGTTCCTCGAGCGGGTCTTTACCGGATACGGGCAGCATCTCAAGCGTCAGCGGCGGTGCCTGCGCACCAGCCCGTCCTCTGTCACGGGAGCTGTTCCCGTCCGTGTCCACGGGAGTCGTACATGAAGCAGTCGGTTCCTGCCCGCCATGCTGCCCGCGAGGGCCGCACCGGCCGACCGGGACCGACGCGCGGTGCGCCCTCCGACGACGACATCGACTGGCCGTAGAGGTGATCATGATGCATACCCCGACCCGGCACCACCCCCGCCCGGTCGCCCTCGTGCCGGTCCCCGCCCCCGCCCAGTCCCCCGTACAGGCCCTCGATGCCTCGGACACCCTCCTCATGGCCTCGCTCGCCTCGGCGGTCTCGCCGGCCGGGGCCGCATCGGCGACCTGGGCCGCCGTACGCGCCTTCACCCGCCACCGCACGACCGTGAACGGCCGCGCCACGCACAGCGCCTGAGTCCCGGCCGGCGTAGGGTGCGCGCCCGAATCCTGCGCACCCGATCTCACGTTCCCGGCACCACCGATTCCGCCCCGGCCGCAGGCCCGGCCCGTCAGTCACAGGCCGGTGACGCGCTCGCCTCCTGCAGGGCCCTCGCCAGGCCCCGGGGCCCGTCGGGGTCGTCGCAGGTGCCGCCGACCACCACCAGGGGCGGGCGCACCCCGGGCCCGGTGACGTGTCGCGCCAGTTCGCACGCGAGGGCGCCGGCGCCGGAGTATCCGCCGAGGACCAGCCGGCCGCGCGAGCGGGCGAGCCTGCCCAGGGCACCAGCCGTGGCGGTGTCCCCGCCGCTGACGAGCCGGAGCGCGGTCAGCGCCTCCGGCCCGCGGTAGTGCCGTACCAGCTCCCAGTGGCCCGTGCGCGGTGCGCCCGGCACGTCGACGAGGCACACGGTCGCCGCGGCGGGCGCCGACGCGCCGCGCAGCGACACCAGTGGCGCCCCGTCCCGGGCGAGGGAGCCCTCCGGCACGGGGGGTGTCGTGTCGTCCGGCAGCCAGGCCAGCGTGTCGCCGACGGTGGTGGTCCCGGTCGCGGCGCCGGGGAGCAGGCGCAGCAGCCGGACGGTGTGCGCCAGCAGCGTGCGGGCGGTTCCACCGTCGACGAGGTCACGGTCGTACACACAGGTGACCACGAGAGCGCGTCGCGTGTCGTGGCCGGCGCGCAGCCGCAGGGCGTACCCGGCGGGCGATCCGGCGGTCTCCTGCTCCTCGAGGCGGATTCCGTGCGCGGCGAGCGCGTCGCCGTACGTCTCCTCGGGGCGCGGACCGCAGTCGAAGGCGAGCAGGCCGCCGGCCCGGGACGCGGTGCCGCGGCCGGTGCCGGGGTCCAGTGCCCCGTCCGCGACCCATTCGTACGCGGCCATGTCCATGGCCCGGTCGCGCAGTTCGCGCAGCAGCCCGGGCAGGGCGAGCGCCGCGTCGACGGCGACCGTGACGGGCAGCGCGTTCTCGAAGGGGCCGGGCACGCCCTCGATGCCCTCCAGGAGCAGTCCGCGCCCCGGGAAGTCCAGGCCGAAGCCGACGACGGCGGGCCCGGGGGCGGCGCCGGACGCGCGGTACTGCAGCATCGCCCACACCGCCTGGAGCACGCTGCTCTCCGCGACGCCCCAGCGGGCCGCCCACCGGGCCAGGTCCGTGCTCTCGGCCGGGGACAGCGCGCTGCGGTGCACGCCGGTGCCACCGCTGCCGGCGGGACCGGCGGCGGTGGGGCGGGCGGGCACCGGAGCGGTCGTCCGGTGGGCGGGTCCGAGGGCCCTGTGGGCCGCGTGCCGGCGCCAGAAGTCGCCGGCCGGTGCGAGGTCCTGGGCGCCGAGCCAGCGGGCGCAGTCGCCCAGGTCGGGACGGCGTTCGCCACCGGGCAGCACGCCGTCGGCGAGGTAGGCGCGACAGCACTCGCGCATCAGCAGCCGGACGCTCCAGCTGTCGAGCAGGGCACGGTGATAGGTGACGAGCACGTCGGTGAAGGGCGCCGCCGCGTCCGCGGGGCCGCTGTCCAGCAGCGCCACCCGCAGCGGCCCGGGGCGGCGCAGGTCGAAGGCGCGGGCGCGTTCGCGGGCGAGCAGCGCGGCGCGCCGGATCACCGTGCCGTGCCGGTGGCGTACGACGTCCAGGGGGCCTCGGTCGAAGACCACGGCGCGCGGCCGGGGGTCCCACAGGAAGCCGGTGCGCAGCACACTCTCGCGCTCGCCGACGGCCTGCCAGGCCGCCTCGAAACGACCGGTGTCGAGGGGGCCGTACCAGCGCCAGACGATCTGCTCGACCTGCTGGTCGGGGCGGGCCAGGGCGTCGGCGAGCCGCTGTTGCTGCAGGGCGGTGACCGGCTCGGTGCGCGGCAGCGTCCCGCAGGACCGGTCCCCCGCGCCCCCGGGGGACCCGGCCCCTGCCCCGCCGTCGAGGACGGAGTCGGGGGCGGCGGTGAGCAGGTCGGCGAGCAGACCGACGGGATAGGGCGCCGACGCACCGGCCTCGCCGGGGAGTACGACGGTGTGCAGGTCGGGGCCGTGCCGCAGCAGCCGGGGCCCCGCCTGCCGGGTGTCCGGGCGGCTCTCGGCTATGCGGTGCAGGGCCCGGTGGAAGCAGGCGGCGTCCAGTGGCCCGTGCAGTCGGAGGGCGCCGTGAGCGCCCCGCTCGGGGTCGATCACCGCGCACACGCCGGTGGTCCGGCCGTCGTTCATCGCCTCCCCCTCGTGGACAACCGGTACGCAGCGGGACGTCCGCCGCCCGCGGCTCAGCCGGCGGGCCGGCGGAACGGCTTGGCGGATCCGCCGCGGGGACGGGACACCCGGCGGCGGATCCAGGCGGCGGGGGAGGTCAGCTGGCGCGCCTGCGGCGATGCTCCGGACCGCGCGGCGCGCCCCGGCGGCCCCTGTCCGCCGCACGCCGACGTCCTGGGCATCCGGCGGGCGTACGGCTTCGTCTCCGGCGGCGGTATGTGCCGGCCGATGTGGTGCTCTTCCATGGCCGTCCCCTCACACTCAGCCTCCCCACGCTAGCTCCGGCGCGTCCCGTCCGTCCGTTTTCTCCAGCGGCCCGCGAACCGTCCCCGACCTGCGCTCGTCCGTGCGGGACGTCCTCGCGGTGTCCGGGCCACCGTTCCGGCCACCAGCCCGTTCCCCGACGTCGCCCGGGCGGCCCTCAGCCGCCCAGCAATTCCGGACGCTCCCGCCGTACCCCACCCGCCGGGAGCGTGCCGTCGAGCTCCTCGTGGTCCGGGGCGCAGCGCAGCACACGCTCGAACCCACCAGCGCGCAGGGCTCGTTCGACGCGGCGGACGCCATGCTCGTACGGCCCGCGAACCGTCCCCGACCTGCGCTCGTCCGTGCGGGACGTCCTCGCGGTGTCCGGGCCACCGTGCCGGCCACCAGCCCGTTCCCCGACGTCGCCCGGGCGGCCCTCAGCCGCCCAGCAATTCCGGACGCTCCCGCCGTACCCCACCCGCCGGGAGCGTGCCGTCGAGCTCCTCGTGGTCCGGGGCGCAGCGCAGCACACGCTCGAACCCACCAGCACGCAGGGCTCGTTCGGCGCGGCTTGGGCCGTGCTCGTGCAGCCGGCGACCCGACACGAGCAGCCGTACCGCCTCGTCGGGGCCGAGCACGCCCGCCGCGCACGCCGCGGCGCAGGCGCCCGCGCCCTCACCGGCGACCGCTGCGATCCGCGGCACGTCCCGCTCCCGCCACAGCCGGAACAGCGCCAGCTGGTAGGCGAACAGCGCGGTCCGGCGGTACTCGACGCGGTGCAGCAGGCGGGCGTCGACGCCGTCCTGGGGGGCGAACACGACGGCGGCCAGCGGCAGCGGCAGTCGCCGGTCCGCCACCCGGCACATCGCGTCGAACTCGGCGCGGAACTCGGGAAACGCCCCGTACAGGGTCCGCGCCGCGGCTGGCTCGACCCCCGGTCCGGAGGTGAACAGCACGGCCGTGTCACCGTCCGCGTCGACCACGACGGGCCGGCCCCTCAGGGCGCAACGGCCCGCTCCACTATTACGCCGTAATAGCCCGGCCCAGCCGGACGCCCTCCTCACCGGCTGTCCCCCTCTCGTGCGGCGGTAGGGGCCGACGGTGACGTCCGCCGCTCGAGAATCGACCGGGACACCCTCGAACTCCCGTGGGTCGCACGGGAGTTGCGGTCCGGTTCAGCTCACCGCCGCCCCGGGCACCAGCATGTCGTGGCACTGGGCGACCCGCCCCGCGGAGTCGAAGCGGAGTTCGGCGACCAGCGACCAGGCCTCGCGCCCGGCGCGCGCGGTCGCCCGCAGCACGACGACGTCACCCTCGGCGAGGACGCTCTCGACCGTCAGCCCGAACCCGTCGGGCAGCACCGGCCCGCCCGGGCCGGCGGGATCCGCCCAGTGCCGGGTGAGCCGGTTGGCCTCGCCCCGGTTGCCCGCCGCGACCAGTTCGAGGACGAGTTCCTTGTTGCGCTCCCGCAGACAGCGGGCGGTGAGGAGTTCGTGCAGCACCCCGCTGAGGGGCTCGGTCAACGTGGGCGCCATGACGAGAGGTCCTTCCTCATGGTTCGTCACTCCGTACAGCCGTCCCTCACACCATGGCCGCCGCGACTGGAGAGGTGATGGAGAGCCGGTGAAACTCGGTGAGGTCCAAGGAAATCGCTTCACCTTTCCGCACGTTCTGTGAAGCAGCCGGCGGCGCATTCCGAAAACCTTCAGCCAATTACCCCCGCCTTTCGGGAATTGCTTTCGGCCGGATTCGTTCGGCCGGCCCCCGGCGCTGGGGGCGCAGTGGTGAAACGCGCAGCACACCCCTACGTCAGGGCGTTCGCGCACCACCTTGTAGGGGGGTACGGACCGTTGCCAGGCCCGACCGCACGCACGAGGATTGATTTCGATGCTCACCGCCCTGGCGCCCCGGACGGCATTTCGTTTTCCGGTGTACGTCGCCGCGTGTGAATCCGACGACCTGGTAAGCCGTGGGCCGCTCGCGGGCTGGAGGTACGTGTGCGAGTTCAACCGATGCCCGGACTGAGCGTCAGCGTCGACGCGCAGGGGCGCCTGGACATCGTGCCGGAGCCGTCGGCACCGGCACGCGCGGTGCGCTGCGGCCCCGTCGGCACGGCGATGTGGCTCGCCCTGCGCCGGCACAGCGGCGATGTGCCCGCGGCGGCTCTCATGCTGGCGTCGCTGTGGGGCACCGAACCGGCCAACACCCTTGCGGATCTGGATCTGTGGGTCGACGAACTGCGCGACGCCGGTCTGGTGCGCACCGAGCTCTGACCCGGCATGTGCGGCGTTCCGCCACCGCTCCACCACACCTGTAGGGGGTGTGGTCAGGCTGGTCCAGGTTAGGGGTGGACCAACCGAGACGGGGCGACTATGACGTTGGTCGGAAGGACCACGGCGATACGGACCTTGACGGATTCCTTCACGGACTGTGCCGAGGGGCTCTCCCGCACCGTCCTGGTGGAGGGACCCACGGGCTGCGGCAAGAGCACGCTCGTGCACCTGCTGGTCGAACAGGCCGCGGCCGCGGGGGCCGTGGTGCTGTGCGCGACGGGCTTCCCGGCCGAGCGCACGTCCGCGTGGGGCGTGGTGCGCCAGCTGCTGGCCGGCCGGCTCGGGCCGGCCCTGTGGGAGAACACGGCGGACGGGGCACCCCGCACCGAGGACCTGCAGGCACTGTGTGCCGAGCTGCGCGAGATGAGCGAGGGCAGCCCGCTGGTGCTGTGCGTGGACGACGTCCACCACGCCGACGACGCGTCCCTCGCCTTCGTCCAGTACCTCGCCCGCTACGCACGGCCCGCCCGCATCCTGCTGGTGGTGGCAGCCACGGTCCATCACGAGGCCGGTGACCCGGCGTTCACGACCGAGTTGATGCGCCAGCCGACGTTCCGCCGCATCCGGCTGGAGCGGCTCGGGCCGGCCGAGGTGAGCACGCTGGCCGAACGCGCGGGCTGCCGCGAACACGCCTCACCGCTGTACGAGACCAGCGGCGGCAACCCCCTGCTGCTGCGTGCGCTCCTGGACGAGCACGCGCTCACGGCCCCCGCGGGCCCCGCCGCCGTCCGCGCCGAAGCCGCCGCACCGGCGCAGCGCGGGACCTGGCAGCCGGCACCGGCCGGCGTTCGCCGCAGCCCCGGCGGCCGGGCCGGTGCCGCGACGAACGGCTGCGCGGCCGGCCCGGTCCCGGACGTCGACGGCCCCTTCGTCCAGGCCGTCCACGCCTGTCTGCACCGCGCGGGCGCCACCGCGGCGACGGTCGCCCAGGCCGCCGCGCTGCTGGGCGAGTCCGCCACGCCGGAGCGGATCGCGGAGCTGGCCGGCATCGCGCCGCCCGCCGTACGACAGGGCCTGGCCGCCCTGCACGGCGCGGGTCTGCTGAACGACGCCGGCTCCGCGCACCCCGCCGTGTGCGACGCGATCCTCGGCGCCCATGACCCCGCCACGCTGGCCGCCCTCCACCGCCGGGCGGCCCTGCTGCTGCACCACCAGGGCCGTCCGGCGGTGGAGGCGGCCGGGCACCTGCTGTCCGCCGCCGCCCTGGCCGGTACGGTCCGGTCGGCCACCGCCGAGGAGACGGAGCTGCTGTGCGACGCGGCCGAGAGCCGGCTCGCCGAGGACGACGGCCGTGGCGCGCTCGCCCTGCTGGAGGCGGCCCACCGGCTGTGCGCCGACGACCTGCGGCGCGACGGTGTGGCGATCCGGCTCGCCCAGGTCACCTGGCGTTTCGACCCGGCCGCCGCCGAGCGGCTGGTCACCGGCCCGCTCGCCGCGCTGCGCGAGGGCCGCCTCGACGGCGAAGGCGCCCAGCCGCTGTCCCAGTTGCTGCTGCTGCAGGGGCGGCTCACCGACGCGGCGCGCCTGCTCGGCGACGGCGAGCCCGAGGGCGAGGAACCGGGCGCCTCGCCGCTGGACGTGGTGATCGACTCCGGTTGCGCCGCCGAACGCCTGCTGCGCTCCGCCGGCCCGGCGGAGGCGACGATGACACCCATCGTGCAGGCACTGCGTTCGCTGCTGCTGTCCGACCATCCCGAGCGGGCCGTCCCCTGGAGCCGCACCCTGCTGGAGGACGCGGAACGGCGTGACGCGCCCGGCTGGGCCGCGGTGTTCGCCACGCTGCACGCACAGGCGCTGCTGCGCATCGGCGACCTGGCCGAGGCCCGCGCCTACGCGAGCCGGGCCTTGTCGGCGCTGCCGGAGCGCAGCGGCGGCGCCCTGCCGTACGCGGCGACGGCGGTGCTGATCCGCGCCCACAGTGCCATGGGCCACTACACCGAGGCGTCCCGGCTGTGTGACCGTCCGGTGCCGGCGGCCCTGCTGGACAGCCTGGACGGGCTCGCCTTCCTGCACGCCCGCGGCCTGCACCACCTGACGGGCAACCAGCCGCAGGCCGCGCTCACCGACTTCCTCACCATCGGCCGGATCATGCAGGCCCAGGGCATCGACCGGCCCGCGTGCCTGCCGTGGCGCACCGACGCCGCCCAGGCACTGCTGCGTCTGGGCAAGTCCCAGCAGGCCGAGCGGCTGGTGCTGCAGCAGCTGGCGCTGCCGGACGCCCGCCGGCCGTGGGTCCGGGGGGTCTCGCTGCACCAGCGGGCGCTGACCAACGGTTCGGCACGGCAGCGCGTCTCGCTGCTGGAGCAGGCGGTGAACGAACTGCACCGGTCGGGGGACCGGCTGGCCACCGCCCGCGCGATGGCCGACCTCGGCCGGGCCCGGCAGTCGGAGGCGGGCGCGCCGGCGAAGGGGACGGCGACGATCAGGGCGGCGTGGAACCTGGCGAAGGAGTGCGGCGCGACCGCGCTGTGCAAGGAGATCCTGCCCGACGCGCCGCTCAGCGAGCCCGCGCCGGACCATGCCGAGCGACCGGGGCCGGAACGTCTGGAGAGCAGGCTGAGCAGTTCCGAGCAGCGGGTGGCGACGCTCGCGGCACAGGGCCTGACCAACCGGGAGATCTCCGCGAAGCTCTACCTCACCGTCAGCACGGTCGAGCAGCACCTGACGAAGGTGTACCGCAAGCTCCAGATCAGCGGACGCGGCGATCTGCCGTTCGACCTGTCCCCCGACGGCCCGCCCACCACGGCCGGGCAACTGGTTAGGGGTGACTGACGGGTTCCCCCTGCCGACACGACCGTATTGGCTCAGAACCCGGACGCCGTACGCGGTGCGACGTACGACCACGGCTTTCCATCGACGAACCGACGACACACAAAGGGTGAGGTCAGCAATGGCTTGGGACAACAAGTTCGAGGAACTCCTGCGCGACTACCTGCCGTTCCTCGACGCGGACGAACCGCTGGAGCCCGACACGGACCTGAGGGTCTCGGGTCTGGACTCGCTGGGCGCGGTGGAGCTGCTGGGCTCGCTGGAGAGCGCCTACGACGTCCGCTTCGTGGACGAGGCCCTCTCCCTGGACACCTTCGCCACGCCGGCGGTCCTGTGGGAGACGGTGACCCGGTTGCAGGCTGCCGCCTGAGTCCGGTACGGGACACGCCGAAGCCGCCGTCCCCGGATGGCGGTTCGGCGGCTCGGCGGTGCGATGCGTCGGTGGGGCGGTGGACGGTGCGGCGGCGGATGCGGCATGGCGCCGGCCGTGGGCCGGGCGGTGCCGCCCGTCACGCCGCGAACAGGTCGAACGTCGAGGTACGGCGCGGTCCGGCCAGCACGTCCAGCAACGGATCGACGGCCAGCATGGCCTGGTGCATGCGCTGGAGCTGCGGCGAGGGTTCCACCCCGAGTTCGTCGATGAGCCGCATGCGCAGTCTGCGGTAGACCTCCAGCGCGGTGGCCTGCCGGCCCGACCGGTACATCGCCAGCATGACCTGCGAGTGCAGGCCCTCGTGGTGCGGATGGCGGGCGGTCAGCTCGGTCAGCTCCGCGATCAGCTCCGCATGGCGGCCGAGCCGGAGATCGGCGTCGATGCGCCGCTCCACGGTCACCAGCCGGCTCTCCTGGAGCCGCATCACCTCGATGTCGAGGACCGGCCCGAGTTTCACGTCGACCAGCGGTGCGCCGGTCCACAGGTCGAGCGCCGCACGGAACTGCGCCGCGGACACCTCGTTGTCCCCCGCCTCGAACGCGGCCTGTCCCTGCCGGACCAGGTCCTCGTACTGGTGGACGTCGACACAGGTCTTGTCGATCTGCAGCAGATATCCACCGTGCCGGGTGGCCAGAATGTCCTTGGCTCCGTTCGGGGAGCCCGGGCCCATGGCCGTACCGAGCCGCCTGCGCAGTTGGAGTATGTAGGTCTGCAGGGTCGTCAGCGCGCTCGCCGGAGGTTCGGTTCCCCAGAGCTCCTCCATGAGTGTGGGAATGGGCATGACCCGCCCGGGATAGAGTGCCAGCAGCGACAGAATCTGTCGCGGCTTACCGGCCGTCGGAACGATTGATCCCCCGTTGACCTCGGCACTCAACGGACCCAGAACCTGAATCTGCATCGGTGGCCTCCCCACCTCGTCGAGTTCCTTGTCCAGTTCCTTTTGGTGGCCAGAATTCTCCGCCACTACGCACGCTAGCCGTGTCCGTGCCCCCCGAGCGATTTCCTGTAGCGGTCCTCTAGCAGCGCTCCAAGTGGGGTGTTGCGCAGCGCCGATAAAGTCCTCAAGAACACATGTACCCATGCTGGAAATGAACTGGTGATTCCGGTGCGGAATTCCGTACGACGGATAACCTCGCCCTGTATACGGTCTTTTCCCGCCCGCCGACGTGAACGGAGACCCGCGGTGCGCCTCTACCTCTTTCCGCACGCGGGCGGCTCAGGGCTGATGTACCAGAACTGGCCCGCCCGTTTCCCGGCCGGCTGGCGGGTGACGGCTCGGGACGCACCCGGCCACGGCACGCTGATGGGGCAGCCGCCGCTGAGCGACGGTGACTCCCTGGTGGCTCACCACCTCGACCGGCTGATCCCCGAACTGGACGCCTCCCGCGCCCCGTTCGCGCTGTTCGGCCACAGCATGGGCGCGCTGGTGGCGTACGAGGTCGCCCGCAGGCTGACGGCGCGGGGCCGCCCTCCGGTGTGGCTGGGCCTGTCGGCCTGCGGTGCGCCCCGCCCGGACGGCCCGCCCGTGCGCGTACCCGCCCGGGAGCTGTCCGACGAGGAGCTGCGGGTCCGGGTCGCCCGGCTGGGCGGCACCCCGCCGAAGGTGCTGAACCACCCTGGTTTGTGGCGGTACTTCGCGCCGGTCATCCGCGCCGACCTGCAGCTGGTGGAGAGCTGGCGTCAGGCGCCCGCCGGCGAACCGCTGCCGGTGCCGGTGTCCCTGTTCGGCGGCGCCGAGGACGCGGTCGTGGGCCTGGCCGCGCTGGAACGCTGGAGCGGGCAGTGTGCCCGGCTGCTGGCGACGCACGTCTTCCCGGGCGGCCACTTCTACTTCCAGGACGACCTCGACGCCGTGATCCGCGCGATGACCTACGACGTGACCGAGGCCCTGCGACTGTCGTCCGCGCCCGTGGCCGGCCGCTGAGCCGCCGGGTCCCGCCCGCGGACTCCGGCCGCCCGCCCGGAGCGCACCACACCGGCGACGGGACCTAGCCATGCGTCGCGCCCACGGGCTCGGGCAGGGCGATGGTGTGCGGCGTGGCCCGGGCCCAGGGGAACCCGTGGTGCAACTCGAGCCGCGGGGCGCCGTGTTCGTCCGCCGGTACGGCGACGGCGGCCAGCACGTCCGGCACCGGCTCCAGCTCCAGGAACCGCCAGCGCCCGGCCAGGTCGTCGGCGGGCGGCCGGAAGGCGAGCACGCCCCGGTCGTCGGCCAGGGTGAAGCAGAACTCGTCGAAGGGCAGTCCGAGGCCCAGTCCGCGGGCCTTGGCGTACGCCTCCTTCAGGGTCCACAGCCTGAGCACCCGCCGGTCCCACTCCCGTCCCCGGGGCGCGCCGGCCACCCACCGCTGTTCCTCGGGGGTGAAGGTGGTCAGGATGGTCTCCAGAGCCTGCGCGTCCCGCCCGAGGCCCTCGACGTCGACTCCGATGCGGTGCCTGCGGACGATTCCGAGCAGGCTGTAGCCCCCCGCATGGGAGAGGTTGAAGTCCAGGTGGTCGCCGCCGCGCGGCAGGCCGCCGGGCAGCGGCTGCAGGAAGGGCCGCCCGCGCGAGGACCGCCAGATGACCAGTTCGGCCTCGGCGAGGCCGGCCTCCAGCGCCAGCGCCCGGCGGACCAGGGCGTGGGCGACCAGGTACTGCCGGCGGTCGCGTTCGAAGAGGAACCGGGCCGCGGTCTTGTGTTCGCGCTCGTCGAGCCAGTGCGCTGCCAGGACTCCGGCGACGGCCGGCGGGAGGGCGTCGTTGGGGCACAGCCACAGCTTCACCGGGGCCGCCGTCTCCTTGAGCGGTGCGGGCCCGGCGCCGGGGAGCTCCGGTGCGGTGATGGTCATGGTGTCGTCTCGTCCGTGCTCGGTTCGCCGTCCCACGGCGGACGACGCGACATCGCGGATCGGGGGCCGCCGGTGCGAAGGCGGGCGGAGACCTGTCGGTGGTCCACGGTTCGGGTCCCGTTCAGGAGGAGCGGTCCGCCAGGAGCCGGGCGGCCTCGTCGACGCCGATCCGGTCGCCGCGCACCGCGTCGAGCAGCGCGACCACCTCGTCCTGGGACCTCGGGGGCCGCTGCGCGGCCGTGGTGACCGGCGCCCGCACCGGCTCCGGGCCGGCCGGTGCGGCACTGCCGGCGCCCGGTGCCGCCGGGGTCACCGTGCCCCGGGTGCGGGAGGCGACGTAGGAGGCCATGGCGGCGAGGCTGGGATGCTCGTGGACGGTGACGGGGCGTTCGGTCAGGCCGTAGGCGCGGTTGACGCCGGCGACGAAGTCGGCAGCCAGGACGGAGTCGATGCCCAGCTCGGCGAAGGCGGCACCGCCGTCGATCTCCCAGGGGGCGCAGTGCAGGATCCGCGCCAGCTGCTCGCGCAGCACCTGGAGCACCGCGGCGGAGGCACCGGGGTCCTGGACGGCGGGGCTCTCGTCGGCTCCGCCGCGGACGGCTGCCACATGGCGGGCGAGCAGGGCGGGCGTGGGGTGCTCGTAGAGCGCCGCGGCGGCGATCCGGACGCCGAAGTGCCGGTTGACCGCCGTGACGAACTCGACGGTGAGCAGCGAGTCCAGGCCGAGCACGGGGAAGGGCTGTTCGGGGTCGACGCGGTCGGGGTCGACGTGGACGACGCCGGCCAGCACGGCCGTGAGCTCGACCAGGATGTCTCCGGGGACACCGGATGGTGCCGTCGGCTCACTGGTCATGGTGGATGCCTCCAAGGATCGGCCCCCTCGCCGGAGGGTCAGTGGGTCGGTGCCAGGGGTCCGGCGTGCGGAACGTGCGCGGCTCGGGGAGCCTGGGCGGGCCCCGCCGGGGTCGGCGTGGTCTCGGTCGCGGCCATCAGGATCGAGTGCTGGAGCCGGCGCAGCCGCGGTGACGGTTCCAGGCCCAGGTCGCGGCCGAGGGTCGTGCGCAGCTGCTGGTAGACGGCGAGCGCCTCGCCGCGGCGCCCGGAGCGGTGCAGCGCGAGCATGAACTGGGCGTGCAGGTTCTCGTGGGTGCGGTAACGGCTCGTCAGTACCGTGAGCTCGGCGAGGACTTCGCGATGCCTGCCGAGCCGCAGGTCCGCCTCGATGCGCTGGTCGAGTGCGCACAGCCGGCTCTCGTCGAGACGCTTGGCCTCCATGGCGAGCTGGGCCCCGGTCTGCACGTCCGCGAAGGCGGATCCCGACCACAGTTCCAGCGCGGTGGCGAGAGTGCGTGAGGCACCCGCGAAGTCACCGGCGTCCATGGCCCGGTAGCCCAGTCCGGCCAGCCGTTCGAAATCGCGGACGTCACTGGTGCCGCCGCCGGAGGAGAGCAGATATCCGCCCGGCAGGGTGAGCAGCACGTCCTTCGCCGTACGGCGTTCGGGTCGGTCGGCGGGTTGCTCCGCGGTGTCGCGGGCCAGTGCCGCCGCGATGAGTTCGCGCAGTTGCAGCACGTAGGTCTGCAAGGTGGTGCGCGCGCTGCGCGGTGGCCGGCCCGACCACAGCTCCTCGATGAGCGAGGCGACCGGCACCACCCGGTCCGCGTTCAGCGCCAGCAGCGCCAGGACCTGGCGTGGCTTCGGCGCCGTCGGGGCCACGGACACCCCGTTCTCCCTCACATCCAGTGCGCCCAGTACTTCGATGTCCACGCCGTCTCCCCTGGTCCACGTGCACTGCTGGCACTACACGATTTAAAAACAGCGCACACGGTATGTCAATATCAAACCGTCCGTTCTGTTTTTAACAACCTTCAAGTGGCAGTGCAGCAGCCCTCGAAGACCCCCAACCACCTGCGAAGTTCCTCAGAACTCAGCTCGGCTGACGGGTCGTTACGGCCCCACCTCGGACCGGCGCACGCCCCCACCGACGGGGACGCTCCCTCTCACACCTCCGAGGAACAGACCGTCCATCACCATTGGACCACAGCAAACAGACCATCGGGTTTTGTCTGTTGGCCTACTGCGGGGGGTTGCCGTGCTTGCGGGAGGGCAGCTCGGCATGCTTCTGGTGCAGCATGGCCAGCGAGCGGATGAGCACCTCGCGGGTCTCGGCGGGGTCGATGACGTCGTCCACGAGGCCGCGCTCGGCCGCGTAGTACGGGTGCATCAGCTCGGCCTTGTACTCCTTGACCATCTTCTGGCGCATGGCCTCGGGGTCCTCCGCGCCGGCGATCTGGCGGCGGAAGATGACGTTCGCGGCGCCCTCCGCGCCCATCACGGCGATCTCGTTGGTCGGCCAGGCGTAGGTGAGGTCGGCGCCGATCGACTGGGAGTCCATGACGATGTAGGCACCTCCGTACGCCTTGCGCAGGATCAGCGAGATCCGCGGCACGGTCGCGTTGCAGTAGGCGTACAGCAACTTCGCGCCGTGGCGGATGATTCCGCCGTGCTCCTGGTCGACACCGGGCAGGAAGCCGGGCACGTCCAGCAGCGTCAGGATCGGGATGTTGAAGGCGTCACACATCTGCACGAAGCGCGCCGCCTTCTCACTGGCCTCGATGTCCAGGACACCGGCCAGCGTCTGCGGCTGGTTGGCGACGATGCCGACCGCGTGCCCGTCCAGGCGGGCCAGCGCGCAGATGATGTTCCGCGCCCAGCGCTCGTGGACCTCGAGGTACTCGCCGTCGTCGACGATCTCCTCGATGACCCGGGTCATGTCGTACGGGCGGTTGCCGTCGAGCGGCACCAGGTCGAGCAGGGCCTCACCGCGCCGGTCGGCGGGGTCGGAGGAGACCACGCGCGGGGGGTTCTCGCGGTTGTTCTGCGGCAGGAGCGACAGCAGGTACCGCACCTCGGCGATGCAGGTCTCCTCGTCGTCGTACGCGAAGTGGCAGACGCC
>NZ_JBSFJZ010000068.1:0-40033 GCF_053598315.1 Streptomyces sp. NPDC001153
GCGCCAGTCGGTGGCCTGGTCGTGAAACGTCTTCGCCATCGTGGTGAGGTCGTCCAGGATCACCTTGAAGCCGGCCGACATCAGCGGACCTCCTGCGCATAGGCGGCCAGATCCTCCGGCTGCCAGTTGCGTTGGCCCTGAGCGACCCGCGGATCGAGGAGGACGGTGACGCCCTGCTGCCGCATACCCTCGGCGAGCGGACCGATCGAGGCCGCGGCCCACGGCTGCGAATCACCGAGTGCCTCTACCAGCTTCTCCAGCGTGGTGAAAGCGAAGGCCACCGTGCCGCTCGCGGGGTGCTCGAAGAGCTCGTAGACGATGAACGGCACGCGAGCGAGACGGCCTGTCACGCCCGTCGTCACCACGGACCTGGGATGCGCCGGCACGAACACCGGCGTGTGATAAGCGGGAACGCCGGGTTTCGGGCCCGGCCGGTGTTCCGCCTCAGGCCGTAGGGACGGCGCCGCTTCGACGCAGTCCAGCAGACGCGAACGCCTCGGCTCAGTACCCGGTTCCGAGAGGGCGGCCGAATCCGGATGTGCGTCCTCCGGCTCGAAATAGTCGAACAGGCGCGAACGTATCGGCGCCCCCACCGCCGTCACCTCTTCCCCGTGATACCCCGTGGCTGCCTGGACCCGGCCACAGTAGCCAGCGGGCGATGGGGCAAATTATCCAATGTCGGGCAGTAGCGGGGGCATACACGGGATCCATACAGTCGTTTGATCGCCTGCTGACCTTGCTTTGACCCGCAGGTGAACCGGCCGGGGAGGAGGTCCAAGAGAGCGAGCGGATACATCCGCCCAGGTGTTGCCCAGCCTCAGGACATTCCGAGGGCGCGGAAATGGTCTGTGAGCGAGGCTCGACCTGGATCAAGCCGTCGTTCCTGTGGATGATGTACCGCTGCGGCTGGGGCACGAAGCCGGGGCAGGAGACCGTGCTCGCTGTCGAGATCACCCGTGACGGCTTCGAGTGGGCGCTGCGCAACACGTGCCTGTCGAGTTACGACCGTGGGCTGCATCCCGACCGCGGCACCTGGCAACGCCGGCTGAAGCGTTCACCGGCCCGTGTCCAGTGGGACCCCGAACGCGATCTGCACCTGCAGCCGCTGCCCTGCCGCTCGCTGCAACTCGGGCTCTCCGGTGAGGCCGTGGAGCGTTACGCGGACGAGTGGACGATCTCCATCAGCGACGTGACTCCGCTCGCTCACGAGATCCACGCACACGTCAGCAGCGGCGACCTGGACTCCGCGACCCGGCTGCGGCCCGAAGAGCTGCCGTACCCCGCCGAGGACGCGCTACTGGCCCACCTGCGCCCGTGACCGTACGCACTCGCCCCGAAGCCGACTGCCACCAGGGGTGGGGGCCTCCTGTCCGGCGGGTTTCGCTCCGGCACCGGAGCAGTGGCCGAACCGACCTGAGGTCGGCCCGGCCGGCCCGAGGGGGACGGGAGAGTCGCGGACGGAGACCGCCGGGAGGAACATCGGAGTCACGGAGGCAAGGTGGTGGCTATGGGGACGCCGTCGATGCATTTCAGCGAGAGTCCTGAGGATCCTTTCGCTTTCGGGCGTGGCGCCGCGGCCGTGCTCGACGATCAGGGCACCGTGGTCGGCTGGGGTGCACGCGCACAGGAACTGCTCGGCTATCCGGCCAAGGAAGTGATCGGACGGGCGTGGCAGGACCTCCTGATCGACAGCCGTGACCTGCCGCTCGCGCGGTCCGTCGCCGTGGACGCCGTGAAGGCGGGGGGATGGTTCGGGGTCCTGCCCGTCCGGCACCGCGACGGACGCCGCCTGGAGATGGGTTTCCGGGCCCGTGCGGTCACCCGCGAGGGGGGCGGTCAGGAGTGGCTCCTGGTGGGTGCTCCTGCCGCCGAGGTCATCGCCTGGCAGCGGGACCGTGCGCTGCTGGACGGCCTGTACCGCCGGTCGCCGATCGGTCTGGTCACGTACGGCCCCGACAGGAGAGTGATCAGGGTCAACCGTGCGGTCGAGAAGGCGAGCGGCGTCCCGGCCGAGGCGCCGGTAGGCCACCGCCCCCGTGAATTCATGGTCGACGAGGACGCGGGTCCGGCCGATGAACGGGTACGGCACGTCCTGGAGACCGGCGAGCCTTTGATCTTCACGGAGCAGTCGGCCCGGGCACGCCACGAGCCGGGCCGGGAACGGATCGTGTCCGTCTCGGCGTTCCGGATGGAGGACCCCTCGGGCCGGGTTCTCGGCGTGGCCGAGACGATCGAGGACGTGACCGACCGCCACCGGGCGCAGCGCAGACTCGCTCTGCTGAACCAGGCGAGCGCCCGGATCGGAAACTCGCTGGACGTGGCACAGACCGCTCGGGAACTGGCCGAGGTGGCCGTACAGGGCCTGGCCGACTACTGCTCGGTGGACCTCCTCAAGTGCGTGACACTGGGTGACGAACCCGTTCCCGGCACCGCAGGTCCGTTGCTCCGGACCGCCCTCTCACCACGGGAAGACCGCGTCCCGTTCCGGGAGGGCGATGTGGTACCGCTGCTGCCGGATTCCGCGCAGGCGCGGTGCCTGGCCGAGCGTCGCCCGATTCTCGAAGGGCGGCTGTGCCTGCGCCCCGAGTGGTACGCCATGGACCGGCGGCGGATCGAGCTCGCCCTGGGGCTCGGCGTTCATTCGCTGATCGCGGTGCCCCTGGTCGCGCGCGGCCTGGTACTGGGCGTGGTGAGCCTGTGGCGGTCGCGCAATTCGGAGCCTTTCGAGGACGATGATGCGGCGGTGGCCCAGGAGCTTTCCTCGCGTGCCGCCGTCTGCATCGACAACGCGCGCCGCTTCACCCAGCAGCAGAACACCGCTCTGACGCTTCAGCGCAGTCTGCTGCCGAGCACGCTGTCCGACCTGCCGGCCGTGGAGGTGGCCTGCCGCTACCTCCCGGCAAGCGGTGAACCGGGGCTCGGGGGTGACTGGTTCGACGTGATCCCGTTGTCCGGGGCCCGGGTCGCCCTCGTCGTCGGGGACGTGGTCGGTCACGGGATCCACGCCGCGGCCTCGATGGGCCGGCTGCGCGCCGCCGCGCGCACCCTGGCCAGTCTCGACCTGGAACCGGACGAGGTGGTGGCGCGGCTGGACGATCTGGTCAGTCTGCTGGCCGCCGAGCTGGAGGCGAACACGGACGGCAACCCGTCGGCGATCGAGCAGGTGCTCGGGGCGACCTGCCTCTACGCCGTCTACGATCCGGTCTCCCAGCGCTGCTCCCTGGCACGGGCCGGTCACCCGGCGCCGGTCGTGTCCACCCCGGACGGCGAGGTGACCGTGCTCGATCCGCCCCCGGGGCCGCCGCTGGGCCTGGGCGGACTGCCCTTCGAAACGTACGAGCTGGACCTCCCCGAGGGGAGCCTGCTCACGCTCTACACCAACGGCCTCCTGGAGGCGGGCAGCGGCGACGTGGACACCGCGCTGGAGAACCTGCGCGCCTGTCTCACCAGCACCACGGAACCTCTGGACCACGCCTGCCACGCCGTGGTCGAAGCGCTGCTGCCCAAGGGCCATCTGCCCACCGACGACGTCGCGTTGCTCATCGCCCGTACCCGCGTGCTGCGGCCGGAGAACGTCGCCTCGTGGCAGCTGCCGCTGGAGGCGACCTCGGCCGCCCGCGCCAGGGAGCTGACCACGGCGAAACTCGCCGAATGGGGTCTGACCGAACTGGCCTTCACCACGGAGCTGGTCGCCAGCGAGCTCGTCACGAACACCTACCGCTACGCGGCCGGCCCCGTCACCCTGCGCCTCATCCGTACGCACTGCCTGACCTGCGAGGTGTCCGACACCAGCCACACTTCCCCCCACCTGCGACGGGCCCTCAGCACGGACGAGGGCGGACGCGGGCTCTTCCTGGTCGCGCAGCTCACGGAGCGGTGGGGCACCCGCTACACCCACGACGGCAAGACCGTCTGGACGGAGCAGTCTCTGCCGCCCGCATGACGCGCGGCCGAGGTCACACGAGGTCACACAGGGGGGAGCGCGAAGACGTTTCCCGCGGTGCAGGCGACGATGCGATTGCCTCCGTCGGCCAGTTCCCCTGTGCCTCGGGGCAGAGCGGGGCGGGCGGGCCGGGAAGGCAGGCCGGGTAATTCCGGCGACGGGGGCGGGCCCTCCCCCGTAGCTTCTTTCCGGTGAGCACATTTCTGATCGGTGGCGGGTGGGACACGGCCGAGGTGTACGAGCCCTTCGTCCGTGCTGTCGGAGGGGACCGGCGCATCGGGTGTCTGATCGTCGACGAGGGCGACGGGGCGGCACAGTTCGAGCGGTATGCCGAGGTGCTGCGGAAGGCGGGGCCGGCCGCGCCCGTGCCCTTGCTCGTACCGCTCGGCGGCCGGTTCGAGCCCGAGGCGGCGTTGCGGGGGGTCGACGGGCTGCTGGTGTGCGGTGGGCTGACGCCCGCGTACCAGGAGGCGCTCGGGGGCTGTCCGGAACGGCTGCCGGCGCTGCTCGCCGGGCGTGGGATGCCGTACGCCGGGTTCTCCGCCGGTGCCGCCGTCGCCGCGCGGCGGGCCGTGGTCGGCGGGTGGCTGGCGGACGGGGTGCCGGTGTGCCCGGAGGAGACCGGGGAGGACCTGGCGGAGGTCGAGGTGCGGGCGGGGCTCGGGCTGGTGCCGTTCGCGGTGGACGTCCACGCCGCCCAGTGGGGGACGCTCGCGCGGCTGATCGCGGTGGTCGGGCGGGGCGCGGCGCCGTACGGGGTCGCGGTGGACGAGAACACCCTGCTCCACGTGGTGGGCGGCGAGGTCCGGGTGGCGGGGCTGGGTCGCGCCCATGTCGTCCGGCCGGGCGCGGACGGGGGTGTGCTCGTGCGGGCCCACCGTGCGGGAGAGTGCTTCTCGATCAGCTAGGACCGGGGTCGGGGCGCTTCCCTGCGCCGGCACGGCACCGGGAAGCACCCCGTTGAGCGCCCCGGGCGGGCCCGTCAGATGGTCGCCGTGTCGATCACGAAGCGGTAGCGGACGTCGCTCGCCAGCACCCGCTCGTACGCCTCGTTGATCTCGTCCGCGCCGATCAGCTCGATCTCGGCGCCCAACCCGTGCGCGGCGCAGAAGTCGAGCATCTCCTGGGTCTCGGCGATGCCGCCGATCATCGACCCGGCGAGGGTCTTGCGGCCGCCGATCACCGAGAACAGGTTCAGGGCGACGGGCTCCTCGGGCGCACCCACGTTGACCAGCGCGCCGTCCACCTTCAGCAGCGACAGCAGCGCACCGAAGTCCATCGGTGCCGAGACGGTGGAGACGATCAGGTCGAAGGTGCCGGCCAGCTCCTCGAAGGTCTTCGGGTCGCTGGTGGCGTGGTAGTGGTCGGCGCCCAGCTTCAGGCCGTCGTCCTTCTTGCGCAGGGACTGCGAGAGGACGGTCACCTCGGCGCCCATCGCGTGCGCGATCTTGACGGCCATGTGGCCCAGGCCGCCCAGTCCGACCACGGCGACCTTCTTGCCGGGGCCCGCGTTCCAGTGCCTGAGCGGCGAGTAGGTGGTGATGCCGGCGCACAGCAGCGGGGCGGCCACGTCCAGCGACAGGCCGTCGGGGATGCGTACGACGTAGTTCTCGTCGACGACGATCTTCTCGGAGTAGCCGCCGTAGGTGGGCTTGCCGTCCTTGCCGACGGCGTTGTACGTGCCGACCATGCCCTTGAGGCAGAACTGCTCCAGGCCCTTGAGACAGTTCTCGCACTCACGGCAGGAGTCGACCATGCAGCCGACGCCCACCCGGTCGCCGACGGCGAACCTGGTCACGCCGGGGCCGACCTCGCGGACCACGCCCGCGATCTCGTGGCCGGGCACCATCGGGAAGATGGCCTCGCCCCAGCCCTCGCGGGCCTGGTGGATGTCGGAGTGGCAGATACCGGCGAACTTGATGTCGATCAGGACGTCGAACTCGCCGACCTCGCGCCGCTCGATGGTCGTCCGCTCCAGCGGGGCCTTCGCGGCGGGCGCGGCGTACGCAGCAACAGTGGTCATGCCGGGGTTCTCCTAGCAGGGTTTCCGTGCCCGGTTGCCTTCCGACCGGGTACGGCCCCAGCCTGCCGCGATGCGGGCCGGCCACCCAGGCCACGCCTTTGCGTACGACCGCTGTGCCTACCACTGGCGGGGTCAGGTTCCTGTGCGTACGACGATGAATACTGGACGTATGGACAACCAGCCCCTGCCCTCGTCCCCGCCGCTGGACCGGCGTGCCGAGCTGAGCGAGTTCCTGCGCAGCCGGCGGGCCCGGCTGAAGCCGGAGGACGTGGGGCTGCCCGACTTCGGCCGGCACCGCCGGGTGCCGGGGCTGCGCCGCGAGGAGCTGGCGCAGCTGGCCGGGGTGTCGGTGGCGTACTACACCCGGCTGGAACAGGGCAACGGGCGCAACGTCTCGGCGGAGGTCCTGGGCTCGATCGCCCGGGCGCTCAGGCTGTCGGACGCCGAGCACGCGCATCTGACGCATCTGGCCAAGCCGAAGTCGCACAAGAAGAAGCCGGCGGCGCGGCAGCAGCAGGTCCGCGTCGCGCTGCGGCAGCTGCTGGACACGATGGACGGCGTACCGGCGTACATCGTGGGGCGCCGCTCGGAGATCCTCGCCTGGAACCGGATGGCGGCAGCGGTCTTCGGTGACTGGGGGGAACTGCCGGCGGCCGAGCGCAACTGGGCCCGTCTGGTGTTCCTGCGCCCGGACTACCGTGAGCTGTTCGTCGACTGGGAGCAGAAGGCGATCGACATCGTCTGCGCCCTGCGCATGGACGCGGGCTGCCACCCGGACGACCCGAGGCTGTCGGCGCTCGTCGGTGAACTGTCCGTCAAGAGCGAGGAGTTCCGTCGTCTGTGGGCGACGCACGACGTCAAGGAGAAGAGCCATGGCGTCAAGCACCTGCACCACCCGCTGGTCGGCGACCTCGCCCTGAACTTCGAGTCCTTCCGCCTGACGGGCGACGCGGAACAGTCCCTGATCACCTATCACGCCGAGCCGGGCTCCGCGTCCGCCGACTCCCTGCGTCTGCTGGCCAGCTGGGGCACGGACGCGACCCGCGCGGTGCCGTCGGCGTAGGCCTTCGTACGGCGCGTTCGTGCGGCGCCTTCACGGACGGAGGGGCACCCGGAGCCTTGCTCCGGGTGCCCCTCGCTCGTTCAGCGGGCGCTGCGGCTCACTTGCCGAAGCAGGCGTCGTAGACGGTGATCTCCGACGTGTTGCCCTGCTTGTCGGTGATCACGGAGCGGAAGGAGAGGGACTTGCCCTTCGCGGGGTTCTTCACGGTGATCCTGCCGCCTCGGACGTCGGCCTTCGTGAAGGTCTTGCCGTCGTAGGAGACGTACACCGCGAGGGACTTCAGGTTTCCGCCCGCGGCCGAGCCCTCGACGGTGACCGGGAAGGAGACCGTCCGGCCGGCCGGGACCCGGCTGTCCAGGTCGGTCGTGGCGCCGTAGTGCAGGACGGAGGCCGGGAGCTTCACGGCGGTGCCGGACACGTTCCTGGAGCGGAAGGTCCAGGCCGCGTCGATCCGCGAGGAGGCCTGGGCGACCCGCGCCGAGCGCCTGACCGAGGTGGTCAGCCTGTACGCGCCGTCGCCGGCCGGGACCTTGAAGGTCCCGTCGCCGAACAGCGGGTCGGCGTTGGAGCCGACCTCGGTGCCGTCGCGGTACAGGGTCGTGTTCACCGAGGTGAACTCCGAGTACCCGGCGTGCCTGCCGGAGTCGGCGAACAGCGGCAGTGAGCCGTAGATCTCGTTGCCGCTGCGGAACAGCCCGAGGTCCTTGTCGACGTGCGGGCCGAAGACCGCGGTGTTGACCGTCCTGCTGTAACTGTGGCCGGCCTTGAAGGTGGACTGGCCGAGCGTGTAGCCGGCTTCCTGGATCGGGAAGCCGTCCTGGTCGCGCCCGCCGTACTGGCTGAAGTCCAGGTCCCACAGGACCCCGCCGCCCGCTGACACGTGCAGGGTGCGGGTGCCGGGCAGCTTCTGCGGGATGTCGATGGAGGAGGCGCCGGAGCTGCCGGGCAGCCAGCCGACGGGGCTGATCGAGCCGGTCTTGCCGGGCGCGGCGGCGCCGAGCCGGGCCTTGACGGTGGCCAGCTCACTCGCCCTGTAGTGCCTGGTGTAGCCGGTGGCGAGCTGTGTGACCGGGCCGCCGGAGGTGACGTCGTACTCCTCGCTCGACCCCTTGGTCCAGTGACCGTCCCACTGCTGGAACAGCCGGCCGGCGGGCAGCCGCGGGCCCAGGTGGGCGGTGCGGAAGTTGTCGTACGAGTCCAGGAACCAGTTGTAGCCGAACTCGCTGTCGCCGACCGTGAGGGAGTACCCCGGCGCGGCGAACTGCGACTTCACGCCCGAGGCCGGGACGGTGATGTCCACGGGCCTGGCCCTGCGCGCGTCGATCGTGACGGTCTGCTTCTTGGAGACGGTCAGCTTCGGCTGGGCGATCCAGTCGGTGCCCTTGGTGCCGTCCTTGTCCACGAAGACGGCGGAGTTCAGGATGTACGTGCCCTTGGGCGCGCGCACCTTCACCGTGCCGGAGGGGTCGTACGGGCTCACGTGCGTGCCGCTGGCCAGACCGCCCACACCGCTGAGGTCGGCGTTGTAGAACTTCGCCGGCTTGCCGTCGCGGCCGATGACCTTCAGCGTGATGTCGTACGACTCCACCTCGCCCTGCACCGCGGCGGCCGTGCGGACCGTCTGGCCGGCGCCGGTCGCGGTCACGTAGGCGGAGTAGGCGCCGTCGAGGGTGCCGCCGAGCCTGGTGTCGGCGGTGAGGCCGACGGAGGCCTTGCCGTGCGCGGGGACCGTGAGCCTGGTCGCGCCGAGCCGGAAGAAGCCCGAGGGGGCCGTGTGGCCCTTGGGGTCGAGGGCGGTGCTGCTGAGGGAGAGCGTGACGTCCTTGTCGCCGAGGTTGCGGTAGGTCACCTTCTTGGTGACGGGCTTGTCGTCGGTGTGCGGCCACTGCTGCAGCCCGAAGTTCACCGAGACCGGGTCGGCGATCACGGACTGGCCGATGGCCTTGTCCACCGCGATACGGCCCGAACCCTGCTGGTAGGGCGTGTAGTTGCCGCCCTTGGCGGAGCCGGTGAGCGCGCCCTTCAGCTCGGCGTAGCCCCAGTCGGGGTGCTCCTGCTTCAGGATCGCGGCGGCGCCCGCGACGTGCGGGGTGGCCATCGAGGTGCCGGAGAGGGTCAGGTAGCCCTCGGGCTTCTCGCCGACCTCCTGGTCGAGGACGCTGCCCTTGGCCGCGGCGGCGGTGATGTCCACGCCGGGCGCGGTGACGTCGGGCTTGATGGCGTAGTCGCCGAGGCGCGGGCCGGTGGAAGAGAAGTCGGCGAGCTTGTCCTTCTTGTCGACGGCGCCGACGGTGAGCGCGGCGTCCGCGCTGCCCGGCGAACTGATCGACTGCGGGCCGTCGTTGCCGGCGGCGATCGCGAACAGGATGCCCTTGGTGGCGGAGAGCTTGTCGACCTCGGCCTCGAGCGGGTCGATGCCGGGGCTGTCGTAGCCGCCGAGGCTGAGGTTGACGACGGAGGCGCCCTGCGCGGCCGCCCACTCCATGCCGGCCAGGATGCCGGAGTCGTCCCCGGAGCCGGTGTCGTCCAGGACCTTGCCGTTGAGGATCTCGGCGTCCGGGGCGACTCCCTTGTACTTGCCGCCGGACTTGGCGCCGGTGCCCGCCACGATGGAGGCGACGTGGGTGCCGTGCCCGTAGTGGTCGGTGGCGTCGGCGGCGCCGGAGAAGTTCCTGGACGCGATCACCTGGTCCTTGAGGTCCGGGTGGCGGGTGTCCACACCGGTGTCCAGGACGGCGACCTTCACGCCCTTGCCGGTGTACCCGGCCTTCCAGGCGACCGGGGCGCCGATCTGCGGCACGGACGTGTCGAGGGAGGCCTTGCGGACGCCGTCGAGCCAGACGTGCGCGATGCCGGCGGCGGTGTCGTCCCCATGGGTGACGGCGTGCCACAGCCCGGCGGTGTCCTTGACCGGCGCCTGTACGGCGTCGGCGTCGAGGGCGCTGAGGCTGCGGCGCAGACGGCCCGCGTCCCGGACGTCCGCCCTGGCGGCCCGGGCGGCCCCGGAGCCGGTGTAGGCGACGATGACCTTCAGACCGTCCTTCTGGGCCCGGCGGGTCGCCGCCTTGTTCAGCTCCGTGACGTCGAACAGGCGCTGGTCCAGCTTGCCGGAGGCCACCAGGCGGGCCGCGTCGACCGGGACGACCAGCGTGTGGCCCTCGGTCCTGCGGACCTGGACGGGTATGTGCTCGCGGCCCCTGGCCCGCTGCAGGCCGACGATGCGGCCCTTGGCGTCGAGGGCGACGCGGTCTCCGGTGATGAGCGTGACATGGCTCTTCGCGGTGAGCGCGGAGACGGCGGTCGGCGTGCGCTCCGCGGGCTTCGCCGACGCCGGGCTGGTCATACCCGCTGCGAGGGCGACGACTGCGGCCGGGGCGACACCGGCCGCAGCAGCTCTTTTCACTTGTCTGCGCAAGTTCTCCCCCTGGAGATGGAGTACCGGGCGGCGAATTCCCCGTTCGCCCGGCCGGGGTGGTCTCGTACGTGCACACCTCGGTACGCACGTCGAACCCCCCGGGTCACGCAGTATGCCGGGGGGTGATCAGACGTCTCAATGGATGAGAGGACGGTAAGAAAGAGCGACGGAAAACTGTTACGTCGCGGGCGGATCGCTGTAACAAAGCGTCAGGCGCCGGCGTTCTCCCTTACCGTGATCTTTCCCTTGCGGATGGTGGCCACTCGCGGGGCCTTCTTCGCGATCGCGGAGTCGTGGGTGACCATGATGAAGGTCAACCCGTGCTCCTTCCACAGGCGTTCGAGTACGTCCATGATCTCGTCGCGCATGCCCTCGTCGAGGTTGCCGGTCGGTTCGTCGGCGAGCAGCACCTTGGGCTTCTTCACCACGGCCCGGGCGATGGCGACGCGCTGCTGCTGTCCTCCGGACATCTCGCCGGGGAGGTGGGAGAGGCGTTCGCCGAGACCGACGGACTTCAGTGCGTCGGCGGCGAGTTCGCGGCGCTCCCTGACCTTGATGCCGAGCGGGACGAGGGCCGTCTCGACGTTCTCCTGGGCGGTGAGGGTGGGGATGAGGTTGAAGGACTGGAAGACGAAGCCGATGTTCTCGCTGCGGACCCTTGTCAGCCGGGCTTCACTGAGCTTGGCCAGGTCGATGCCGTCCAGGACGACTTCGCCGGAGGTGGGGCGGTCGAGGCCGCCGAGCATCTGCAGGAGGGTGGATTTTCCGCCACCGGTGGGGCCTTGGATGACGAGCCGGTCGCCGTCGGAGACGGCGAGGTCGACTCCGTCGAGGGCGTGGACGGTGTCCTTGCCCCTTGTATAGCGCTTGGTCACATTGGTCAGTTCGTACATGGTGGCTCCTGGGGAGGGTTCGGGGGGCTTCGGGTGCGCTGCGCGGTGGGCCTCGGCTACTCGACCCGGCGCAGCGCGTCCGCCGGGCGGAGCCTGGACGCGCGCCAGCCGCCGAAGGCACCGGCGATGAGACCGCCGGCCACCGCCAGGGCCACCGCCAGCGCGATCGTCGTGACGCTGACCGGGGCCGTCAGGGCGACCTCCAGGGACTTGGCCGCCTGGCGGCCGGGGCCCCCGAAGCCGCCACCACCGGGCCCGCCGCCGAAGCCGCCGCCACCGCTGTCGCCGCCCAACTGGGCCTGCAGCGTCGGGCTGGCGGCCGTGACCGCGTACGCGCCCGCGAGGCCCAGGGCGATGCCGAGGGCGCCGCCGACCAGGCCGTTGACGACGGCCTCGCCGACCACCTGCCGGGTCACCCGGCCCGACTTCCAGCCGAGCGCCTTCAGCGTGCCGAACTCGCGGACGCGCCGGGAGACCGCGGAGGAGGTCAGCAGGCCCGCGACCAGGAACGCGGCCACCAGCACCGCGATGGACAGCCACGTACCGACCTTGGTGGCGAGGGAGGAGGCGGTGGACAGCGAACCGGAGACGGTCTTCGCCAGGTCGGAGGAGGTGGTGACGGTCGTACCGGAGACGTTCTTCTGGATGGCGCTCTTGACCTGGTCGATCTTCTGGGAGTCGGTCGCCTTGACGTAGATCGTGGTGACCTTGTCCTTCTCGCCGGCGAGGGTCTGCGCCTGCTTCAGCGGGACGTACAGGTCGGCCGCCGAGTCGCCGCTGTTCGCGGTGGCGATGCCGATGACCGTGAACGTGGTGCCGCTGATGGTGACGGTGGAGCCGACCTTGTACTTCTTGGTCTTGGCGTACGCCGAGTCCGCCACGGCCACCTTGGCGTCGGTCTCGGTGGACTTGAAGGTACGGCCGCCGGTGATCTTCGAGGAGGTCAGCGGGCCGAGCCCGATGTGGGTGACATCGGTGCCGTAGACCGTGTACTGGTTGATGTTGAAGTCGGCGCCGCCGCCCTTGACCTCACCCTGCGGCTGCCCGCCCTCGCCGCCGCGCTGGAAGCCACCGCTGCCGCCGCTCTGCCGGAACTGGCCGCGGGTGAAGGAGCCGTCGACGCGGAAGACGTTGAGGCTGAGCCCGCCGACGGCCTGCGAGACGCCCTTCTGGCCCGCCACCTTGTCGACGGTGGTGGAGGCCAGGGTGGTGAAGCCCTGCACCCGGACCCGGTCGCTGCTCTGGGACGACTTGTCGTCGTTGTTCCGGGCGTCGAAGCGGAAGCGGGGCTGCCCGGAGCTGTCCGCGGTCGGTGTGGCCGCCTTGGTGACGGTCATGTCCGTACCCAGGCCGTACAGCGACTGCAGGACCTTGTCCTGGGCCTTCCCCATGCCGCTGGACACGGAGTTGACGACGATGACCAGCGCGATGCCCAGCGCGAGGCCGGAGGCGACGACGAGGGCCGCCTTTCTGCGGCGGCGCAGTTCGCGCCTCAGGTAGGTGAAGAACATGGCCGCAAGCTAGGGGCGGACCGTGACGGCGCCCTAAGCCCGGCATAAGAGATGCATGAGAAGGGCTGTGGCCGGGCCCGCAAACACCGGTGCCGCCCCTGGGGGCGGCACCGGAGAAGCTGTGGACGGGTCGTCAGACCGCCGAACCGGCCTTCCACTGGGCCCAGTCCATGTTCCAGCCGTTGAGGCCGTTGTCCGGGGCGACCGTCTTGTCGCCGGTGTTCTGGACGACGACCACGTCACCGATCAGGGAGTGGCTGTAGAACCAGGCGGCCGGGGTGTTCGCGTCGCCGGCGCCCTTGACGTCCTGCAGGCCGACGCAGCCGTGGCTGGTGTTGACGCTGCCGAAGACGGAGGGCGCACCCCAGTAGTTGCCGTGGATGAAGGTGCCGGAGTTGGTCAGGCGCATGGCGTGCGGCACGTCCTTGATGTCGTACTCGCCCTTGCCGTCGGAGTCCTTGAAGCCGACCGTCGCGCCGTTCATGCGGGTCTGCTTGAACTTCTCCGAGATCACCATCTGGCCCTGGTAGGTGGTGTGCTCGGGGGCGCCGGCGGAGATCGGGATGGTCTTGACGACCTTGCCGTCCTGCGTGACCTTCATCTGCTTGGTCTTCGCGTCGACGTAGGAGACCTGGTTGCGGCCGATGTGGAAGGTGACCGTCTTCTGCTGGACGCCGGTCAGGCCGGGCGCGCCCTGGACGCCGTCGAGGGCGAGCTTCAGGGTGACGGTGGAGCCTTCCTTCCAGTACTGCTCCGGGCGGCAGTCCATGCGGTTGGCGTTGAACCAGTGGCAGGCGACCTCCTGGCCGCTGCTGGAGGTGACCGTGACGCCCTTCTGCACGGCCGCCTTGTTGGTGATCGCCTTGTCGAAGTTGATCGAGACCGGCATGCCGACGCCGACCGTGGCGCCGTCGTCCGGGGTGAAGGTGCCGATGAAGCTGTTGGCCGGGGAGACGGTGGTGAAGGACGCGTTCTCGTTGGCTATGCGGCCCTGGGCGTCCTTGGCCTCCGCGGCGACCTTGTAGGTGGTGGAGCGCTGCAGCTGGGCGGTGGGCTTCCAGCTCGTCCTGTCGGCGGAGAGCTGACCGGCGACGGCCTTGCCGTCCTGGGTGGTCATGGTGACGCCGGTGAGGGTGCCCTTGGTGACGGTGACGGTGGCGGAGTTGTTGATCGACGCGTTGTTCGAGCCGTCCTTCGGCGTGATCGTGATCTGCGCCTGCGAGGACTTCTTCGCCGCCGCCGCGTCGGCCTGGGCCTGGGAGGACTGGTCGGACGACTTGGTCTTGCCGCCGCCGGAACAGCCCGTGAGGGCCAGGACACCGCCGAGCAGTGCGGACGCGGCCATCAGGCCCTTGCGCCGCTTACTGTCCGTCATCACACGCTTCTCCATCGTTGCCGAGTCGCCAGAAACCCCTAGAGCCCCCGTAAGAACCCTCAACGCTACGGCCGTACCGTCCCGTTCCGGATCCAGTGGATCTGTGGGGCACACCACGTCCGCGGCGTGGTGCGGGAGTCGGTCCGTGCGTCCCCTGAGACGACGAAACCCCGGACGGCGGTTGCCGTCCGGGGTCAGGAGTGCCCCGTGACGCTCAGCCGATGCCGTCCTCTTCTTCTTCGTCGTCGCCCCCATCTTCCTCGTCCAGGTCCCAGTCCGGCGAGTCCGGGTCGTAGTCGATCCGCTCACTCGACCAGGACGCCTGCTGGAGCTCCACCCCGGGCACCTCGCCGACCAGGTCGAACGGGTCCACGAGATACGCCAGGGCCTCCGCGGTGTCTTCCGTCACAGCGCCCTCGGCCTGGGTCCGCTCCGCCTCCGGCAGCTCCGGGTCCGTGGCGAGCCGGCGCAGCGCGGCCTTGGTGACCTCGTCCTCGTCCTGCACCTCGAGGACCAGCTCCACCCGAAGCCGTACAAAACGTGATGTCTCTTCAGCGTTCATGGCGCGAGCGTACGACTGAAACCTCCCGTGACTTTCCTGTGACCCGCCACTTTCACTAACATCGCTGCCCACGGCCAATTCGCCAGCGTCACAAGGGGATCGATATTCCGTGTCATCCGCTCGCCGTCCGCTGCTGACCGCCACCGCCGCGGGCACTCTGCTGTGCGCACTGTGGTTCGTCCCGTCCGCGAACGCCTCGCAGGACTCCTCGGCGGACTCGGCGGCGAGAGCGAGTACGGAAACCTCCGCCGCGCGCCTGACCCAGCAGGCCAGGGCGGTGTCGCAGGCGACCGCCGAGACCGCGCGGGAGGCGGCGGACGACACCGAACTCGCCGACACCGGAAGCATCGACACCACGCCGTACGTCGTCGGCGGCACCCTCTTCCTCGGCGTCGGCGCCGGCTTCGTGATGTATTCGGTGCGCCGCGAACGCCTGGGCTTTTAATCGCCGTTGACGATCCTTTGACGTTTCCCTCATGGTGCGCCCATGAAGAGATCATCGGGCGTGCGGCTGTGCGCCGCGGCAGCTGTCGGCGCGCTGTCGTTCGCCCTTGTCACGGGCTGCTCGGGCGGGGATGCATCCGGCGGGGAAGAAGCTGATCATCGCCGAGGGCGAGGTGCCCGGGTTCAAGGTGGCGGCGGTGCCGGCCACCCGGGCCAGGGCCATCACCACCGGCAACGCGTCCTGCCGGCCGCCGGCCCGTGTGATGAGCGGGCTCCCGCCGGCCGACGCGGCGGCCAAGCCGACCTCCCTGGACGACCTCGACGAGGGGAAGTTCGAGGAGACGATGCACAAGTCGCTGGACCGCGACATCACCACGGTCACCCTGGCCTCGTACGACGGAAGACCCTGTCGGTCTATGTCACGACGAACCTGGGCGCCATCATGGCCAGGAAGGCGTACACCGTGTCGCCCGAGGTCGTCACCGCGCAGCAGGCCAAGCTGAAGTGACACAACACCAGGGACCCTGCACACGGCAGGGTCCCTGGTGTTGTGCGGAGACGTTACTGCAGCGGGCCGGTGACGGCCTCCACCGCGGTGACGAGGTGACCGCCGCGCACGAACGCGTCGGCGGCGGCCAGGTCGGGCGCCAGGAACCGGTCCGGGCCCGGGCCCTGCACACCGGCGGCGCGCACGGCCTCGATCACGGCCTGGGAGGCGGGCGCCGGGGTGAGGCCCTCGCGCAGCTCTATGGCGCGGGTGGCCGCGTACAGCTCGACGGCGATGATCCGGGTGAGGTTGCCGACCGCGGTGCGCAGCTTGCGCGCGGCGGACCAGCCCATGGACACGTGGTCCTCCTGCATGGCGGAGGACGGGATGGAGTCCGCGGAGGCCGGTACGGCGAGCCGCTTCATCTCGCTGACGAGCGCGGCCTGCGTGTACTGGGCGATCATCAGCCCGGAGTCGACTCCGGCGTCGTCGGCGAGGAACGGCGGCAGACCGTGGCTGCGGTTCTTGTCCAGCAGCCGGTCGGTGCGGCGCTCGGCGATGGAGCCGAGGTCGGCCGCCGCGATGGCGAGGAAGTCCAGGACGTAGGCCACGGGCGCGCCGTGGAAGTTGCCGTTGGACTCCACACGGCCGTCGGGCAGCACGACCGGGTTGTCGACCGCGGAGGCCAGCTCCCGCTCGGCGACCAGCCGGGCGTGCGCCATGGTGTCGCGCCCGGCACCGGCGACCTGCGGGGCACAGCGCACGGAGTAGGCGTCCTGGACGCGCGGGGCGTCGTCCTGGTGGTGCCCGGTGAGCTGCGAACCCTTCAGCACCGCCAGCATGTTGGCGGCGGAGGCGCCCTGCCCCGGGTGCGGGCGGATCGCGTGCAGCTCGGGCGCCAGCACCTTGTCGGTGCCGAGCAGCGCCTCCAGGCTGAGGGCGGCGGTGACGTCGGCGGACTTGTAGAGGGTGTCGAGGTCGGCGAGGGCCATGACCAGCATGCCGAGCATGCCGTCGGTGCCGTTGAGGAGGGCCAGGCCCTCCTTCTCGCGCAGCTCGACCGGCTTGATCCCGTGCTCGGCGAGCAGCTCACCGGCGGGGGCGACGGTGCCGTCGGGCCCCTCCGCGTCCCCCTCGCCCATGAGGGTCAGGGCGCAGTGGGACAGCGGGGCCAGGTCGCCGGAGCAGCCGAGGGAGCCGTACTCGTGCACGACCGGGGTGATCCCGGCGTTGAGCACGTCCGCCATGGTCTGCGCGACCTCGGGCCGGACGCCGGTGTGCCCGGAGCAGACGGTCTTCAGCCGCAGGAACATCAGGGCCCGTACGACCTCGCGCTCGACCCGCGGGCCCATGCCGGCGGCGTGCGAGCGGACGATGTTGCGCTGCAGCTGGGCGCGCAGTTCCTGGCTGATGTGCCGGGTCGCCAGGGCGCCGAAGCCGGTCGAGACGCCGTAGACCGGGTCCGGCTTGGCCGCCAGCGCGTCCACGATCTCGCGGGCCGCCGCGAGGGCCGCCACCGCTTCCGCCGACAGCTCGACGCGGGCACCGCCGCGCGCCACGGCGAGCACGTCGGACGCCGTGACACCCGACGTCCCCACCACCACAGTGTGCATATCCATATTCAGGAGCGTACGCAGTGAATGCGGAGATGTCACTAGTGGAGTACGGGAGCGACCCTTACCGATCCGTGTGGGCTTCGCCTCAGCCGTGGGGACCCCGGCCTACGGCCGGCGCCCGCGGAACCGGCGCCGCTCGGCAGGCGCCATGTGCGGCGGCTCGTCGGCCAACCGTACGACCGGATCCTCCGGCCCCTCCCGCCCCGCCACCACCGGCCGGTCGGCGCCCAGGGCCTTGGCCCGGTACTGGGCGGCGTCGGCGAGCCGGAACAGCCGGCGCGCGTCCCGCACCTCCCCGATCGGATCCTGGGTCGAGGCGACCCCGCACGCCACACCTTCGCCCAGCTCCAACTCCCCCGCTCTCCGGCACAGTTCGTCGGCGGCCTTGACGACATCGTCGGCGGGCGGCCCGACGGCCAGCAGACAGAACTCGTCCCCGCCGAGCCGCGCGACCAGCGCCCCCGGCACCATGGCACCGCACAACGACAGCACCGAGCCGAAGCGTTCCAGCAGCCGGTCGCCGACGGCGTGCCCGAGCGTGTCGTTCACCCGCTTCAGCCCGTTCAGATCGCAGACGACGAGGCTGACGACCACGCCCTCCGTACGGTGCCGCTCGACCGCCTCCTCCAGGCGTACGTCCACGGCCCGGCGGTTGGCGAGTCCGGTGAGCGCGTCGGTGTAGGCGAGCCGGCGAGCCTCCTCCAGCCGCTCGGTCTGCGCGAGCCCGGCGGCGACGACGGCGGCCAGCACGGTCGCGAAGTCGGCGTCGGCCCGGTCGAACACGGGGGCCCGGACGGCGCGGGCGACGTACAACTCGCCCCAGGCCCTGCCGTGCAGCACGACCGGCGCGACCACACAACAGCCCCGGCCGCGGCGGCGCAGGGCGGCGACCCGCCGGTGGAAGTAACCGGGGGTGCCGGTGGCGGTCCCCTCGGCGGTCTCCACCCACGCGTTCGCCCCGCCCCCTCCGGCCCACCTCTCGTGCAGGAACTCGGTGATCTCCGGGAACTGGTGCACCGGGTAGGCCTCGGACTCGGGGAACTCCTCCTCGTCCGGGCGCCGGTCCCCCACGTTCACCAGGACCCGCAGCCGGCCGAGCTCCCGCTCCCACACCGACAGCGCGGCGAAGCTGCCGTCCAGCGCTCGACAGGCGCCGAGCGCGGCGGCCTGCCATGCCCCTGCCGGGGTGTGCGCCGCCGCCATGCCCTGCGCCAGCGCCACGACTGCTGCCAGCCGCTTGTCCTCGCCCATTACTCCAGGTTAGGGATGATTTACGGGATTCGGGACATTGGTGGTGCGATCAGGTGGATCACCGGTCCCGCGCGCCCTTCGGAGCGCTTCACTCGCCCGGCCACTCCGGCTTGCGCTTCTCGTTGAAGGCCGCCACACCCTCCGCCCGGTCCCCGGAGAACGCCACGGTGCGCCACGCGGCGTCCTCGACCTCGAGACCCGCCCGCAGATCAAGTCCGTGCCCCAGCCGCAGGGCCCGCTTGGCGGCGCGCAGCCCGACCGGCGAGTTGGCGGCGATACCGGCGGCCATGGACAACGCCTCCTCGCGGTCGCGCCCCTCCTCCACCACCCGGTCGACCAGCCCCAGCTCGGCCGCCTCCGCCGCCTCCACCCGCCGTGCGGAGAAGATCAGCTCGGCCGCCCGCGCGGCCCCGACCCGGCGCGGCAGCAGCTGCGTACCGCCGCCGCCGGGAATCACCCCCACGGACACCTCCGGCAGCCCCACCACCGCCGTACCGTCGGCCACGATCAGGTCGCAGGACAGGGCCAGTTCGAAACCCCCGCCCAGCGCGAACCCGTGCACCGCCGCGATCGTCGGCATCGGCAGCTCCAGCACCCCGGTGTACGCGCCGCGCGTCACCGGCCGCTGGCGCCGCAGATCCGCGTCGCTGAAGGAGTTGCGCTCCTTCAGGTCCGCGCCGACACAGAACGCCCGCTCGTGGGACGAGGTCAGGACCACCACACGCGCGTCCCGGTCGCCGGCCAGCGCCGTGCACGCGGCGGAGAGGGAGCGGGCCATCTCCGTGGAGACGGCATTCATGGCCTTGGGCCGGTCCATGACCAGCTCCGCGACATGACCGTGCCGCCGCACCAGCACGAACTCCCCGAACCGCTCCTCGCCCATGACACCCTCCGCTCGCCTGTTAACGCGGGTTAACGCACTGTCGGCCCCGATCATCGCAGCCGCACCCGATCCCGGGAAAGCCCAGGGGGCTACGCCCGTTCGAGTGACATCCCGGCCGTCTCACCCCACATCGCCCACGGGAGCGCATAGCGTGCGTCCGCCACGGCACGCCCGGGGCGTGGCCGGGAAGGGGAACCGGGGAGGGGAACCATGGCACCGATACGTGCACAGGCCCGTACGGAAGCTGAGGAAGAAGGGCCCGTACGGCGCGGGCGGCACCGCAAACCGCGCCCCCGCAAGGTACTGCTCGCCGCCGGCGGGCTCGCCCTGGCGGCGGGCGTGCTCAGCCTGGTCCGGGTCTCGTCGGAGTCGGGGGTCGGCGCCCCGGGCACGGCGGAGGCCGAGCCCCGCGGCGGCGCGGGCGACGGCGCCACGGACCACGCGGCGCACACCGACGCCACGGTCCTCGCCGGCCCCACCGCCCTGCCCTCGCCGACGTCCGTCATGGGCGGCAGGAGCCCCGCGCCGACACCCACGGCCGCACCCAGCGGTCCGGCCGCGCCCACGGAACCGGCCGGGGGCACCGCCGTACCGACCGCGACCGGCCTCCCGACCTCTGCGGCCTCCACCCCGGGCACCACACCGCGGCCCCCGGCGACGACGTCCGCCCCGCGCCCGGCCCCGACGACGACCCGGCCCACGCCGACCACCCCCGCGCCCACCCACGGCACGACGGACCCGGAGGGCCCGGGCGGGCTGTGCGTACCGGTGCTGGGCCTGTGCGTGGACGCGGTCGACGGTGCCGGCCGCTAGCGGACCACGGGTGCTACGGCTGACCGTCGCGGCGGGCCAGCAGCCAGGGCTCGACCACGCCGAGCCCACGCACCGGGCGCTGCCACATCGGCTGCAGCGCGAAGCGGTACTTCGGCGGCTCCTCGCCCTCCTTCTCGGCGGCCGCCGCGGCCTCGGCCGCCTCCGCCTCGGAGGCGGGCGCCTCGCCGGTGCGGATCAGCTCCTCGGCGAAGGCGCTGTCCACCAGCACGGCGTCCCGGGGGGCTATCGACGTCAGCCGGGAGGCCAGGTTCACCGTCGTACCGAACACATCACCCATGCGCGTGGTGACCGTGCCGAACGCCATGCCGACCCGCAGCTCGGGCATCGTCTCGTCGTTCGCCAGCGTCTCCACCAGCCGCAGCGCGATGTCCGCGGCCGTACCGGAGTCGTCCGCCGCGTACAGCACCTCGTCGCCGAGGGTCTTGATGAGCCGTCCGCCGCGCGCGGCCACCAGGTCGGCGGCGGTGGTCTCGAACGCCTCGACCAGCTCGCCGAGCTCTTCCTCCTCCATCCGGCGGGTCAGCCGGGTGAACCCGACGAGGTCGGCGAAGCCGACGGCGAGCCGCCGGTCGACCATCTCCTCGTCGTCCGCCGACTGCACGACCCGCCCGGCCGAGGCGGCGAGCTGGCGGCGCCAGACGTAGACCAGGAACTCCTCCAGCTCGGGCAGGAGCAGCTCGACGATCGGGTACGTCACCTCGGTGCGGGTCATCCCGGGCTCGGGCGGCTCGGTCAGGCCCTCCAGGAAGGAATCCATCTGCCACTCGGCCAAACGGGCGGTGGTCTGCCCGGTGGACCGGGCCACCTGCACCGCCATGGCCTCGCTGAGCAGCCCCGCCTCGACGAGACCGGCGAGCCGGCGCAGAGCGAGCACGTCGGCCTCGGTGAGCGCCTTGGCCTGCCCGATGTCGGCGAAGCCCATGGCCCGCCAGAACCGGGACGCCAGCTCCATGGAGACACCGGCGCTGCGGGCCGCCTGGAACGGCGTGTAGCGGCGCTCGGCGCCCAGGATGAGCTGTTCGAGACGCAAGGCCAGCGGGTCCTCGCCGGGTTCGGCGGCGTGGGCGTCCCCCCGCTCCTGGAGAGGGTCCACCCGGCCGTCCGCGTCCGCGCCGGAGCCCGTGTCGTCGACGGTCACGCCTGCTGCCCTTCCGATCTGCCGCGGTCAGGTATCGACCGGCCTCAACTCTACGGCAGGTGTGCGCCAGCTCACTCCGTCGGGTCCGGCCGACGGTCCACCTCCCCGCACCGGCCGCGCTTCCCGGTGCCGGTGCCGGGCCACCCCGGGGGCTGCGCCCCCAGACCCCGCATCGGGCCAGGTCCGGGGGTGCCCCGTCCGTCGCCGACCGCGGCTCCGTCACGGCTGGTCGCACCGCCACCGCCGTACCCCTACGCAGGACGCAGGTGCACGATGTCCCCCGCCCCCACGGGCTCCTGCACGCCCGCCCCCGTGGCGATGACCAGCCGCCCGTCCCCGTCGACCGCCACCGCCTCGCCCACGATCGAACGCTCCCCGGGCAGCTCGGCCCGCACGGTGCGCCCGAGCGTCGCGCAGCCCGCCGCGTACGTCTCCTGCAGACCGCTCACCGCGGGGTCGCCCCCGGCGTCCCGCCACCGCCCGTACCAGTCCTCCAGTGCCCGCAGCACCGCCCGCAGCAGCGGATCGCGGTCCGTGCTCACCGCGCCCGCCAGCGCCAGCGACCCCGCCTGCGGCACCGGCAGTTCCTCCGCCCGGAGCGTGACGTTGATGCCGACGCCGATGACCACACCGTCCTCACCGGCCCGCTCGGCGAGGATGCCCCCGGCCTTGCGCTCCTCGCCCGCCACGGTCACCAGCAGGTCGTTCGGCCACTTCAGGGCCGTGTCGACGCCCGCCGCCCGGGACAGCCCGGTCGCCACGGCGACGCCCGTGAGCAGCGGCAGCCAGCCCCACCGGGCCACCGGCACCTCGGCGGGCCGCAGGAAGACGGAGAAGAACAATCCCGAGCGCGCCGGCGCCGTCCACCGTCGGTCCAGGCGCCCCTTGCCCGCCGTCTGTTCCTCCGCCACCAGCACCGCCCCCTCGTCCGCCTTCCCGGCGGCGGCCCGGGCGACCAGGTCGGAGTTGGTGGAGCCGGTGCGCTGCACCACGTCCACCGCGCTGTACAGCCTCCCCTCCCCGACCAGCGCGCGCCGCAGTGCCGCGGCGTTCAGGGGCGGACGGTCCAGGTCGGACCAGCGGCTGTCGTCTGATGCATTGTGCGGCGTCATGCAAGTCACCCTAGGTGTGGGAAACGCCGCACTGCCGACCCACAGGCCCAGCACTACTCTACGGATGAGTAACCGTCCCCCCTTTTGAGCAGGCAGGGAGCCGCATCCCGATGTCCGAGCCGGAAGAGCGTCAAGAGATCCACGAGACTCAAGGGATCGATATCCACACCACCGCGGGCAAGCTCGCGGATCTCCAGCGCCGCATCCACGAGGCGACGCACGCCGGCTCGGAACGCGCCGTCGAAAAGCAGCACGCCAAGGGCAAGCTGACGGCCCGTGAGCGGATCGAGCTGCTGCTCGACGAGGGCTCCTTCGTCGAGCTCGACGAGTTCGCCCGGCACCGGTCCACGAACTTCGGCCTGGAGCGGAACCGGCCGTACGGCGACGGTGTCGTCACCGGGTACGGCACCGTCGACGGACGGCCCGTCGCCGTCTTCTCGCAGGACTTCACCGTCTTCGGCGGCGCCCTCGGCGAGGTCTACGGCCAGAAGATCGTCAAGGTCATGGACTTCGCGCTGAAGACCGGCTGCCCGGTCATCGGCATCAACGACTCCGGCGGCGCCCGGATCCAGGAGGGCGTCGCCTCTCTGGGCGCCTACGGCGAGATCTTCCGCCGCAACACCCACGCCAGCGGAGTCATTCCCCAGATCTCGCTGGTCGTCGGGCCCTGCGCGGGCGGCGCGGTGTACTCCCCGGCCATCACCGACTTCACGGTCATGGTCGACCAGACCTCGCACATGTTCATCACCGGCCCCGACGTCATCAAGACGGTCACCGGCGAGGACGTCGGCTTCGAGGAACTGGGCGGCGCCCGCACCCACAACGCGGTCTCCGGTGTGGCCCACCACATGGCGGGCGACGAGAAGGACGCCATCGAGTACGTCAAGCAGCTGCTGTCGTACCTGCCGTCCAACAACCTCAGCGAGGCCCCGGTGTTCCCGGAGGAGGCGGACCTCACCGTCACCGACGAGGACCGCGAGCTGGACACCGTCGTCCCGGACAGCGCGAACCAGCCGTACGACATCCGCACGGTGGTCGAACACGTCCTGGACGACGGCGAGTTCTTCGAGACCCAGGCGCTGTTCGCGCCGAACATGGTCACCGGCTTCGGGCGTGTCGAGGGCTACCCCGTCGGCATCGTCGCCAACCAGCCGATGCAGTTCGCCGGCTGCCTGGACATCGACGCCTCCGAGAAGGCCGCCCGGTTCGTGCGCACCTGCGACGCCTTCAACATCCCGGTGCTGACCTTCGTGGACGTCCCCGGCTTCCTGCCGGGCGTCGACCAGGAGCACACCGGCATCATCCGGCGCGGCGCCAAGCTGATCTACGCCTACGCCGAGGCCACCGTCCCGCTCATCACGGTCATCACCCGCAAGGCCTTCGGCGGCGCCTACGACGTCATGGGCTCCAAGCACCTGGGCGCGGACCTCAACCTGGCCTGGCCGACCGCCCAGATCGCCGTCATGGGCGCCCAGGGCGCCGTCAACATCCTGCACCGCCGCACCATCGCCGAGGCGGAGTCCGCCGGAAACGGCGAGGCCACCCGGGCCCGGCTGATCCAGGAGTACGAGGACACCCTCCTCAACCCCTACATCGCGGCCGAGCGCGGCTACATCGACGCGGTGATCATGCCGTCCGACACCCGCGCGCACATCGTCCGCGGCCTGCGTCAGCTGCGCACGAAGCGGGAATCCCTGCCTCCGAAGAAGCACGGCAACATCCCCCTGTAAGGAGCCGCTGTGACGATCAGAGTCGTACGGGGCAACCCGACCCCGGAGGAGCTGGCCGCCGCCCTGGCGGTGGTCCGCGCCCGCGCCGCGGCGGCAGCAGCGACACCGCCCGGCGCGAAGGGCCCGAGGGACGCGTGGTCCGACCCGGGCAGGATCGCCGCCGCCCATCTGCCCAAGCCCGGGCCGGCGTCCTGGACCCGCACCTACTGGCCGAGCTGAGGCGCAACGCTCCAACTTGAGTAGCAGTACTCAGGCGCCCGGCCTCCGCCCGGCCGCACGCTGGACGAATGCTGTGGTCAGACCCCGAGGACGAGCCGCCGGAGGACATGCGCGACGCGCATGACATGCTCCGGCGGCTCGGCTTTCTCATGGCCCTGGCCATGATCCTGACCATGGTCGTGGTCGGCCTGAGCTAGCGCGGCGACGGGGCTAGTCTGACCGCATGACTGCCAAGCCACGCCGACGCCTGATCCTCGCCTCCCGGTCCCCCGCCCGCCTGGGCCTCCTGAGGCAGGCCGGCCTCGAGCCCGAGGTGATCGTGAGCGGCGTCGACGAAGACGCCCTCACCGCCCCCACCCCGGCGGAGCTGGCGCTCGCCCTGGCCGAGGCGAAGGCCTCGGTGGTGGCGGCGAAGCCGGAGGCGCAGGGCGCCCTGGTGATCGGCTGCGACTCGGTGCTGGAGCTGGACGGGCACGCCCTCGGCAAGCCCGCCGACGCCGAGGAGGCGACCGCCCGCTGGAAGGCGATGCGCGGGCGCGCCGGGACCCTCCAGACGGGCCACTGCGTCTGGGACACGAGCGCCAAGCGGTACGTCTCCGGCATCGCCTCCACCGTGGTCTGCTTCGGCGAACCGACCGACGAGGAGATCGCGGCGTACGTGGCCTCCGGCGAACCCCTCTACGTCGCCGGGGCCTTCACCCTGGACGGCCGTTCGGCGCCGTTCATCGAGGGCATCGAGGGCGACCACGGCAACGTGATCGGCATCAGCCTGCCCCTGGTGCGCAAGCTGCTGGCCGAACTGGGCGTCGGCATCACGGAGTTGTGGTCACCGGCCGAGTGACCTGGGCGGGCACGGCGTCCTGCGGCTCGTCGTCCCCGCCGTCCCCGTCCTGCGGCTCGTCCGTACGGGGGGCGGGTGCGGCCGAGCCGGCCGGGACCTCGGCCGGCTCTGCGGCGGCCTCCGGGCCCCCTCCCGCCCCCGCCCCGTCGCCGGGGGCGGCCGACTGCGGGCCGCCGTCACGGTCGTACGTCATCAGCAGCAGGACGACGAGGCCGAGCACCACCACCATGAACAGGAACGCCGTCCAGCCGACCAGGCCCCAGGCGAAGGCGCCCAGCAGGCCGTGCACGACCGCAGCGCTGATCAGCAGGACGCGGCCGAAGCCCGCGGGGGCGCGGTTGCGTATCGCGACCAGGAGGGCCACCAGCGCGCACAGCGCGAAGTAGAGGCCGAAGACGAGCCCGCCGATCTTCGAGGACATCGACATCACGTTCGGATCGAGGCCGGCCAGGGACATCTTCTGCCGGTCGACGACCACGCCGAGGAACCAGTTCAGCGCCGCGATGAAGAACGCCTCCGCCAGAAGAACGACCGCCACGACCCATGCCACCGGTCTGCGCACCACCGGTCCCCACCCACTCTCAAGCCACGCTGCTGTTACTCCAGGTACGTTCGAGTCGTCGTGAACGCTACTAACGGGTAAACCCCGGGACAAGGGTTCGCGCAGCAGCAAAGAATCATTGGGCCATTCGTAGGGACTCGACAAAGAAACCGAGTGGGCCGCAGCACGCCCTCACAGAGACCTTGACCACATGACGGGGCTAGGGTTTCCGGGAGGAGCCCTGCGTACCGAGGTGCGACAAGGCTTTTCGCGGGTCGAGCGCGCCTCGAATCACGCTCCGTGTGGGCAAGCTCACCATTGGGGATGGGTCGAAGTGCCGTGTCGGCAGTCCCTAAACTCGGCTTGTTTCAAGGAGGGAGCCTCAATCGTGCGCAAGGTGCTCATCGCCAACCGTGGCGAAATCGCTGTCCGCGTGGCCCGGGCCTGCCGGGACGCCGGGATCGCGAGCGTGGCCGTCTACGCCGACCCGGACCGGGACGCTCTGCATGTCCGCGCCGCGGATGAGGCGTTCGCCCTGGGCGGTGACACCCCGGCCACCAGCTACCTGGACATCGAAAAGGTCCTGAACGCCGCCCGCGAGTCCGGCGCGGACGCCATCCATCCGGGGTACGGCTTCCTCTCGGAGAACGCCGACTTCGCCCAGGCCGTCCTCGACGCCGGCCTGATCTGGATCGGCCCGCCCCCGCAGGCGATCCGCGACCTCGGCGACAAGGTCGCCGCCCGGCACATCGCCCAGCGCGCCGGCGCCCCCCTGGTGGCCGGCACCCCCGACCCGGTGAGCGGCGCCGAGGAGGTCGTGGCCTTCGCCGAGCAGCACGGCCTGCCCATCGCGATCAAGGCCGCCTTCGGCGGCGGCGGCCGCGGCCTGAAGGTCGCCCGCACCCTCGAAGAGGTCCCCGAGCTCTACGACTCGGCCGTCCGCGAGGCGGTCGCCGCCTTCGGCCGCGGCGAGTGCTTCGTCGAGCGCTACCTGGACCGCCCCCGGCACGTGGAGACCCAGTGCCTGGCGGACAAGCACGGCAACGTGGTCGTCGTCTCCACCCGTGACTGCTCCCTGCAGCGCCGCCACCAGAAACTGGTGGAGGAGGCCCCGGCCCCCTTCCTCTCCGAGGAGCAGGTCGCCGAGCTGTACCGCGCCTCCAAGGCCATCCTGAAGGAGGCCCGCTACGAGGGCGCGGGCACCTGCGAGTTCCTGGTCGGCCAGGACGGCACGATCTCCTTCCTGGAGGTCAACACCCGCCTGCAGGTCGAGCACCCGGTCACCGAGGAGGTCACCGGCATCGACCTCGTACGCGAGATGTTCCGTATCGCCGACGGCGAGGAACTCGGCTACGACGACCCGGCCCTGCGCGGCCACTCCTTCGAGTTCCGCATCAACGGCGAGGACCCCGGCCGCAACTTCCTGCCCGCCCCGGGCACGGTCACCACGTTCGCCCCGCCGTCCGGCCCGGGCGTCCGCCTGGACGCCGGCGTGGAGTCCGGCAGCGTGATCGGCCCCGCCTGGGACTCCCTGCTCGCCAAGCTGATCGTCACCGGCCGTACCCGCGAGGAAGCCCTCCAGCGCGCCGCCCGCGCCCTGGACGAGTTCCAGGTCGAGGGCATGGCCACCGCCATCCCCTTCCACCGCGCGGTGGTCAAGGACCCGGCGTTCGCCCCCGAACTCACCGGCTCCACCGACCCGTTCACGGTCCACACCCGCTGGATCGAGACCGAGTTCGTCAACGAGATCAAGCCGTTCGCCGCCCCCGCCGATGTCGAGGCGGAGGAGGAGACGGGCCGCGAGACGGTCGTCGTCGAGGTCGGCGGCAAGCGCCTGGAGGTCTCCCTCCCGTCCTCCCTCGGCATGTCCCTGGCCCGCACGGGCCTCGCGGCCGGCGCCAAGCCGAAGCGCCGCGCGGCCAAGAAGTCCGGCCCCGTCGCCTCCGGCGACACCCTCGCCTCCCCGATGCAGGGCACGATCGTCAAGGTCGCGGTCGAGGAGGGCCAGGAGGTCAAGGAGGGCGACCTGGTCGTCGTCCTGGAGGCCATGAAGATGGAGCAGCCGCTGAACGCCCACAAGGCGGGCACCATCAAGGGCCTGAGCGCGGAGGTCGGCGCGTCCGTCACCTCCGGCGCGGCGATCTGTGAGATCAAGGACTGACGGCACGCTTCACCGTGACGCCCGGTGGACCGACTTCGATCGGTCTGCCGGGCGTTCCGTTTTCAGCAAGGCCGGCCGTAACTCCCCCAGGGGAGCGGGGCTGTATCGATCGGCGGCCGCGCCGCGGGGCGCGAGCCGGAGAGCTAACGCCGCCGCAGATCGGCGACGCGCCCCCGCTCCACCCCCGTCGGCTCCAGCCCCGGCCCCGAGCGGAGGGCCACATGTCCCCTGCGTGGCCCCGGCAGGGGAGCGCGCCGCGCCGGGGCCTGCTCACCCCCCGGAGGGGCTCCGTTCGCCCCCGCCACGGCGATCTGCACCCCCTGGTCGGCAAGGGCCTGCAGCTCGGTGGCGGCGCGGTCGTCGTGGACGGGAGGCTCGTCGGTGACCAGGCGGGTGATGAGGTCGGTCGGCACGGTCTGGAACATCGTGTCCGTGCCGAGCTTGGTGTGGTCGGCGAGGACCACCACCTCCGCGGCGGCCTGGACGAGGGCCCGGTCGACGGACGCCGAGAGCATGTTGGAGGTGGACAGCCCGCGTTCGGCGGTGAGCCCGCTCCCGGAGAGGAAGGCCTTGGACACTCTCAGCCCCTGCAGGGACTGCTCCGCGCCGGAGCCGACGAGGGCGTAGTTGGAGCCGCGCAGGGTGCCGCCGGTCATCACGACCTCCACCCGGTTGGCATGGGCCAACGCCTGGGCGACCAACAACGAGTTGGTGACGACGGTCAGCCCCGGCACCCGCGCGAGCCGGCGGGCCAGCTCCTGCGTGGTCGTACCGGCACCGACCACGATGGCCTCGCCTTCTTCGACGAGGCCCGCCGCGAGGTCGGCGATGGCCGTCTTCTCGGCGGTCGCGAGATGGGACTTCTGCGGAAAGCCGGACTCCCGCGTGAACCCGCCCGGCAGTACCGCACCGCCGTGCCGGCGGTCGAGGAGTCCTTCTGCCTCCAGTGCCCGCACGTCCCGCCGTACGGTCACTTCGGAGGTCTGGACGACGCGGGCGAGCTCACGGAGCGACACGGCACCGTTCGCTCGCACCATTTCGAGGATCAATTGGCGACGTTCAGCAGCGAACACGAAACTGACAGTAACCCCAGCGACCGTCTGGTTTCAGCAGTTTGCGCCGAATAACAGAAGTTGTTCGCATGGCAGGGCGGGAAGTGGTATAGGACCTATCCGCCCCGACTATGCCGTACGCAAACGCGGCAACTCCCCGTGACCAGCGGGAAGTCGAAACCGGCCGTCAGGCCTCCACGCCGGCCTTGCGGGTGTGGAGCTGGCGGGCCACCTCCGCGATCGACCCCGAAAGGGAGGGGTACACCGTGAACGCGTTCGCGATCTGTTCGACCGTCAGATTGTTGTCGACGGCGATCGAGATGGGGTGGATCAGTTCCGAGGCGCGGGGCGCCACGACCACACCGCCGACCACGATGCCCGTACCCGGACGGCAGAAGATCTTCACGAAGCCGTCCCGGATGCCCTGCATCTTCGCGCGCGGGTTGCGCAGCAACGGCAGCTTCACCACCCGGGCGTCGATCTTGCCCGCGTCCACGTCCGCCTGCGTGTAGCCGACGGTCGCGATCTCGGGGTCGGTGAAGACGTTCGACGAGACCGTCTTCAGGTTCAGCGGGGCCACCGCGTCGCCGAGGAAGTGGTACATGGCGATACGTCCCTGCATGGCGGCGACGGAGGCGAGCGCGAAGACTCCGGTCACGTCACCGGCCGCGTACACGCCGGGAGCGGTCGTCCTGGACACCTTGTCGGTCCAGATGTGACCCGAGTCGCGCAGCTTCACGCCGGCCCCCTCCAGGCCGAGCCCGGCGCTGTTCGGGATGGCGCCGACGGCCATGAGGCAGTGGGTGCCGCTGATGACCCGGCCGTCGGCCAGCGTGACCTCCACCCGGTCCCCGACCCGCTTGGCGGAGGCGGCACGGGAGCGGGCCATGACGTTCATGCCGCGGCGCCGGAAGACGTCCTCCAGCACGGCGGCGGCGTCGGGGTCCTCACCCGGCAGCACGCGGTCCCGGGAGGAGACGAGGGTGACCTTGGACCCCAGCGCCTGATAGGCACCGGCGAACTCGGCACCGGTCACGCCGGAGCCGACAACGATCAGCTCTTCCGGCAGCTCGGTGAGGTCGTAGACCTGGGTCCAGTTCAGGATGCGCTCGCCGTCGGGCTGGGCGTCGGGCAGCTCGCGCGGGTGACCGCCGGTGGCGATGAGGACGGCGTCGGCGGTGAGGGTCTCCTCGGTGCCGTCGGCGGCGGTGACGACGACCTTCCGGGACCCGTCGAGGGCCTGCATGCCCTCCAGCCGGCCGCGCCCGCGCATGACCCGGGCGCCGGCGCGGGTGACGGAGGCGGTGATGTCGTGGGACTGGGCGAGGGCCAGCCGCTTCACCCGGCGGTTGACCTTCCCCAGGTCCACGCCGACCACCCGAGCCGCCTGCTCCAGCGGCGGGGTGTCGTCGGCGACGATGATCCCGAGCTCCTCGTACGACGAGTCGAAGGTGGTCATCACCTCGGCCGTAGCGATGAGCGTCTTCGACGGCACGCAGTCGGTCAGCACCGACGCTCCGCCCAGACCGTCGCAGTCGACGACGGTCACCTCCGCACCGAGCTGGGCGGCTACCAGGGCCGCCTCGTATCCGCCGGGTCCGCCACCGATGATCACGATCCGAGTCACGTACCCCATTGTCCCGCACGCTTCAAGGTGCTACTGCCCGGGGGCGCACGCGAGTGTCGTACGGGGCGCGAGTGACGCGACTTTCCCTGCCGTACGCTCTGTCCATGTCGCTCTATGCCGCGTACGCCGGCAACCTCGACGCGCGCCTGATGTCCTTCCGCGCCCCGCACTCCCCGCTGCGCGCCACGGGCTGGCTGAACGGCTGGCGGCTGACGTTCGGAGGCGAGCACCTGGGCTGGGAGGGCGCGCTCGCGACGATCGTCGAGGATCCGCTCGCGCAGGTCTTCGTCGGGCTGTACGACATCGCACCCCTGGACGAGGAGTCCCTCGACCGGTGGGAGGGCGTCGGCGACGACGTCTACCGCCGGGTACGGGTGCGCGTGCACACCCTGGACGGCGAGGAGGCGGCGTGGACGTACGTGCTCAACGCCTACGAGGGCGGCCTGCCCTCCGCCCGCTACCTGGGCGAGATCGCCGACGCGGCGGAGTCCGCCGGGGCGCCCCACGACTATGTGATGGAACTCCGCAAACGTCCCTGCTGACCCTGCCGGCCCCGGCGTCCCCCTGACGCGGGTCTCGTCGGAAACGACAAGACAACGATCGCCATCCCGTGACGTCTGTCATCTACGCGCGTAGGCGAAGAGCGGCTACTCTCGTCCACGTGAACGCATCTCTTCTTCCGGACGACATCCAGGGCGACCCGTACGCCGCCGCCGACGCCGCCGCCGCGCGCCTGCGCGAACTGACCGGCGCCGAGACCCACGACGTCGCCCTCGTGATGGGCTCCGGCTGGGCTCCGGCCGTCGACGCCCTGGGCGCACCCGACGCCGAGTTCCAGGTCACCGAGCTGCCCGGCTTCCCCCCGCCGGCCGTCGAGGGGCACGGCGGCAAGATCCGCTCGTACTCCATCGGTGACAAGCGCGCCCTGGTCTTCCTGGGCCGCACCCACTACTACGAGGGCCGTGGCGTCGCCGCCGTGGCCCACGGCGTCCGCACCGCCGTCGCCGCCGGCTGCAAGACGGTGGTCCTCACCAACGGCTGCGGCGGTCTGCGCGAGGGCATGCGCCCCGGCCAGCCGGTCCTGATCAGCGATCACATCAACCTGACGGCGACCTCCCCGATCGTCGGCGCCAACTTCGTCGACCTGACCGACCTGTACTCCCCCCGCCTGCGCGCCCTGTGCAAGGAGATCGACCCCTCCCTGGAGGAGGGCGTCTACGCGCAGTTCCCCGGCCCGCACTACGAGACCCCGGCCGAGATCCGCATGGCCCGCGTCATCGGCGCGGACCTGGTCGGCATGTCCACGGTCCTGGAGGCCATCGCCGCACGCGAGGCGGGCGCCGAGGTGCTGGGCATCTCCCTGGTCACCAACCTGGCGGCCGGCATGACCGGCGAGCCCCTCAACCACGAGGAGGTCCTCCAGGCGGGCCGCGACTCGGCGGCACGCATGGGCGAACTGCTGGGCCGCCTGCTGGGCAAGCTGTAAACGCCGCCGAGCCCATCCGCCCGCTTTCCGGCCGACCGTTCCGGGTGGGTGGGCACACGGGGGTCTGGGGGCGGAGCCCCCAGTGGACCAGGCAAACACGGAGAGGTTGATCCCAAGGTGCACGACGATCTCATCAGCAGGGCCGAGGCCTGGCTCGCCGAGGACCCGGACACGGAGACTCGCGAAGAACTGGCCAAGCTGATCGACGCCGGTGACACAGCGGAGCTGTCCGCCCGCTTCAGCGGCACGCTCCAGTTCGGCACCGCCGGCCTGCGGGGCGAACTCGGCGCAGGCCCCATGCGCATGAACCGAAGCGTCGTCATCAGGGCAGCCGCCGGCCTCGCCGCGTACCTCAGGAAGGACGGCCACACCGGTGGACTCGTCGTCATCGGCTACGACGCCCGCCACAAGTCCGCCGACTTCGCGCGCGACACCGCCGCCGTGATGACCGGCGCCGGCCTGCGCGCCGCCGTACTCCCCCGCCCGCTGCCCACCCCGGTCCTGGCGTACGCCATACGGCATCTCGGCGCGGTCGCGGGTGTCGAGGTCACCGCCAGCCACAACCCGCCCCGGGACAACGGCTACAAGGTCTACCTCGGCGACGGCTCCCAGATCGTGCCGCCCGCCGACGCGGGGATCGCCGCCGAGATCGACGCGATCGTCTCCCTGCACGACGTGCCCCGCCCGGACGCCGGCTGGGAGACCCTGGACGACGCGGTCCTGGACGCCTATCTGGCCCGTACGGACGCCGTACTGGCCGAAGGCTCCCCCCGCACCGCCCGCACGGTCTACACGGCGATGCACGGCGTCGGCAAGGACGTCCTGCTGGCCGCCTTCGCCCGGGCCGGCTTCCCGGAGCCGGTGCTGGTCGCCGAACAGGCCGAGCCCGACCCGGACTTCCCGACGGTCGCCTTCCCGAACCCGGAGGAGCCGGGCGCGATGGACCTGGCGTTCGCCCGGGCCCGCGCCACCGACCCGGACCTGGTCATCGCCAACGACCCCGACGCCGACCGCTGCGCGGTGGCCGTCAGGGACGGCGCCGACTGGCGCATGCTGCGCGGCGACGAGGTCGGCGCCCTGCTCGCCGCCCACCTGGTCCGGCGCGGCGCGCGGGGCACCTTCGCCGAGTCGATCGTCTCCTCCTCCCTCCTCGGCCGGATCGCCGGGAAGGCGGGCCTCCCCCACGAGGAGACACTGACCGGCTTCAAGTGGATCGCCCGCGTGGACGGCCTGCGCTACGGCTACGAGGAGGCCCTCGGCTACTGCGTCGACCCGGAGGGCGTACGCGACAAGGACGGCATCACGGCGGCGCTCCTCGTCACCGAGCTGGCCTCACAGCTCAAGGAGGAGGGCCGTACGCTCCTCGACCTGCTCGACGACCTGGCCGTGGAGCACGGCCTGCATGCCACCGACCAGCTGTCGGTGCGGGTGGAGGACCTCTCGCTCATCGCGGACGCGATGCGCCGCCTGCGCGAGCAGCCGCCGACCGAGCTGGCGGGCCTGGCCGTCGTGCGCGCCGAGGACCTCACCCGGGGCACGGAGAAGCTGCCGCCCACGGACGGCCTGCGCTACACCCTCGACGGCGCCCGCGTGATCGTCCGCCCGAGCGGCACCGAGCCGAAGCTGAAGTGCTACCTCGAGGTCGTCGTGCCGGTCGCGGACCACGCGGCGCTTCCGGCCGCCCGCGCCCGCGCGACGGAACTCCTCACCGCGATCAAGCGGGACCTGTCGGCGGCCGCCGGCATCTGACCCGTACGACACCGCTGACGACATGGGGTGCCCCGGCCCGGGGCACCCCATGTCGTCGTCCCCGCGACTTCCTCAACTCCCTCACAGAGAACGGCTCTTCGCCCCTCGCGGCGTGGTCGCGCGCTCGGCGGCCGACCGGATCGAGTGCGGCGTCCCCCTCTAGCACGACTCGTCCATGCCGCCGCAGCGACACGCTGCGGCGCGGTGAGACACGCGGCGACACGACGGAGGTGAGCAGGCGTCAGAAAATACGCCAAAAGGCCTAATAGTCGGTCAATCTTCTTTTAATTACGGCAATTTGATGGGCCGTCGGCATCCTCGAAAGGCTGCGCATCACGCGAAAAATACCTCGATCGGCCCCTAAAACCTGTCTTCCTATATGACCTATATGACTGGTCTGGGTACTTTTACTCACGAGCCGGCTGAAGGGCCGGTATCCCGGAAACCGGAGACAGGAGAAGCGATATGAAGCTCCCCCGTTCCACCGTGGTCACCACTGGTGTCGCGTCCGCCGCCGCCCTGGCCGCGACCGGCATCACCTACGCCTCGGCGGCCTCCACCCCGGCATCCCAGCCGGCCCCGGTCCTCGCCCCCGCGGCGCCCCTCGGTGTCGAAGCCGGGCCGGGCAAGGGCAACGAGGGCCGCGAGGGCGGCCGCCGGGGCTGGGACTGGGGCCGGATCCAGATCAACGAGCGGTCGTACTCCGCCGAGCCGGGCGACTGCGTCACCGTGGTCAGCGGTCTGGGCGCCCGGAGCCTGAACATCCGCAACGACAGCCACAACACCGTCGAGGTCTTCCGCGGGGTGGTCTGCGACAACGGTGCCCCCATCGCCACCGTCGGACCCCACAGCTCCTCGGAAGGCGTGCACGTCAGGCGGGTCGACGGCATCCACATCAAGGACGGCGTGGTGGCCAGCTTCCGCGTCATCCACCACTGGGACGGCTGGGACGGCTGGGACGGCTGGGACGGCGACGGCGGGAACGGCGGGAACGGCGGGAAGTAGCCCGCGGCCCGCCGCACGATACGGGGCTCCGGCCCGCCGGAATCGGGCCGGAGCCCCAGTCCCGGCCATTGTCCGACGGCCCGCGTGCCGTGCGCATCCCACCGGAACCGGACACGAGGCGCCGTACGCCGGATGTCCGGGCGGCCTTCCTTTCGCTCACCGGCCCGGCCGTCCGGTGGTGTCCGCCGGAGCGCGCCGCGTCGTCGGTGCCTGTCCCGACGCGACCGCCGTCGGCTTCCGTCCCCTCGCTCCCCACCCCTGAACGGGTGGGGAGCGGCGCAAGACGCGTGCCAAGGGCCGCTGCCCCTGCTCCCGGGGATGACCGGGGCGCGGCCCGAGGGCGTCAGTTATTCGAGACACCGCGGGGTGAGTGAGATGACTGTGGGTCTGGTGGAAGACGTCAGCGACGACACGTACGTCCTGGACATCCTCACCATCACGCTGACACCCGCACTGCCGTGGCTCGGGCACCAGGTCCGCTGCGAGATGGAGGGCCACCTCAAGGAGGCCGTCGACCTGACCCGGGTCACCTGCAACGTGATCATGAAGTTCGGTCCGGTGAAGATGCTGGACAGGTGGTACCGGCTGCCCGAGCTGCTGGCGCACCTGGGCGCGCGCCTGCCGGGTGACCCCAGGCCCCCCGCCGGGCGGTGGAAGCAGACGTGGATCCTGCGGCTGCCCGAGGCGGTGCCGGTGGCCGAGCACCGGATCCGCCTGCGCGCGCGGACGGGGGACGGAAAGAACTTCTTCGCGCTGGACATCCCCATGGACTTCAGCAGCAGGTTCCATCCGTCCAGGACGTACGGCGGCGGAGGCTCACGCACCATCCACAGCCCGCGCTGCCGCTCGCTGTGACCGGCGGCCGCCCCCGCCCGCACCCGCGACCAGCGGACCGTGTCCCACCGGGCGGCCGCACCGGGCGCCCGGCGAACCTCACCCCGTGACCAGCAGGATCAGCAGCAACACCGCGCCCGCCAGCGTGGGCGCGATCACCTCGTACGCCCAGCGCACGGTGACCTCCCCCTGCGCCGACTCCGCCGCGCCGCGCCGGTCCAGCAGCTCCCGCAGAGTGTCCATGACCTGGTCGGTCTCCGCGCGGGTCGGTCCGGTCCGAGTGCCCGCGCCACCGAAGCCGCGGCGCGTCTGCTCCCCGCCGCGCGCCGCCTCCGCCGCCGCCCGCGACTTGTGCATCTGCGCCTTCTTGCGGGCCCGCAGCGACACGGGAACCGACCACAGCTGGTACGTGCCGCCGGACTTCGCGACGACCTCGTTGGAGTAGCCGGAGCGCAGCGCGGCCACCTCGCCCCAGGGCAGGACGATCACCCGGAAGGGGTTGCGCACCCGCAGCCGGTCCTCGCCCGCGAAGACCGCCGGGCGGAGCGTGAAGGCGATCACCAGCGGCACGATCAGGATCATCGCGGCGAGCGCCAGCCACGGCGCGCGGCCGTGGCCGTGGAACAGTGCGTCGGAGCCGAGCCAGCCGACGACGACGAGCAGCAGCACGCCGCCCACGAGCCCCATGGGCGAGCGGTAGATCCGGTCCCCGACGGTCGGGACCGGGGGCTGTGGCGCGGGTGACTGGTGGTCGGGGGTGGTCATGCGCCCAGTCTGCATGACACCGGCGGCGGTGCCGCCACGCGCCCCGGAACCGGCGCTCATCCGTGATCCCGGGACGGGAGACGAGCATCGGGGCTGTACAGCTGCTACGCGCGTAGATATGCTCGTCTGGTGACCATGCCCACTACCGCACCCACAGCTCACGCACTCTCGGATGTCACCGCGTCCGACAGCACGCTGCGCCGCTTCCTGCACGGGCTGCCCGGCGTCGACGCGGTCGGCCTGGAGGCGCGCGCCGCGTCTCTCGGCACCCGTTCCATCAAGACCACCGCGAAGGCGTACGCCATCGACCTCGCCATCTCGATGGTCGACCTGACGACGCTGGAAGGCGCGGACACCCCGGGCAAGGTCCGGGCGCTCGGCGCCAAGGCGGTCCACCCCGACCCCACGGACCGTACGGCCCCGACGACGGCCGCGGTCTGCGTCTACCCCGACATGGTGGCCGTCGCCAAGGAGGCCGTCGCCGGTTCCGGCGTGAAGGTCGCCTCGGTCGCCACCGCCTTTCCGGCCGGCCGTGCCGCCCTCGACGTGAAGCTGGCCGACGTGCGTGACGCCCTCGCCGCGGGCGCGGACGAGATCGACATGGTCATCGACCGGGGCGCGTTCCTCGCCGGCAGGTACCTGAAGGTGTACGACGAGATCGTCGCCGTGAAGGAGGCCTGCGGCCAGGCCGCCCGGCTGAAGGTCATCTTCGAGACCGGCGAGCTGTCGACGTACGACAACATCCGCCGCGCCTCCTGGCTCGGCATGCTGGCCGGCGCCGACTTCATCAAGACCTCGACCGGCAAGGTGGCGGTGAACGCGACCCCCGCCAACACCCTCCTCATGCTGGAGGCCGTACGGGACTTCCGCGCCCAGACCGGCGTCCAGGTCGGCGTGAAGCCCGCCGGCGGCATCCGCACCTCCAAGGACGCCGTCAAGTTCCTGGTCCTGGTCAACGAGACCGCGGGCGAGGACTGGCTGGACAACCACTGGTTCCGCTTCGGCGCCTCCTCGCTGCTGAACGATCTGCTGATGCAGCGTCAGAAGCTGGCCACCGGCCGCTACTCCGGCCCCGACTACGTGACGGTGGACTGATCGATCATGGTTTTCGAGTACGCACCGGCGCCCGAGTCCCGCTCGGTCGTCGACATCGCCCCCTCCTACGGCCTGTTCATCGACGGCGAGTTCACGGACGCGGCCGACGGCAAGGTCTTCAAGACCGTCAGCCCGTCGACCGAAGAGGTCCTCTCCGAGGTGGCCCAGGCCGGCGCCGAGGACGTCGACCGCGCTGTCAGGGCCGCCCGCAAGGCCTTCGAGAAGTGGTCGGCGCTGCCGGGCTCCGAGCGCGCCAAGTACCTCTTCCGCATCGCCCGGATCATCCAGGAGCGCAGCCGCGAGCTGGCCGTCCTGGAGACGCTGGACAACGGCAAGCCGATCAAGGAGACGAGGGACGCCGACCTCCCCCTGGTGGCGGCCCACTTCTTCTACTACGCGGGCTGGGCGGACAAGCTCGACCACGCCGGGTTCGGTGCGGACCCGCGGCCGCTGGGCGTGGCCGGCCAGGTCATCCCCTGGAACTTCCCGCTGCTGATGCTGGCATGGAAGATCGCCCCGGCGCTGGCGACCGGCAACACGGTCGTCCTGAAGCCCGCCGAGACGACTCCCCTCTCCGCCCTGTTCTTCGCGGACATCTGCCGCCAGGCCGGCCTGCCCAAGGGTGTCGTCAACATCCTCCCGGGCTACGGCGACGCGGGCGCCGCGCTCGTCGCGCACCCGGACGTGAACAAGGTCGCCTTCACCGGCTCCACGGCCGTGGGCAAGGAGATCGCCCGCACGGTCGCGGGCACGCGGAAGAAGCTCACCCTCGAACTGGGCGGCAAGGGCGCCAACATCGTCTTCGACGACGCCCCGATCGACCAGGCCGTCGAGGGCATCGTCACCGGCATCTTCTTCAACCAGGGCCAGGTCTGCTGCGCGGGCTCGCGCCTGCTGGTCCAGGAGTCGGTCCAGGACGAGCTGCTGGACTCCCTGAAGCGCCGCCTGTCCACGCTCCGCCTCGGCGACCCGCTGGACAAGAACACCGACATCGGCGCGATCAACTCCGCCGAGCAGCTGGCCCGGATCACCGCGCTGACGGAGCAGGGCGAGGCGGAGGGCGCCGAGCGCTGGTCCCCGGCCTGCGAACTGCCCTCCTCCGGCTACTGGTTCGCCCCGACGCTGTTCACGAACGTCACCCAGGCGCACACCGTCGCCCGCGACGAGATCTTCGGCCCGGTGCTGTCGGTCCTGACCTTCCGCACCCCGGACGAGGCGGTCGCCAAGGCGAACAACACGCAGTACGGCCTGTCGGCGGGCATCTGGACCGAGAAGGGCTCGCGCATCCTGGCGGTCGCGGGCAAGCTCCGCGCGGGCGTGATCTGGTCCAACACGTTCAACAAGTTCGACCCGACCTCGCCGTTCGGCGGTTACAAGGAGTCGGGCTTCGGCCGCGAGGGCGGCCGCCACGGCCTGGAGGCGTACCTCGATGTCTGATGCACGACTGTCGGTGTTCAAGACCTACAAGCTGTACGTCGGCGGGAAGTTCCCGCGTTCCGAGAGCGGCCGGGTGTACGAGGTGACCGACTCGAAGGGCAACTGGCTGGCCAACGCTCCCCAGTCCTCCCGCAAGGACGCCCGGGACGCGGTGGTCGCCGCGCGCAAGGCGTTCGGCGGCTGGTCCGGCGCGACGGCCTACAACCGCGGCCAGGTCCTCTACCGCGTCGCGGAGATGCTGGAGGGCCGCAGGGACCAGTTCGTCCGGGAAGTGGCCGACGCCGAGGGCCTGTCGAAGTCGAAGGCGGCCGCCGTCGTGGACGCGACCGTCGACCGCTGGGTCTGGTACGCCGGCTGGACCGACAAGATCGCCCAGGTGATCGGCGGCGCGAACCCGGTCGCGGGCCCGTTCTTCAACCTCTCCTCCCCCGAGCCGACGGGTGTGGTCGCCGTACTGGCCCCGCAGGAGTCGTCGTTCCTGGGCCTGGTCTCGGTGCTCGCGCCCGTGATCGCCACCGGCAACACGGCGGTCGTGGTCGCGAGCGAGAAGTCCCCCCTTCCGGCCCTGTCCCTGGCCGAGGTGCTGGCCACCTCCGACGTGCCGGGCGGTGTGGTGAACATCCTCTCCGGCCGTACGGCGGAGCTCGCGGCGCCGCTGGCCGCGCACCAGGACGTCAACGCGATCGACCTCGCGGGTGCGGACGAGGAGTTGGCGAAGGAGCTGGAGATCGCGGCGGCCGACAATCTGAAGCGGGTTCTTCGTCCACAGGCTGTGGATTACTCCGGGACGCCGGGCATCGACCGGATGACGGCGTTCCTGGAGACGAAGACCGTGTGGCATCCGACGGGGTCACTGGGCGCGTCCGGCTCGTCTTACTGACGGCCCGACGGCCACGACAGCCGAGAGCCGCGCCGGCCCCCCCCGCACGGGCGGGGGGGCG
>NZ_JBSFJZ010000069.1:0-37384 GCF_053598315.1 Streptomyces sp. NPDC001153
AACGATCCACGGCCGCGACTGACGTTTCCCCACGACCAGACCAACGAGCGGATAAGCCAGCAGTCACATGATCAACCACTTCTGTTAGGACTTCTTAGGGTCGTCACATGCCCGCGCGACTGCTGCTCTACACCCGCACCACGGACTACCGCCACGACTCCATCCCGGACGCCGTCGCCGCCGTACGCGCGCTCGGCCGGTTCGCCGTCGAGCACACCGAGGACCCCGCGGACCTCGAACGGCCGCTGGAGGCGTACGCGGTCGTGGTCTTCCTCTCCACCAGCGGCGATGTGCTGACCCCGGCCGGCCGGGAGCGGCTCGCGCGGTACGTCGGCTCGGGCGGCGGCTTCGCCGGGGTGCACGCGGCGGCCTGCACCGAGTACGGCTGGCCGTACTACGGCGAACTCCTCGGCGCGCGCTTCGCACGGCACCCCGCCCTCCAGCCCGGCCGGGTCGTCGTCGAGGATCCCGGCCACCCCGCGACCCGCGGGCTGCCGGCCGTATGGGACTTCACCGACGAGTGGTACGACTTCGGCGCGAGCCCCCGCGGACGGGTGCGGGTGCTGCTGAGCGCCGACGAGGCGTCGTACGACGGCGGCGGGATGGGCGCGGACCATCCGCTGGCCTGGTGCCGTGAGCAGGGCCCGGGCGGCGGTCGCGTCTTCTACACGGCACTCGGTCACGCCGTCGAGGCCTACCGCGACCCGGACTTCCTCGCCCACCTGGACGGCGGGCTCCGCTGGGCGGGGAACCTCCCCGCGTGACGTTTCTGCGGTGCACCGGTTCCCCCATTGGGGTGAGTAAAGCTCGTACATATAGAAGTTCACGTGACTCTCAAGAGATGCTTTTGTCTTGGCAAAGGACGTCGAGGCGCGTCGGCCATCCGGCCCCGCGTCACCTCCCACAGGACAGGAGCCGGACCTTGACTCACGGTAAGAAGCTGCGCGAGCGCATCGCCGGGCCCGGGACCACGCCGCTGATCGGCGTGTACGACATGTACTCGGCGTCGATCGCGGCCAAGCACTACGACGGCATGTTCGTTTCGGGCTTCGGCTTCGCGGCCTCGTACTACGGACTGCCGGACATCGGATTCATCGCCTGGCCCGACATGGTGGCCTTCGTCCAGCGGCTGCGGGGCGCCTTCCCGCACCACCATCTGCTCGTCGACATCGACGACGGGTACGTCGACCCCGAGGTCGCCTGTCACGTCGTCGAGGGGCTGGAGCGCATCGGCGCCTCCGGTGTGATCCTGGAGGACCAGAAACGGCCCCGCCGCTGCGGCCATGCCGACGGCAAGCAGGTGCTCCCGCTGGAGGAGTACCTGGAGAAGCTGCACCGGGTCCTGGAGGTCCGCAAGGACCTGGTCGTCGTCGCCCGTACCGACGCCACCGACGAGCACGACATCCTGCACCGCGCCGAGCGGCTGGCCGCGACCGACGCCGATGTGGTCCTGGTCGACGGGGTGCGCAGCGCCGAGTGGATCACACGCATCCGCAAGGTCGTCGGAGACAAACCGCTGCTGTTCAACCAGATCGCCGGCGGCAAGTCGCCCCGGCTGTCGCTCGGCGAACTGTCCGACCTCGGTGTCGACGTCGCGATCTACAGCACTCCATGTCTGTTCGCCGCGCACGAGGCGGTGGACACCGCGCTCACCGAGCTGAAGGCGGCCGACGGCCGGCTGCCGGAGGTGGACTCCGCGCGCGGGATCGGCGTGAAGGCCTCCACCAGCCTGCTGGAGCGCAACATCGCCCGCGACCGGCTCGTGGCCGAGGGAGTGGGCGTGTGACCGGGGCCGTACCCCGGCTCGGGATCGCCGCGGCGGCCACCGCCGCGCTGCTCGGGGCGGGCGCCGCACCCGCGGCCGCGTCCGGAAGCCTGATCACCGTGATCGACAACTCCCATGCCGACTCCTGGCTGGAGGTCGACCGCACGGCCAACGTCCAGACCGGCAAGGGCACGGCAGGAAGCGACCACGACGGCAGCGCCGTGGACGCGGTCGAGGCCCTCGTCGGCCGCGGCCACCAGCACAGGGAGGTCTGGGACTGAGCGATCGGCGGGCGACCGGCCGCCGGACGACAGCCGATCGCTGACGTAGGCCTTTGACGACGACGGCCGGGCGCCCCGTGCGGGCGGTGAACGGCCGTCGCAGCGCTGCGGCCCGGTGCACGTGGTGAGGTTCATGCCCGGGAGACGAGCTCGGGCGGGGCGCCGTGGGCCATCGACCTGCGTCCGAACGAGCCTTGTGCATCACGCAGTTGGCCGCCCCCGGAACGGATCGGGTCGGCCGTCCCGGGGCCGGGTCAGCCCGGCCGAGACCACCACCTCCAGGCCCCCTCCGAGGTCACTTGAGGGCTCCGAGCGTCACCCCGGTACGCCAGTAGCACCGCATCGCGACCATCATCACCGCCAGCGGCAGGAAGAAGGAGTTCCAGGTGTTGACGAAGTCAGCAGGAAGACCGTCGCGCCGCCCGTCGTCATCATCCGCAGCACGATGCTGACGAAGATGCGCAGCTCCCCGGCGCCGTCGAGGCGGGCCGCCTCCAGCAGCTCGTAGGGCATCGTGGCCTCGGTGTACACCTTGGCCAGGTACACGCTGAACGGGTTGATCAGGCAAGGGATCAGCATCGCCCAGGGGGTGTCCACCAGGCCGATCGCGGAGAACAGCAGGTACAGGGGGAGCGTGAGCAGGGCGATCGGGATCAGGAACGAGCCCGCGACGCACGCGAAGATCACGCTGCGGCCCGGGAAGTCGAATCGGGCGAGGCCGTAGCCCGTGGCGAGCGCGATCGGGGTGCCGCCGAAAGAGCCGGCACCGGCGTACAGCAGCGAGTTCGCCGTCCAGCGCAGGAAGATGCCGCCCTGGTAGGTCAGCACCTGGTGCAGGTTGTCCCACAGGTGCCAGCCGGAGAACCACAGGCCGTTGCTCTGGTACAGCGCGGTGCGGTCCTTGGTGGCGCTGACGAGCAGCCACCACACCGGGAACAGGCACGACGACATGGGTGCCCAGCACCAGGTGCTCGCCGTCGGCGCCCTTCCGGCGGCCCGCGCCGCCCTCTCGCCGGTCGGCCACCGCGCGCAGCGCCACCCGGCCCATCTCCTCGTACGGCACGTGCACGGTGGTCAGTTGGGGCGTCAGCCGGGAGGCGAGCGGGATGTCGTCGTAACCCACGATCGAGACGTCCTCCGGCACCCGCAGCCCCGCCGCGCGCAGGGCCTGCATGGCACCGGCGGCCACCACGTCGGTTCCGGCGAGCACGGCGGTGAAGTCCGGCGTCTCGTGCAGGGCGGTCCCGACCGCCGCGTAGCCGTGCGCGTCGTCGTACGGGTCGTGGCGGACCAGACCCGGGTCGAACGGCACGCCGTACGCCTCGAACGCCCGCTCCGCGCCCCTCAACCTGCCCTGGGCCGTGGTGAGTTCGGCGGGCCCGGGTAGGACGAGGACGCGCCGGTGGCCGGCCGACAGCAGATGGCTGGCCATGGCGTAGGCGCCGGCCTCGTTGTCGTAGTCGACCGTCGTGGCCGGGACGTCGCCCTCCAGGGGTGGCCTGCCCACCAGGACGAGAGCTTTCCAAGGCCCGGCGGGCCTGTGGACAGCGGCCCTCGAGGGGTCGGTGGGGCTGTGGGCGATGGCCCTCCACGGCCCGGTGGGCCTGTGGACGGCGGCCCTCACGCGGGCATCAGGCGACCCGGGTCAGGTCCGCGTGCCGCACCTCGTGCAACGGCGGCAGGCCCGCCGCCAGCCGCTCCAGTTCCGCCACGACGACGGTGCCCAGCCGCTCCAGCTCGTTGCCGAGCGAGCCCGCGATGTGCGGGGTGAGGAAGACGTTGGGCAGCCGGTACAGCGGGGAACCGGCGGGCAGCGGCTCCGGCTCGGTGACGTCGAGGACCGCGCGCAACCGGCCCGAGACCAGCTCCTCGGTCAGCGCCTCGTGGTCGACCAGCGCACCACGCGCGGTGTTGATCAGCACACCGCCGTCCCGGATGAGGGCGAGCCGGTCCCGGTCGAGCATGTGATGGGTCTCGGGGATGTCGGGGGCGTGCAGGCTGACGATGTCGCTGCGCCGCAACAGGTCCGCCAGCGGGAGGAGTTCGGCCCCCAGGACGGCGGCCTCGGCGGGGCTCACGTAGGGGTCGTGCAGCAGGACCGTGAGGTCGAACGGCCGCAGCAGCTCCATGAGCCGCCGGCCCACGCGGGAGGCGCCGACGACGCCGACGCGGCGGCCGAGATTGCCGGTGGCCGCGGTCTCGGCGGGGGGCGGTCCGGCGTGGGTGCGGCGGTAGCGCTCACGGTGGCCGAAGGCGTCCTTCCCGGCGAGCAGGATCATCGCGAGCGTGTACTCCGCCACCGGGACGGCGTTGCCGGTGACCGCACTGGACACGCTGACGCCGTGTTTCCACAGCGCCTCGCCGACCAGGGAACGCACCGAACCCGCGGCGTGCAGGACGGCACGCAGCCTCGGGACCGTGGCCAGGACGCCGGCGTCCAGGTGCGGACAGCCCCAGCCGGTGATCAGCACCTCGGCCTGCGCCAGGGCTTCGGCCACCACCGGATCGGCGAAGTCCCGTACGACCAGCTCCGTGTCGACGTCGGCCGTCCGCCTCAGGCGGGCCATGAGCGGCGGGGGGAAGAGCAGCGGCAGGTGCACCGGATCCATCGCGAACACGGCCCGCGGCGGTTGAGGGCTGGGCATGGCTCTCCTGGGAGGGAGGGGGAAGGGGTGTGGTGCGAGATGGAAACAGTTTCAGATTCCTCGCCGTCGGCGTCTACGGCTGGGAGTTCGTCAACGCGGCCGAACTCATGTGCGACTACGACGGGTTCGACCTCGCCGCCTTCCAGGAGATGATGGTGAGCGTTTTCTACCCGCTCAACAACAGCTTCCTGACCCACCACAACGACGCCTGCATCACCAACTACTGGGCGAACTGGGACCTGTGCACCACGGCCGCCGTCATGGCCATCGGGATCCTCACCGACGACGCCGCCACGTACGACCAGGCCGTCACGTACTTCAAGTCCGGCGCCGGAAACCGCTCCATCGCGCACGCGGTGCCGTACCTGTACACCGACGCGGACGGCTACGCCCTCGGCCAGTGGCAGGAGTCCGGCCGTGACCAGGGCACACCGTCATGGGCATGGGCCAGATGGGCGCCCTGTGCGAGACGGCCTGGAACCAGGGCGACGACCTGTACTCCTACGACGACCGCCGCTTCATGAAGGCCGCCCAGTACGTCGCGAAGTACAACACCGGCCAGGACGTCCCCTACACCACCTACACCTGGGGCACCGGCCAGAACTGCGCCCGGCAGTCGCAGACGGTCATCGGCTCCGGCTCCCGCGGGCAGGTCCGCCCGGTGTGGGCGATGCTCCACTTCCACTACAACCGCCGTCTGTACCTGGACGACAAGTACATCTCGGGCATGTACTACGGCCTCGTCGCCCCCAAGGGCGGTGGCGGTGACTACGGCTCCACCAGCGGCGGCTACGACCAGCTCGGTTTCGGCACGCTGATGTACGCCAAGTGATCGAGCGGCCATGCGCGTCCCCGGGGTAGCCCGAACGGCCCTACCGCGCGTCCGTGCGCCGGAATACCGGACGTTCTTGTGGTGCTCTGATGTTGCACGGTGTACGAGCGCGCGGCGAAGGGCTGGTGGGCGATGACGGCAGACCAGGCGGACCCCGTGGCCGGGCCCGAGGTCAGAACGCCGTACGGGGCCGTACGCGGCCGGTACGAGCAGGGCGTCGCGGTGTTCCGGGGCATCCCGTACGCCGCCCCGCCCTTCGGCCCCCTGCGGTTCCGTCCGCCCGTACCGCCCGAGCCCTGGGACGGGGTGCGCGACGCCGGCGCCTTCGGTCCCACCGCGCCGAAACCGCCGTACTCCGAGGCGTTCGCCCAGTACCTGTCCGACCCGGAGATCCCCGGCGACGACTGCCTCAACCTCAATGTGTGGACCCCGCAGCCGGACCCCGGCGCCCGCCTCCCGGTCCTCGTCTGGCTCCACGGCGGCGCCCTCACCAGGGGATCCTCCGCCGTGCCGGTCTACGACGGTGTCACCTTCGCCCGGGACGGCGTCGTCTGCGTCTCCGTCAACTACCGGCTCGGCGTCGAGGGCTTCGGGCTCTTCCCCGACGCACCGCCCAACCCGGGCCTGCGCGACCAGCTCGCCGCCCTGCGCTGGGTGCACGACGCGATCGGCGCCTTCGGCGGCGACCCGGACCGGGTCACCCTGTGCGGCCAGTCGGCCGGCGCCATCAGCGCCGGCGCCCTGCTCGCCGCACCCGCGACCCGGGGTCTGGTCCGGCGCGCGGTGCTGCAGAGCGGACCCCCGGAGGCGTCCGAACGCGACAAGGTACGGCGGATGGTGCGCCGCATGGCCACCCGGCTGAGGATCCCCGCCACCGCCGAGGCCTTCGCCGCCGTCGACCGCGACCTGCTGCTGCGCACCCAGGCCGAGGTCGGCCGGCTCAGCAGCCCGGTCCTGGGCGGACCCGCGTTCGGCATCGTCGTGGACGGCGACCTCGTGCCCCGCGACCCCCTCCAGGCCCTGATCGACGGCGACGCCGCCCCGGGCGTCGAACTGCTCATGGGCTGGACCCGGGACGAGTACCGGCTCTGGCTCGTGCCCGGCGGGCTGCTGGAACACGTCGACCGGCTCGGCCCCGTCGCCCTCGCCGGAGCCATGGCCCGCTGCCGCGCCGGCCACGAGGTGCCCCGCGGCTACCGCACCCTGCACCCCGACGCCGGCACCGCCGAGATCGTCGGTCAGATGGTCACCGACCACCTGCTGCGGCTCCCGCTGCACCGCCTCGCCGACGCCCGCCCCGGCGCTTCCTACCTCTATGAGTTCGCCTGGCCGTCCAGCCTGCCCGGCCTCGGCGCCTGCCACGCCCTGGAACTGGGGTTCGTCTTCGACTCCGGTGACCTGCCCGAGTCGAAGAAACTGGCAGGTGAGGGCGCCCCGCGGGAGCTGGCCGAGGCGATGCACGCGGCCTGGGTGCGCTTCGTCACGACGGGGGATCCCGGCTGGCAGGGCTGGGACGCGTCCCATCCGGTGCGGATCTTCGGCGACGGTGCCCCGCGCACCGCATACGGTCCACGGGACGCGGAAGTCGCCCTCTGGTCGACCACCGCCGTCCCGGAACCCGACCCCGCCTCGGACATCCGGGCGCCGGGAGCGGAGCTGGCGGCGGCGGTACGGCGCTTGCGGCGGTCCGTGGGGGCCGCCCGGCGCCATTGATCACCGACGGGCGACTTCCGGTGATCCGGCATACCGTCGCCGGTCCGCCCCCACCTCACCCCTCACCCCTCGACCGCTGCCACCGAGTCCCGCACCACCACATGCGTGCCGAGCAGCAGATGCTCGCCGGGGGAGTCCGGGGGGTGGCCCAGGGCGGTGCGCACGGCGAGCCGGCCGAGCTCCTCGTACGGGACGTGCACCGTCGTCAGCGCCGGGCGTGGTCGCGGGCGAACGGTATGTCGTCGTACCCGGCCGGCGACACGTCCCCCGGCACGTCCAGACCGGCCTCGTGCAACGCGGTCAGGGCGCCCGCGGCGACCATGTCGGTCGCGGCCACCACGGCGGTGAAGTCCAGCCCCCGCTCCAGCGCCCGGCGCATCAACCGGTGCCCGGAGCCGCGGGTGAAGTCGCCGTGCAGCAGCAGCTCCGGGCTGGGTTCCACGCCGCGGGCGCGGTGCGCGCCCAGGTAACCGCGCTCGCGGCCCTGCGCCGTGGTGTGGTCCGGCTTGCCGCCGAGGAACAGTACCCGCCGGTTGCCCTGGGCGGGGACGTGCGCCACCAGGGCGAAAGCCCCGCCCTCGTTGTCGTACTCGATCACCGTCACCGGCGCGTCCGGACCGAGTGGCGGCCGCCCGCACAGCACCAGCCGGGAACCGGCCGAGGCCGGTGAGCCGGCGATACGGCGCGTGCGCTCCCGGTACTCGGGCGTGTCCGCCGCACCGCCGACCAGGATCACCGCCGCCGCCCGCTGGGCGCGCATCGTCTCGATGAAGTCCAGTTCCTGCCGCAGGTCACCGTCCGTGCTGCAGACCGGGCAGAGATGCCCGAGCCGCGCGGCCTCGCGCTCCACCCCCCGTGCCATGTGTGCGAACGACCGCCCTGTGATGTCCTCGAGCACGAACGCCAGGGTCGGTGTGCCGACCCCGGCGACGGCCTTGGGCGCGCGCGTCGGCTACATAGTCCAGCTCCCGCACGGACCGCATCACCCGGGTCCGGGTCGCCGCGCTCACCGGATACACCCCGCCCAGCACCCGGGAGACCGTCGAGGCTGACACCCCGGCCCGCGCCGCGACATCCCGGATCGTGCTGCGCCCGGCGGTCTCGCTCTTGCTCGTCATCCCCCAGCCCCTTCGCACCGTCGGGAACTGCGGCAACGCGATAGCAACCGTTCCCACGCCGCAGGCCGGCGCCGGCAGGGGACAGGGCCGGCGCGGATGCGCGGCTCCTGCGCCGGGCTTCCGAGCCTCCGCGTCCGTCCCGCCGCGGGGCGGGGCTTTCAGAGGGCGCACTCGGGCGTCGGCCTCGGTGGGGGCGGCGATTTCAGACTGCGCACCCAGGTATCCGTCGGCAAGGCGGTGACCTGAGGCGGCGCACCTCGGCGTCCGCCCGGCTGCCGGGCGGCGCGTTCAGGCCGGGCCCAGCGCCTGCCTGATCGACGCGATCGCCTCCGGCCCCACCCGGCAGCACCCGCCGATGAGCCTCGCCCCGGCGTCCCGCCACGTCTGCACCTGGTCGGCGCCGAACCTCGTCCGCCCCGTCCAGGCGCGGGACTCGGCGTCCCAGGCCTCGCCGCTGTTGGGATAGACCACGACCGGTTTGCCGGTGACCCGCGCCGCGATCTCCACCGTGGCCTCCACATCCTTTGGCGCACAGCAGTTCACGCCGACCGCGACCACCTCGTCCGCGTCGGCGGCCGGGGCGAAGGCCTCCTCCAGCGGCTGCCCGGCCCGCGTGCGCCGACCGTCGACCGTGTACGACAGCCATGCCGGCACCCCCAGCCCACGCACCGCCCTGAGCAGCGCGGCGCCCTCGTCGGCGTCCGGCACCGTCTCCAGCGCGAGGACGTCCGGCGCGGCGGCGGCCAGCACCTCCATGCGCGGCCGGTGAAAGCGCTCGAGCTCGTCCACGCTCAGCCCGTACCGGCCCCGGTACTCGGAGCCGTCGGCGAGCATCGCGCCGTACGGCCCGACCGACGCCGCCACCCACAGCGGCCGGTCGATGCCCGCGTCCCCGGCCTGCCGGGCGGCCTCCCGTGCGAGGTCCACGCTCAGTGCGAGCAGCCGCGCCGCCTCGTCGTGGCCGATGCCGCGCCGCGCGAAGCCCTCGAACGTCGCCTGGTAGCTCGCGGTGATGGCCACGTCCGCGCCCGCCCGGAAGTAGGCGAGATGCGCCTTGGTAACCGCTTCCGGCCGCTCGGCGAGGAGCCGTGCCGACCACAGCTCGTCGCCCAGGTCGTACCCGGCCGACTCCAGCTGGTTGGACATACCGCCGTCGAGCACGACCGTCCCGGCTGCGAGGGCGGAGGCGAGGCTGGGGGAGGTGTTGCTGGTCATGTCATGACGCTAGTCGAACCGGAGGGTGTACGGACCTGGAAACCGGCCCGGCAGCCTGGTTTCAGAAAGGGCTTTCCCGCATCTCGCCGAACCCATTGACCCCACTCCCGGCCCACCCGTACCTTTTCCGCGTTCGGAATGACAGATGATGTCCGATATTTCGAATCCCCCACCGAGAGGCACTCCGCATGAGCCGCGCCCCCGAGCTCCCCGAAGTCCCCAGCCGCAGACTGATGCTGAAAGGTGCCGCGATCGCCGCCGGTGCCCTCGTCGCCGCCCCGGGCATCGCCCAGGCCGCCCCCGACCGTCCGACGGCCGCCCCCTACGTGAACCCCCTGGTCCTCCAGCGCGCCGACCCGCACATCACCCGCCACACCGACGGCCTCTACTACTTCACGGCCACGGTCCCCGAGTACGACCGCATCATCCTGCGCCGCTCGCACACGCTGAACGGCCTCGCCACGGCGGCCGAGTCGGTGATCTGGCGGGCCCACGCCACCGGCCCGATGGGCGCGCACATATGGGCACCCGAACTCCACCGCATCGGCGGCAAGTGGTACATCTACTTCGCCTCGGCCCCGGCCGAGGACATCTGGGCGATCCGCATCTGGGTGCTGGAGAACGCGGGCCCCGATCCGTTCCGGGGCACTTGGGTGGAGCGGGGCCGGATCAGGACCGCCTGGGAGACCTTCTCCCTCGACGCCACCACCTTCAAGCACCGCGGCACCCGCTACCTGGTCTGGGCCCAGCACGAGCCCGGCATGGACAACAACACCGCGCTGTGGATCTCGAAGATGGCCAACCCCTGGACCCTGACCGGCCCCCAGGTGCGGCTCTCCACCCCCGAGTACGACTGGGAGTGCGTCGGCTACAAGGTCAACGAGGGCCCGTACGCGCTCCAGCGCAACGGCCGGGTGTTCCTCACCTACTCGGCCAGCGCCACCGACTGGCACTACTGCGTCGGGATGCTGACCGCCGACGCCGGCAGTGACCTGCTGGACGCCCGGAGCTGGTCCAAGTCGCCCGTCCCGGTGTTCACCAGCGACGACACCACCCGGCAGTACGGCCCCGGGCACAACTGCTTCACCGTGGCCGAGGACGGCCGCAGCGACGTGCTCGTCTACCACGCCCGCCCGTACAAGGAGATCACCGGAGACCCCCTGCACGACCCGAACCGGCACACCCGGATCCAGCGGCTCGGCTGGAAGCCCGACGGCACCCCGGACTTCGGCGTCCCGGTCGCCGACACCGTGAAGGCAGGGGCGTGAGATGAGGCGCGTCCACGCCGCCCTCCTCGCCCTGTGCTGCGCCCTCGCCGCGGCCCTGGCGGCGGCCGGACCCGCCCGGGGGCGGCACCGCGGACGGTCACCAACGGCACCCGGTTCACGGATACTTCCGGCAACCCCGTGCACGCCCACGGCGGCGGCGTCCTCAAGGTCGGCTCGTACTACTACTGGTGGACTGCGCCGGCGCCACCGCACAGCAGTGGTCGGTGGTGACCTCGGGCTCGTACGTGAACATCAAGGCCCGTACGACCGGCGAGTGCCTGGACGTGTCCGGCGCGTCCACCGCCAACTCCGCGGCGATCACCACCTAAGCCTGCAATGGAGGAACGAACCAGCAGTGGACGCGCGGAACATGACCGGACCTCAGGCGAGCAGATCGATCGCGTCGATCGCCGTGCCCGCGCTGAGATAGCCCGACGTCCCCGAACCGCTCACCACGTCGATCCTCAGCACGTTGTACTGGCTGGTGTCCGTGCGCCACGCGCTCGCCGGGACGTTGTAGCTGAAGGTGTGGTTGTTGCCCCGGTAGGAGCCGACGGTGAGGGACCGGGTGCTCGGCTGGGCGGGCGGCGAGGGGATCGCCGAGGTCCACGTGTCGTTGACCGTGACCTGCGGCCGGCCGCCCGCGTAGGCCGTCGTCACGCCGATCCTCAGGGTGTGCGCGGCGGCGGCCTGCGCGGCGGTGAGCTTGAAGTGGACGAGCAGGCCGCTGTTGACGTCCTTCCACAGATAGCAGGGGAAGGCGGAGGTCTCGGAACCGCTTCCGATCACCACGTTGCCGGTCCAGGAGGCGGCCCGTACGTCCGAGGGATGCGCGTACGTCATCAGGTCGGCGTTCTTGAAGCCGCTCGGCGTGCCGTCCCAGTTCCCGATCCGCCAGATCGCGCTCGCGTGGGACGGGTCGTTGGAGGACGGGACGGTGATCGTGTTGAGCGTGGTCGTCGTGCCCGCGGACACGGTCACCTGTGTGCTGTACACGGCCAGCTCGCCTTTGTGGACCGTCAGCGTGTACGCACCCGGCAGCACCCTGGGTACCGAGAAGTACCCGTCGGAGGCCCGCACAGAACCCCAGTACTGCGCCGCCGGGTTGGCGAGCCCGACCGTGTACGCGTACGTCGTGTCGCGCCCCGTGATGCCGACGCCGGCGACCTGGCCCCGGCCGCCGTCGGGCACGTACCCGGCGATGCCGAGCGAGTCCGCCCACGGCGTGGTGAGCGTGCCGTGGTACAGCGCGGGCGATGGTGCGCCGCCGTCGGTGAAGGCGATGACGTACGGCCCCTGCAGGCCGTAGCGTTCGGCCTCGGTCTGGTTCTCGCCGTAGTGGAGGATCTCGTACAGGCCGCCGCCGTCGGCGCTCTGGTGGCGCAGCAGCGAGCGGTAGAAGGGGCCGCCGGAGGCCTTCTCGTGGTTGCTGCGGACGATCCACAGACCGACGCCGCCGGTGGTCCAGCCGATGTAGTCGTAGTCGATGACCCGGTGTCTCGAGTAGTGCTTGGAGCGGGTCTGGCCGTCGGGCTTCGCGAACACGTCCGAGGCCTCGACGGTGCTGGTGGTGTACGTGTAGGAGTCCGGTTCGTCGTTGAGGAACAGGCCTGCCTTGACGCGCACGATGTAACGGGTCGCCGTGACCGAGGAGTCGGCCTTGTTCGTCCACAGGTAGATGTTGTTCTCGCCGCTGCGGGCCGCGTAGTAGTGGCGCAGCGTGCCATGGGCGACGGAGATCAGGATGGTCGAGCCGGACTGGGCGAGGGTCACCGTGGAGGTGCCGAGGCCGGACTCGACGTGCGAGTTCTTGCCGCCGTAGCCCTGGTACTCGGTGCCCTTGTAGACCAGCGAGGTCAGGTCGCCGTTGGTCCTGCTGACCTTGAGGACGAGGTTCGCGCCGGTGTCGACGACGTAGTTCGAGCCGTCGTCGCTCCAGCCGAAACCGGCCGCCGCCGCGGAGCCGGCGAGCGGACCGGTGAGGGCCGCCGCGGCCGTCGCGGCGGCGGAGCCGAGGACGAAGGTGCGGCGTCGGACCGCCCTGCTTCCGGACCCGGACATGGGGCTCCTTCGAAAAGTGTGGGGGGTACGGGTGTTGGCAGGGTGGCAGTCGAACGCACTTCGCGAAAGGCCTTGCGTGAGTGAGAACTCAGTAATCCAGCGAATTCCTCCCTAGGTCTAGAAAGCGCTTGCCCGAACCGGTACGGTCTCGGGTCGGCCGATGACGATCGATGGAGGAGCCGCGCGTGAGACGTGTCGGAACCGCCGTGCTGCTCGCGGTCACCGTGGGCGCGACCCTGACCGCGGCCCCCGCCCGGGCCGACGGCGCCCGGCCCCTCGGCATCGACAACTGCACTGCCATCGCCTGCCACTTCGACGTCCCTGCGGGCACGTACGACGTGACGGTCCGGCTCGGCGGCGCGACGGCGTCCAGCACCGGCGTCTTCGGGGAGACCCGGCGCGCCCTGCTCCCGGAGACGGCCGTCGCGGCCGGCGAACGCCTCACCCGCAGTTTCACCGTGAACGTCCGCACCCCCGAGGGCGAACCGACCGGCCCCGACGGAACCCCCGGCCTGGACCTGACGCTCGGCGGCTCCGCCCCCGCCCTCGCCGGCACCCGGGTCACCCCGGCCCGGCACCCCCGCCAGATCATCCTGATCGGCGACTCCACCGTCTGCGACCAGCCCGCCGACCCCTACTCCGGCTGGGGCCGGCAGCTGCCGCAGTACCTGCGCCGGGGCCTGTCCGTCGCCAACTACGCCGACTCCGGCGAGAGCACGGTCACCTGCCTGGCCGATCCCCGGCTGTGGGCCGCCGTACGGCCGCTGATCCGCCCCGGCGACCTCGTGCTGGTGCAACTCGCCCACAACGACAAGACCACCGACGAGACCACCTGCCGGGCCGGCCTGGAGGCCCTGGTGGCGGGAATCCGGGACCAGGGCGGCGAACCCGTGCTCGTCACCCCGATCGTCCGCCGCTGGTCCAACGCCGACGGCACCCTGGACAACAACACCGCCCTGCTGGTCAACGGCCTCGGCGTCGACCTCCCGGCCGTCATCCGGTCCGTCGCCGCCGCCGGACACGTGCCCCTGATCGACCTCACCGCGAAGACCAAGGCGCTGGTGGAGTCCCTCGGCCCGGAGGGCTCCAGGGCGATCTGCCTCTACAACGAGAAGCGCGACAACACGCACACCTCCGTGCACGGTGCCACCGTCTACGCCGGCCTGGTCCGCGACGGACTTCTCGCCCTGCATCTGGTGCCCGAGGGCGCCGTGCGGGTGGGATGAAGCCCTGGGGCGCCCCGACCGGAACCGGGGCGCCCCAGGCCCGCCTGGAAGGAACGTCACCGCCGTGATCGAACTGCCCGCCGACGACCGCGTGTCGAGCCCGTACACCGGCTACACCCGCGCCCACTGGGAGACCGCCGCCGACGCCCTGCTGGCCGCCGTCGAGCCCTACGCCACCCCCGACCGCGCCCTCTACCACCTCCCCGGCGACCACGTGAGCCACTCCGGGCACCTCTCCGACGGCCTGGAGGGATACGCCCGTACGCTGCTGCTGGCCGCCTTCCGCCGCGACGAGACCGCGCTCGGCCGCTACGCCGACGGCCTCGCCACCGGTCCCGGCGGGGTCTGGCCACGCGTCGAGGACCGCGGCCAGCCGCTCGTCGAGGCCGCGTCCGTCGCGCTCGCCCTGCGGCTGACCCGGCCGCTGCTGTGGGACCGGCTCGACGACTGTGTACGGCAGCGCACCGCCGCCTGGCTGGCGGACGCGCTCACCGCCGAACCCTGGGCGTGCAACTGGGAGTTGTTCCCCGTCACCGTCGGCGGCTTCCTGCTCGAGATCGGCCATCAGCCGGAGGCCGCACGCAAGGCGATCGCCCGCGGTCTGGAACGGGTCGAGGGCTGGTACCTCGGCGACGGCTGGTACACCGACGGCGACGGCCGGAAGTTCGACTACTACAACGGCTGGGCCATGCACCTGTACACCGTCCTCCACGCATGGCTGGCGGACGACGGTGAACTGCTTTCCGTGTACGGCCGGCGGCTGTCCCGTCACCTCGCCGACTACGCCCGCCTGTTCGGCGGCGACGGCGCCCCGATGCACCAGGGCCGCTCCCTCACCTACCGTTTCGCGACGACCGCCCCGCTCTGGCTCGGCGCACTGACCGGACAGACCCCCCTGTCCCCGGGGGAGACACGGCGTCTCGCATCCGGCGCCCTGCGCTACTTCCTCGACGGCGGCGCGGTCGACGAGCGGGGCCTGCTCCCGCTGGGCTGGCTCGGCCCCGACGACTCGCTCGTCCAGAGCTACTCGGGCCCGGCCTCCCCGTACTGGGCCAGTAAAGGGTTTCTCGGCCTGTTGCTGCCTGCGGAGCACGAGGTGTGGACGGCGACCGAGGAGCCGGGACCGGCCGGGCGCGCCGACGAGGTGCGGCCCGTCCCGGTCCCCAACTGGCTGCTGCAGTCCACCCGTTCGGACGGACTGGTCCGGCTGCACAACCACGGCAGCGAGGACGTCCGCTACGACCCCTACTACACCCGGCTCGCCTACTCGACCTCGACCACGCCCGACCGGGCGTCGTACGACAACAGCGTGATCGTCGGCGGCGATCCGAGCCGCACCGGGATCGAGCCGCTCGGCACGGGCCGGGGCTGGATCGCCTCCCGGCACACCGTGCGCGACGGGATCACCGTCACCAGCCTCGTGCTGGCCGAGGGCGCGGTGGAGGTGCGGGCCCATCTGGTCTCGGGGGCCGCGCCCGGGACGCCGGTGCGGATCACCGGGTGGGGAGCGCTGCGGGACGGCGTACGGGCCGAACTCCTGCCCGCCGTGGGCCTGTCCAGCGCACTCACCGGGGCCGTCGGGGAGGGGGACACCCTCTTCGTCGCACTGGCCCGGCTCACCGGGGACGCGGATCCGCCCCCGATGGAGGAGCTGGTGTCCGTGCGGGCGGACGGGGAGGGGGAGCTGGTGGTCCGGTGGAGCGGGGGAGGCGAGGTCCGGGTGCGGCTGGTGGCGGCGGGGGCGAACGTCGTCGTACGGCGCGACGGTCCGAACGGTTCGGCAGGCGCCGAAACGACCCGTGCCTAGCGTGGCCGTATGACCGCTGAGCCCACCATGACGACGTTCGCCGGACTCCACCACCGGCCCGGCGTGCCGCTGCTGCTGCCCAATGCCTGGGACCATGCCTCGGCGGCCGCGCTCGCCGCCCGGGGTTTTCCGGCGATCGGCACGACGAGCCTGGCCGTGGCGGCGGCCGCCGGACTGCCCGACGGCGAAGGGGCGACCCGGGAGCAGACCCTGGCTCTCGCCCTGACCCTCGGCGCGGGGCCCTGGCTCCTCTCGGTCGACGCCGAGGACGGATTCAGCCCGGATCCCAGTGAAGTGGCCGCACTGGCACGGGAGTTGTGGGCCGTAGGGGTGGCCGGGGTCAACCTGGAGGACGGGCTGGGGCCCGTCGACCGGCACGCGGCGAAGATCGCCGCGGTGAAGGCGGCCGCACCGGGCCTGTTCGTCAACGCCCGCACGGACACGTACTGGTCCGGCGACGGCGACGAGCGGGACACCCTGCGACGGCTCGACGCCTACCAGCAGGCCGGTGCCGACGGGGTGTTCGTGCCCGGGCTGACCGACCCCCGGCGGATCGCCGCCCTGGTCCGGCACCTCGAGGCCCCGCTCAACATCCTCTACTCGCCCGCCGGACCCACGGTCGCCCAGCTGGCCGACCTCGGCGTCCGCCGGATCAGCCTCGGCTCACTGCTGTACCGGCGGGCGCTCGGCGCGGCCCTGGACGCGGTCACAGACATCGCCGCCGGACGCACCCCGGACGGCACCACCCCCACCTACCCAGAGGTCCGCGCACTGGAGCGGAACGTGTCGGTGAGCAGGTCCGCGAACGCCTCCGGGTGATCGAGTGTGCCCAGGTGCCCGCCCGGGAACTCCGCGAACGCACCGCCCAGCCGCTCGGCGAGCGACACGCTCGTCCGGTACAGCGGCCCACCGCGCGAGTCGGCGCCGGCGGCGAGGGTGAGCGTGCCCTGGGGAGCGGTGAAGGAGGGCAGGTACGACGTGAACGGGCGGAGCACGCGGGCCAGGAAGACCCCGAACGGGGTCGCCTCGGCGCCCTCCGCGGCCGGGCGTCCGGGCCCGTCCAGCTGCCCGATCAGCTCGGCGCGCCGCTCCTGTCCGTCCGGCAGCACCGTCACGCACGGCGGTTCGTGCGCGACCACGTGCGCCGGCCGCCCGGGGTGCCGGGCGAGCAGGTCCAGGGCGGCGATACCGCCGGCGCTGGTCCCGAACACGTACGCGGACTCGCCCGCCGGAAGCACCTCCTCCAGCACCCGGTGCGCCCCCTCGCTCCAGTCCGCCACCCGCTGCCCGGGAACCGGCAGGCCGAGCCGGCCGTGGGCGAGGCCCAGCGGGTCGTACGTCACCACGGTGAAGTGCGCGGCCAGCCGCTCGGTCAGCGGCCCGAGCCCCATCGGGTGCCCGGCCCCGCCCGGCAGGACCAGCAGCACGGGACCGCTGCCCGAGACGTCGTAGTGCAGCGCTTCAGCCGTCTTTTCCGTCATGTCCGCTCGTCTCCCGGGGCCAGTGGGTGAGGGCCTGGTGCAGCGCGTCGATCGCCTTGTCCCAGGAAGCCTGTACGTTCCGGTCCGCGCCGAAGCCGCCGGCGGACTCCAGGGCGCAGTAGCCGTGGAAGGTGCTGCGCAGCAGGCGTACGGCGTCGGTCAGGTCGGGCTCGTCCAGGCCGTAGGCCCGCAGCATGCCGTAGGTGATCTCGGCGGTGCGGCGCAGGGCCGGGGAGCCGGGGATCAGGGACTGGTCGATACGGATCTGGGTGGCCGCGTACCGGCCGGGGTGCTCCAGGGCGTACGCGCGGTAGGCGCCGGCGAAGGCGGCCAGCGCGTCCTTGCCCGCGCGGCCGGCCACGGCCACCGCGATCCGGTCGATCAGCTCGCCGCCGGCCTGCAGCGCGAGCCGGGTGCGCAGGTCCGCGAGGCCTCGGACATGCGAGTACAGGCTCGCGTCCTTCACGCCGAAGCGGCGGGCCAGCGCGGACAGGGTGACGTTCTCGAAGCCCGCCTCGTCGGCGAGTTCGGCGGCTCCCGTGACGACACGGTCGACGGTGAGGCCCGCTCGGGCCATCCGGCACCCCCTCCTTGGATGTTTAGTGGAAATCCTAGGATATCTAGGTTTCCGGCGGGAGGGGTGCCGGCCGGCCGCGGTGGGTGTCGGGAGCGTCGGGGTCAGTCGGCCTCCGGCTCGGGCGCGGTGGAGAACACGAAGGAGAACTCCGCCGGTACGGCCCGCAGGCGGTACGGGGGCAGCGGGCCCGGACCGCAGGACTGGGAGCCGATGCCGTGCTGGCCGTGATCCAGGTTGACCCACACCGCGTCGCCAGGGGTGAGGTCGGTGCGGTGCGCGGCGGCGTCCAGCTGTTCGGTGGTCCAGCGGCGGGCGGTGAGCCAGAACGCCGGGTCGCCCTCGATGCGCAGGCCGCCGAGCTCGGCCCAGCGGACGTCGATGCGGGCGCCGTTCTCCTGGGGGCGGACGTACGGCGTCTGCAGGGCGTCCACGGTCGACTGCCAGCGGCCGACTGCCGCCGCCGTCCTGGTGTCCGGATACGCCTCGCCGGGGCCGCCGCCGTACCACCGCACACGGTCGGCCGCGGACAGGCCGAAGCGGATGCCGAGCCGGGGGAGGGGGACGGTCCAGTCGCCCTCGGGGGTGGTGCACACGGTCAACCGCAGACGGTCTCCGTCCGAGGTCCAGCGGTATACGGTCGACAGGCCCAGCTCCCGCGCCGCCGGCGCCACCCGGGTGCGGACCGTCAGCGCGTGCTCGCCGGTCTCCACCGCGTCCAGACGGTGCCGCATCCGGTGCAGGCCGAGCCCCCGCCACAGCAGCCCGTAGCGTAGGTCGGGCTGCCAGGGGGCGCCGTCGTCGTTGTCGGTGGTGGCCCGCCACACGTCCAGGCGCAGCCCGGTGACGGGCACGTCGCCGACGGCGGTCAGGGCGCCGGTGCGGGCGTCGAAGGTGCCGGGGCCGAGGGTGATCACCCCATTGCCGGGCACCGGCCGGGCGGTCGCCGCGACCGTGGGCACCCGGCGCTCCGACACCGGGATCTGGCCCCAGGCCACGACATGGCCCCTCGGCGCCCAGGCGGTGTCCGCGGCGAGCACCGCCCGGACCGTCCAGAGGGCCTCGCCGGCCGGCGCCCCGGCCGGCGGCGCGGGCAGCTTGACGTCGGCGGACGCGCCGGGCGCCAGCGCCGGCACCGACAGCGTGCCGGACTCCACCGTCTCCCCGTCGACCTCGTACGACCATGAGAACGCCAGCGCCGACACGTCGGCGAAGTCCTGCTTGTTGGTGACCCGGACCGTGCCGTCGCCGAAGTCGCCCGCGATGCCGACCGGTTCGATCACCTTCTTGAACTCGGTCAGGCCGGGGGAGGGCTGCCGGTCCGGGAAGAGCAGGCCGTCGCAGACGAAGTTGCCGTCGTGCAGCTCCTCGCCGAAGTCGCCGCCGTAGGCGTGGCCCAGCTCCGGATGGGCGATGCCGTGGTCGATCCACTCCCACACGAACCCGCCCTGCAGCCGGTCGTACGACTCGAACAGCCGCTGGTAGTCGGCGAGTCCGCCGGGGCCGTTGCCCATGGCGTGCGCGTACTCGCAGAGGATGAAGGGGAGCCTGCGTCGCTTGAGGGTGCCGCCGTCCAGACCCCGGCCGATCCGCTCGACCTCGGCGTGGTCGGCGTACATCCGTGAGTACACGTCCGTGTCACGGCAGCCGTGGTCGCCCTCGTAGTGCACCAGCCGGGAGGAGTCCCGGCCGCGGATCCACTCCGCCATCGCGGTCAGGCCGCGGCCGGTGCCGGCCTCGTTGCCGAGGGACCAGACGACGACCGACGGGTGGTTCTTGTCCCGTTCGACCATGCGGGACGCCCGGTCCAGCAGGGCCGGGGTCCAGCGGTCGTCGTCGACGGGGTTGTCCCGCCAGCCCTGCTCGGTGAAGCCGTGGGTCTCCAGATCGCACTCGTCGATCACCCACAGCCCGAACTCGTCGCACAGGTCGAGGAAGGCCGGGTGCGGCGGGTAGTGGGAGGTGCGGACGGCGTTGATGTTGTGGCGCTTCATCAGCAGCACGTCCTCGCGCATGGTGGCGAGGTCCAGGGCGCGGCCCTTCTCCGGATGCCACTCGTGCCGGTTGACGCCCTTGAACAGGACCGGCCTGCCGTTGACCTTGATCAGGCCGTCCGCCGTCTCCACGGTACGGAAACCGATGCGCAGCGGCACCCGCTCGCCCTCGGTGGCCAGCGTGCCCTCGTACAGCCTCGGGGTTTCCGCCGACCACGGCTCGACCGGCACGGTCACGCTCTCGCCGGTCGCGATGTCGACACCGAGCTCGGAAACGGTTACCCGGCCGTCCACGTCGGAGTCGACGCGCAGGGTGCCGGTGCCGGCGCGGTGGTCGTAGGAGGCGTGCACGAAGAAGTCGAGGGCGGCGCCCGCCGGGCGGTGCAGCAGGGTGACGTCACGGAAGATGCCCGGCAGCCACCACTGGTCCTGGTCCTCCAGGTAGGAGCCCGCCGACCACTGGTGGACCCGGACTGCCAGGACGTTGCCCTCGGGCCTGAGCAGATGGCCGACCGCGAACTCGTGCGGCAGCCGGGAGCCCTTGAACTCGCCGAGGTCCGTGCCGTTCAGCCACACCCGGGCGCAGGACTCCACCCCGTCGAAGCGGAGTACGGCGCCCCCGGCGGTGCCGTCCGGCCAGTCCTGTGGCAGGTCGAAGAGCCGCAGATGGTCGCCGGTCGGGTTCTCCGTCGGTACCCGAGGCGGGTCGACCGGGAACGGGTAGAGGTGGTTGGTGTAGATCGGGGAGCCGTGCCCCTGCAGGACCCAGTGGCCGGGGACCGGGATCTCCGCCCAGTCACCGGCGTCGTACCCGTCCTCGGCGAAGGAGTCGTCCTCGGCGTCGGCCGTCGGCGACAGCCGGAAACGCCAGCTGCCGTTCAGGGAAAGGGAGGTGGCGTCCGAGGAGGCGTACCAGGCACGGGGTGGCAGCGCCCCGGAGCCCGGCGAGACGTCCTCGACGTAATCGGTGGCGGTGCGGTTGCTCAACGACATCGGTCTCCTAGCTCAGCCCTTGATGCCGGTCTGCGCGATCCCCTGCACCAGCCAGCGCTGGAGGAAGAGGAACACGAACAGCAGCGGCAGGATGGAAACGGCGGCCGCCATGAAGATCTGGTGGAAGACGACGGTCTGGTTGGTGATGTACGACGAGAGTGCGACCTGGACGGTCCACGAGTTCGGGTCCTGACCGATGACCAGCGGCCACAGAAACGCGTTCCAGCCGTTGATGAACGTGATCGTCGCGATCGCCGCGAAGAAGTTCAGCGAGTTGGGGACGACGACCCGCCAGTACGCGCCCCAGTAGCCGAGCCCGTCCACACGTGCCGCCTCCTCCAGCTCCTTGGGGAACCCGAGGAAGTACTGCCGGAACAGGAAGCAGGTGAAACCACTGAACAGACCCGGAATGATCAGTCCCCGGTAGGTGTCCACCCAGCCGAGCGACGACACCAGCACGAAGCTGGGTACGAAGGTCACCGAGGTCGGGACCATCAGGGTGCCGAGGACGACGTAGAAGATCTTGTTGGCGTGCCGGTACGGGATGCGGGCCAGGGCGTAGCCCGCGAGCGAGCACACCAGCAGGATGCCGGCGGTCATGGAGCAGGCGACGACCAGGGAGTTCAGCAGCGACCGGGCGAACGGCACCGACGGGTCGTCGAACAGCTCGCCGATGTTGCCCCACTGCAGGTGCGTCGGGAAGAGCTCCCAGTGCTCGCCGGTGATCGCCGCGTCGGTGGACAGGGAGTTGCGCAGCAGCACGTAGAACGGGACCAGGAAGAGGACGGCGGCGACACCGGTGGCGATGTAGAGGCCGGTGTTGCCCATCACCCCGCCCCCGCGTTTGGCGGTCACGTGGACTCCTCCCCCCTTCCGAAGCCCATGATCTTGCCCTGGAAAAGGGTTACGACGACGATCAGCGCGGTCAGGATGACGGCGCCCGCGCTGCCGGCGCCGTAGTCCTGTTCCGTGCCCAGGGCGGTGTAGTACAGCTCGACCAGCGGGGGGCGGCCCCACGTCGTCCTGTCGAGCAGGTTGTAGAACTCGTCGAAGGCCTGATAGGCGGCGATGAGCAGCAGCAGGACCACCGCGGTGGACGTGGCGCGCAGCTGGGGCAGCGTGATGTGCCGGAAGGTCTGCCAGCCCGGCCTGGCGCCGTCGATGGCGGCGGCCTCGTACAGCTCGGCGGGGATGTTCTGCAGCGCGGCCAGGAAGAGGATCATGTAGAAACCGGACTGCAGCCACAGCCGTGCCGAGACGATGACCAGCCAGTACCAGGGCGGATCGGGGCTGGCCAGCCAGGCGATGTTGTCGATTCCGAACCAGCCGAGGACCGTGTTCATCAGGCCGAAGCGCACGCCGCTGAAGAGGGACATCTTCCAGATCAGGGAGGCGGCCACATAACTGCACGCGGTCGGCAGGAAGAACACCGACCGGAAGAAGGCCCGCATGAACCGCAGCCGGTTCACCAGCAGGGCGAGACCGAGGGACACCGCCCAGGTGGTCGGCACGATGAACGCGGCGAAGACGGTGAAGGTGCCGAGCGAGTGGACGAACTTGGGGTCCGTCAGCATGTACGTGTAGTTGTCGAAGCCGATGAACTTCGACGGTGTGACCGTGAAGCGGGCGTCGAAGAAGCTGAGGTAGACGCTCCAGACGATCGGCACGTAGATGAAGACGATCAGCCCGATCAGGAAGGGGCTGAGGAAGAGCCAGAAGTTGAAGGTGCGGCTGCCCCGCAGGCGCCGCCAGGTCCGGGCCGGCGCGGCCTTGGCCGGGGCGGGGCCCGCGAGGGCGGGCTTGGTGGTCGTCGACATGTCGTGGTCCGTCCGCGGGCCTATCCGAAGAGCTTCTTGAGCTCGCGGGTGACGGCCTTGTCGCAGGTGTCCAGAGCCGCCTCCGGGTCACCGTCCTTGCGGACGCAGTCGGCGAGGACGTCCCAGGTCGCCTGGATCATGGCCTGGGTCCAGCCGATGTTGTCGAAGTGCCCGTGGTCGTTGAAGAGCTTGACGCCCTGCGCGGCCAGACCCGACTTGAGCTTGGTGGCCGACGCGGCGATCGAGGAGCGCGGCGGGATGTGGAAGCCGTACGAGGTCGAGAAGTCCTCCTGGTACTGCTTCTGGTCGATCCACAGCCACTTCACGTACTCCTTGGCCGCGTCGACGTCGCCGCCCTTGGCGTTGACGAACATCGACCAGCCGCCGTTGTAGACCGAGGGCTTGCCGGAGTCGACGGTCTTCGGGAAGGGGAAGATCCCGAGGTCGTCGCCGAGCGCCTTCTGGAACTGCGGCATGGCCCACATGCCGCAGAACTGGATGGCACACAGGCCCTGGCTGAGCGAGGAGGGGTCCCAGAAGTCCGTCGGGGCGCCGAGGAGCAGATGGCCGCTGGTGAAGAGCCTGCGCAGCTTCTTAAGGCCCTCGATGACGCTGGGGGTGTGGTAGGCGATGCGGTTCTTGTCGTCGAGGGTGTCGGCGCCCGCGGACCAGATCAGCGGGTTGACGATCGCGTGCAGGTCGTTGCCGAGATAGACGCCCTTCGTCTTGCCGGTGGTGAGCTTGGCGGCGGCCTCGATCAGCTCGTCGAGGGTCTCGGGGACCTTGACGCCGGCCTTCTCGAAGAGCGAGGGCCGGTAGAAGAAGAACTGCGGGTCGTCGATCATCCGGACGCCGTAGATCTTCCCGTCGACCGTGTGGGACGTGATGTCGGCCGCGTTGAAGTCGCCCTTGACCGGATCGACGATGTCGCTCAGATCCGCCACCTGGCCGCTCTTGACCATCTGGATCTGCGGGTGGAACTCGAAGACATCGGGCGCGTTGTCGGTGAGCAGGGTGGCGAAGAGCTTGCTCTCGTAGTCGGCGCTGGTGATCCACTGGGTGGTCACGTTCGCCTTCTTGTACGCGGCGGCGTACCGCTTGAGCGCCTGCTCCACGCCCGGCTCGCCGTAGGCGTGGAACATCTGGGTGAGCCGCTTGCCCGAACCGCTGCCTCCGCCACGGCCGTTGTTGCTGCCGCACGCGGTGAGCGGGGCGGCGACGGCCAGCCCGGCGGCGGCCCGGAGTATCGAGCGGCGGTCCCAGGTGCTGTTGCTCTGTGCCGACATGCTGACGTCCTTGTCTGTCGAGTACGGCTGCGAGTGCGAGTGCGAGTGCGAGTGCGAGTGCGAGTGCGAGTGCGAGTGCGCCTGCGGCGAGGCTGGTGCGGGACGTTAACCTTCGGCTAAGGCTTCGGCAAGGGGTCGGACGAAGTCTGTTCGAAGTGTTGTGCCTGGTCCGGAATCCCGAACGGGCCAGCGGGAAAAGGGAGATGGGGCCGCCGGGTCAGGGGAGTGGCCGGCGGCCCCCAGTCAGGGAAGAGTGGCGGTTACCGCCGGGCCCAGGCCTCGTTCGCCCCGCCGTTGCAGCTGTACAGGATCACCGTGCTGCCGTCGGCGGTCGCCTGTCCGCCGACGTCGAGGCACTTGCCCGACGCCTCGTTCACGATCTGCCCGTTGCCGTTCAGCAGCCACTGCTGGGTTCCGTCGTGCGTGGCCGTGGCGGTGGCCGCCAGTCCCGAACTCCCCGCCGTCAGATAGCCGTTGGCGCCCTTCAGGGTGCCCTGCGCGTTGTACGACCACGACTGGCCGGCCGCGCCCGTGCAGGAGGTGATCGCGGCCCCCGAGGCGTCGGCGGTCAGGCACTTGCCGGACTGCTTGCCGACCAGGGCGCCGGTCAGCGCCGTACCGCCCTGCCCCTTCTGGTCGAGGACGTAGGTCGTGATGGAGCGGGCGGCCAGGGTCGTGGAGACGGTTCCGCCTCTGACGGCCGGCGTGGCGACCCTCGCCCAGTTCTCCTCCGCCGAGGTCCGCACCGCCTGGGTCGCGCGCACCGGCGCCCTGCCGTTGAAGTGCAGGTTCAGCGCGGTGTCGGTGGTGTTGTGGTTGTTCACCACGACCACCCACTGCCCGTTCCGGTCGTACGACGACACCTCCACGCCGTCCGGGGCCCCGGTCACGTCGTGCGCGACCGCCCCGGGCCGGACGAACCTGCTGTACTGGCCCAGCGCGTAGTACCGCTTGGTGAAGTACAGCTTCTGGTTGCCGTTCGTGGCGTAGTCGGGGTCGTAGTAGATCAGGCCGTCGTTCCAGCCCTGGTCGTTCCTGGTGTTCGGATCGGTGCCGTAACCGCTGGCGAGCGCCACCCACCACTGGAACGCCGAGTCGTGGGAGGTCGCGAAGTCCTTGTAGATGATCCGTGACATCAGCAGCGCGCTGTCGATGGTCGGGTCGTACTCCTGGTTCCAGCCCGTGCTCCCCTTGCCGAAGCAGCAGATCTCGGTGGCCCAGGGCGTCTTCCCGACCGACTTCGCCGTTTCGTAAACGTTTCCGAGCCGGCCGTCGTCCGGGTCGTCGTAGGTGTGATGGGCGAGCCTGGACACGTACTGTGCGGTGCCGGGCTGCGTGATCCACTGCGGGACCTCGCTGGTGAACTGCGTGGTCCTGCTCGACTCGTCCGCGATGATGCCCGTCTTGTGGTGCCGGGCCCGCTGCTCGGCGCCCAGCGCGCGCACGATGTCGTCGCGCTGGTCGACGGGCACCGGCATGCCCTCCTGGCCGCATTCGGCGAAACTGTTGTCCGGCTCGTTGAAGGGGCTGATGTAGTCCAGCTTCACGCCCTGCCGGGCGAAGTGGTCGGTCACGTCGGCGACGTACTTCGCGAAGTCGTTCTCGTTCTCCGGCTTCAGCCGGCCGCCGCAGCTCCTGCCGTTGGTCGTCCACCGGGCCGGTGCGCTGTTGACGAAGCCGATCAGATCCTTCACGCCGTACTGCGCGGCGTACGTCAGGAAGGTCCGGCCGCCCTTGTCCCTGCTCCAGTCGTAGGAGCCGTCGGCGGAGAGGAAGTCCTCGGCGGCGCGGGCCGGAGTGGTGACCGCGACACCGCCGCCGCCGATGTTGTAGCGGTACGAGCTCAGGTCCAACCCCTGCTTCGAGAACAGGAGTCGGGCAACCCTGGCCTGGACCTTCGGGGTGAAGTGCTGGAGGTCGTCGACCCACCAGGCCCCGGACGCGCCGATGTTGTCGATGGTCTGGGCGGCGTGCGGGGAGACCTCGGCGGCGGCCGGGGCGGCCCCGGCGCTCGCGGGCGGGGAGGTGAGAAGGGCTCCGGTGACGGCCAGTGCGGCGGAGGCTGTCAGCAGCAGGGATCTCTTGCGGGGGTGAGACACGTGCATCCCTTCCGTCGTCATGAAGGCGGTGCGGTACGGCTCCTTGCGAGGGTGGTGCGCCTGACGGTGCCTTTGGTGGTGCCCTGCCTCTGCCCGACGGACTGCAGCGCCCCCTCCAGCGCGAACGTGGCCGCGCCGAGGGACACCGGGTCGGTGGGGATCGGGGAGAGGACGATCTCGGTGGCGGCCAGCGGCCGGCGCAGCGCGTGCCGGGCGACGGCCTGTCGCACCTCGCCGAGCAGCGGCTCGCCCAGCCTGGCGGCGACCCAGCTGCTGAGCACGACCACCTCCGGGTTGAGCAGGTTGATCAGGTCGGAGATGCCGGCCCCCAGGTAACGGGCGGTGTCCCGGACCACCTTGAGCGCCACGGGGTCGTTCGCGGCGACCGCGCGGGCCAGGGCGTCGATGGTGGCCGTCTGGTCCTCGGGGTGCAACAGCGGGGACTGCGGGCAGAGTTCGCGCAGGTTCTGCATGATGCCGGGCGCGCCGACGTACGTCTCCACGCAGCCGTGGTTGCCGCAGTGGCACAGCCGCCCGTCCAGCACGAGCGTGGTGTGGCCCCACTCGCCCGCACTGTTGCTCACCCCCCGGTGCAGCCCGCCGCCGAGGGCGAGACCGGCGCCGACCCCCGTGCCCAGATTGACCACGACCGTGTCCCCGCGGCCCCGTGCGGCCCCGAACCACAGCTCGGCCACCGCGCAGGCCCGCAGCGGATTGTCCAAGTGCAGGGGGTACGCGATGTGTTCGGCGAGCAGGTCATGCAACGGCACGTCGTGCCAGTCCCAGTTGGGCGCGTACTCGGCGACGCCGGTGTCCCGGTCCACCTGGCCCGGCACGCTCACCCCGACGCCGAGCACCCGGGCCGCCTCGACCCCGGCCTGCGCCACCACCGAGCCGACGGCCGCGGCCACATGGCCCACCACCTGTGCCGGACGGCTCTCGCCGGGCCGCATGTCCTCGTCGGCGCGGGCCAGCACGTTCAACGCCAGGTCGAACAGCTCGACATGGACGTACGTCTCCGCGATGTCGACGCCGATCAACGCGCCCCCCGACGCGTTGACGGCGACCAGGCCCCGGGGCCGGCCGCCGGCGGAGTCCTCGAACCCCACTTCGGTGATCATGCGGAGGTCGAGCAGCTCGCCGACCAGCGTGGCGACCGTGGCCAGGCTCAGTCCGGTGGCGGCGGCGAGCTCCTGCCGGGAGGTGGGAGACTCGGCGATGATCTGGCGCAGCACCTCGTAGCGGTTCGCGGTGCGGATGTCACGTGATGTGCGCTTCAACGCGGCTGCCCCTCCCGTCCCGTCCAGCCGGACCACGCCGGGGCGACTCGGCACCGGCGCGGGCGCCAGGCTATGGGCTGCGAGGGAGTTTCGACAAGGGCTTAGGAAAGGGGCTGGAGGAAGTCCCTGTCCGGGCGGCCCTCAGTCATCGCGGAGGCCGAGGTGGTCCCGCACGAAGGCGTTGGCGAACGTACCGGAAGGATCCACGGACTCGGCCAGCCGCGAGAAGTCGTACAACCGTGGATACCGCCGCCGGAGTGCGGCCGAGGGGATCTGGAAGACCTTCCCCCAGTGCGGGCGCGGATCGAACGGGTCCAGCACCTCCTCCAGCCGGCGCACCACCGGCAGCACCGCCGTCTCGTCCCGCACCCAGGTGAAGTGCAGCGCGACCGAATCCCGTCCGTGGGCCGGGCTCAGCCACTGCGTGTCGGCGGCGACCGTACGCACCTCGCAGGTCTGCAGCACCCCGGCGACCGTCTCCCGGATGCCGTCGATCGCGTGGAGCGCGTCGAGGGCCGCCGAACGCGGCAGCAGATACTCCGACTGGATCTCCTCCCCGCTGCTCGGCGTGAACTCCGCCCGGAAGTGCGGCAGCCGCTCGTGCCACGGCCCGGGCACGCCCAGCTGCTCGGTGCAGTTGCCCGCGGGCATGCCCGGCACCGGGTGCAGCGGCACCCGCGCGGGCTCCGCCCACGGGAAGTCCACCGCCGGCCGGTCCGTGCGCCGCTTGACCCACACCTGCCTGAAGCCCGGTTCCCGCCAGTCCGTGAACAGGCTCACGCTGTACCCCGCAGCCGACACGGCTTCGAAGTCCAGTGATCTCAGCGGGAGTTCGGTGTAGACACGCTGCTCCACCTCGTACGCCGGCTCCAGGTCGAGCGTGAGCGCGGTGACGACGCCGAGTGCGCCGAGGGAGGTCACGACACCGTCGAACCGCGCGTCGTCCCGGCCCGTCGTCCTGGCCGTGCCGTCCGCGACGACCATCTCCACCTCCCGTACGGCCGACGCCAGCGGGCCGTTGTCCACGCCCGAGCCGTGCGTGCCCGTCGCCACCGAACCGGCCACCGAAATGTGCGGCAGGGACGCCATGTTGGGCAGGGCGAGACCGTGCGCGTGGACCGCCCGGGCCAGTTCGGCACAGCGGACCCCGCCCGCGACCCGGACCGTGCGCGCCGCCGTGTCGACCTCGATCACCCGCGGCAGCCCGGCCGTGGACAGCAGTACGCCGTCCGGACCCGGGTCGGCGATCCGGTTGAAGGAGTGTCCGCTGCCCAGTACCCGCACCCGCTCACTGCGCGCCACCAGCGCCGCCAGCGCGTCGAGCGTGCGCGGGCGGTGGAACTCCCGCGCGGTGTAGGTGACGGTGCGCGCCCAGTTGGTGACCGACCCGGAGGTCCCGGCCTTCCCGGCTGCCTTCCCTGTCACGTGGCGTCCCTCCTGGAGAGTGCGTAGGGGCCGACCCTCTCATCCGTCCGGGTCCAGAGGAGAGTCACTCTGCGGATTTCGTTGCTGTAACCGTATTCATCGACGTATCCGAAATTTCACTGGCCTGTTGAATGCGATATCGGTACCTTTCGATCCATGACCCAGGAACCGCTTCCCGCCCGCCTGCCCGTCACCGAGCGCACCCGCCACCGCCGGCTGCGCGAGCAGGGCAGCCTGGAGCGGGCGGAGCTGGAGGCGATCCTCGACGCCGCGTTCGTCTGTCATCTCGGGGTGCTGGTGGAGGGGCGGCCGCTCGTCGTGCCCACGGTGTACGGGCGGGACGAGCGGTGGCTGTATCTGCACGGCTCCGTGGCCAGCCGCAGCCTCGCCGGGGATGTGCCCGTCTGCGTGACCGTCACCCACGTGGACGGGCTCGTGCTCGCCCGGTCCGTCTTCGAGCACGGCGTCAACTACCGCAGCGCCATGATCCACGGCACGGCGCGCAAGGTCACCGACCCCGAGGAGAAGCTGGCGGGGCTGCGCCGGCTCACCGAGCACTCCGCGCCGGGGCAGTGGTCGTACGCCCGCCGCCCCGACCGGAAGGAACTGGCGGCCACCACCCTCCTCGCCCTGTCCCTGCAGGAGGCCTCCGTCAAGATCCGCACCGGCGCCCCGGACGACGGCGACAGCCCCGACGCGGCCCTCGGCCTGTGGGCCGGGGTCCTGCCGCTGACCACGGTCTGGGGCACCCCGGAGCCCGACCCGGCGCTGCCGGCGGGGACCGCCGTACCGGACCACATCGCGCGCCGTGCGGGGACCCGGCACGGCTGAGCCGCAGCCGGGGGCATACGGTGTAAGACGTACGCCTGAGCCGGGAGGAGACAGACGGATGGGCAGTCGTACCGCGCTGGTCGAGGATCTGATGGAGCGGTTCCCGCACGTGCCACGGGAAGCCGTTTTCAAGGAGGACCTGCTCCGCGGCGGCGTCGCCTTCGACCCGTCCGCCCTCAGCGACAACGAGAGCGGCGAGGTCAAGCCGAAGTCGTACTTCATCTTCTCGTTCGACCACGGCACCCTGCCCGAGCTCGGCGAGGCGGCGCTGCGGCGCCCGCCGGAGGAGATCATCCTGACCGGCGGCCCGTACGAGCTGCGCCGTACCGTTGTCTCCGTACGGGTGAACCCGGCCTCGCCGTACCGGGTGGCCGCCGACGACGAGGGACTGCTCGGGCTCTACCTCGACGGGAAGCGGATCGCGGACGTCGGCGTGCCGCCGATGCCGGAGTACTACCGGCACACCCTCTCCAACGGAAAGTCCGTGATGGAGGTGGCCCCGACCATCCAGTGGGGTTACCTGATCTATCTCACCGTTTTCCGTGTCTGCCAGTACTTCGGCGCCAAGGAGGAGTGCCAGTACTGCGACATCAACCACAACTGGCGCCAGCACAAGGCGGCCGGGCGGCCGTACACCGGTGTGAAGGACGTCGAGGAGGTGCTGGAGGCCCTCGAGATCATCGACCGGTACGACACCCAGCAGGCCTCCACCGCCTACACGCTGACCGGCGGCGCCATTACGAAAACGGTTGCCGGCCGGGACGAGGCCGACTTCTACGGTCACTACGCCAAGGCCATCGAGGAGCGCTTCCCGGGCCGCTGGATCGGCAAGGTCGTCGCCCAGGCGCTGCCCAAGGCGGACGTGCAGCGGTTCAAGGACTACGGCGTGCAGATCTACCACCCCAACTTCGAGGTGTGGGACCGCCGGCTGTTCGAGCTGTACTGCCCCGGCAAGGAGCGCTACGTCGGCCGTGACGAGTGGCACAAGCGCATCCTGGACTCCGCCGACGTCTTCGGCGCGCGCAACGTGATCCCCAACTTCGTGGCGGGCGTGGAGATGGCCGAGCCGTTCGGGTTCACGACGGTGGACGAGGCGATCGCCTCGACCACCGAGGGGCTGCGCTTCTTCATGTCGCACGGCATCACGCCCCGCTTCACCACCTGGTGCCCGGAGCCCACCACCCCGCTCGGCAAGGCCAACCCGCAGGGCGCGCCGCTGGAGTACCACATCCGGCTGCTGCAGGCCTACCGTCAGACGATGGAGGACTTCGGGCTGTCCTCCCCGCCCGGATACGGCCCGCCCGGACCCGGCCGCGCCGTCTTCTCCGTCAGCTCCTTCATGGACAGCCTGCCCGCCGAGCAACCCGCGGAGGCGGAGGCGCCGCTCGAGGTGTGATCCCCGCACCGGACCGGCGTGGCGGTGAACGGAACGGCGCCCGCATCCGTACTTCAGGCCGGAGTTGCGGGCTCGTAGCGTCACGCATCTGTCCAGACACCATCGGTAACCGGATGTGAACAGGCCGCTTGTCAGTTGTGTCGAGGACGTGAAAGGCTCTGTGCCCTGCCGCGAGGTTCCCTGCAACTCCCTTCGGCCTATGGTGAGTTGACCTCGCTCGTGGATGCAGGAGTCCCATGCCCGACCTGCCGACCCCCCAGGACGCCACCGAGGCATCGCTGTTCTCGGAGGGCTGGGACGCGGTGCTCAGTTACGCCGACCTGTGCACCTCCGGTTCCCTGACGGCCCATCAACTGGCCACCGAGGCCTTCACACTCGGCATGCGCGAGATCCGCGCCGCCGCGAGCACCCATGTGCGCGGCGCGGGCCGCCGCACCGCCCGGCTGCCCACGATCCCGGCGCTGCTCACCGCCGTACGCGACACCGCCGCCGCCTGGGAGGCCGACGGCCGGGGCCACAAGCTCGACCCCGACCTCAGGCTGTGGCTCAACTCCGCCAAGGCCGCCCGCTATACCGGGCCGCCGCTGGAGCGCCCGGTCGCGCTGCGCGGCCTGAGGGACATGCAGGAGGCCGACGCCTCGCTGCTGTGGCTGGCCGAGGCGGAGGCGCTGCCCCTGCCCACCGTCGCCCGCCGGCTCGGCCTGGACCCGGCCACCGTCGCCGACGAACTCGACCAGGTCCGCACCCTGTTCCGGGACCGCTGCCACCGCGCGCACCTGGACACCCCCATGGACGCGCAGTGCCGCTCCTACGCCCGCCTGCTGGACGCGGTCACCCGCTCCCCGGCCGCCGACGCCCCCGACGACCTCTCCCGGCACCTCGCGACCTGCGTCCGCTGTGCCGAGGCCGCCGCCTGCCTGCGCCTGCACGGCGGCGGGCTGCCCGCCGCGCTGGCCGGCGGAGTCATCGGCTGGGGCGGCCTCGCCTACCTGGAACGCCGACGCCGCGCCGCCGAGGTCCGCCTCGGCGCGGGCCGCCCCGGCGGCGCCGATCCCGCTGCCGGCGATCCGGCGGAGGGCACCGGCCGCAGCCGCGCCCTGCGCGGCGGCCTGCTCGCCGCCGCCGTGCTGCTGTCGGCCCTGGCGCTCGGTGTGTCGATGATGCCGTTCGGCGGCTCCGCCGACGACAGCGCCGCCGCCCGCGACGACCGGCAGCCGGTCGCCGCCGACCCCAGCGTCTCCTGGACCAGTACCCCGCCCGGCCCGGCGACGGCGTCCGCCGTCACACCCTCCGCGACGCGGACGCGGACGCCGACGCCGTCCGGCTCCGGCCGCGAGCAGCCCGACCCCGAGCCCCAGGGCAGCACCTCCTCGGCCGCGCACCCTTCCGGCCCCGGCCGCTCCAGCGCCCCCGCGACCGGCTGCCGGGTCGCCTACGACCTCGTCAACCAGTGGCCCGACGGCTTCCAGGCCACCGTCACCGTCACCACCGACCGGCCTCTCGACGGCTGGAACGTGTCCTGGGCCTTCCGCGACGGCCAGCAGGTCGGCCAGATGTGGGACGCCACCGCCCTCCAGAGCGGCCCCCGGGTCACCGCCACCGCCGCCGACTACAACAAGACCGTCGCCGCGCACGGCACCCTGTCCTTCGGGTTCCTCGGCACCTGGCAGGGCCGGAACCGGGCGCCGTACGGTTTCACGCTCAACGGGGCGTCCTGCTCGGCCGGCTGAGCGCGCCGTACGGAAGGGGTGTGCGGGGGCCCGTACGGAAGGGGTGTGCAGGGCCTAGTTGGCCGGGGTGCGGCGGCCGGATCCACGGACGGCCTTGCCGGAGGCAGTGCCGGTCGCCGTGCCGGCCGCGGTTCGGCGGCTGGATTTGCGGCCGCCCGCGCCGACGGCATCACCCGTGGCCTTGTCGGCTCCCGCCCGGCGGGCGGACCGGCTCCTGCCGGTTGCGGAAGCGCCGGCGGTGGCCGCCGCCCCGGCCCCGCGGCCGTTTCGGCGCCGGCCGGAGCGCCTGCCGGGCTCGGTGCCGGTGTTCCGGGCCGCGCGGGACGCCGTCGGTGCCGCTGGCTGGGGGACCTCGATGGTGACGGGCACGCCGGAAGGTTCGCGGGCGCCGGTGAGGGTGGCCAGTTCCGCGTCGCTCGACTTGACGCGGGCCGTCCGGGGGCGGATGCCCGCGTCCGACATGAGCCGGGTGACGTCCCGTTTCTGGTCGGGCAGGACCAGTGTGACCACGCTGCCGGAGCCGCCGGCGCGGGCCGTGCGGCCGCCCCGGTGGAGGTAGTCCTTGTGGTCGGTGGGCGGATCGACGTTCACGACGAGGTCGAGGTCGTCGATGTGTATGCCCCGGGCCGCGACGTTCGTCGCCACCAGCGCGGTGACCTGGCCGTTCTTGAACTGGTCCAGGGTGCGGTTGCGCTGCGGCTGCGAGCGGCCGCCGTGGAGGGCCGCCGCGCGGACGCCGACGGCCAGGAGCCGCTTGGCGAGCCGGTCGGCGGACCGCTTGGTGTCGAGGAAGAGGATGACCCGGCCGTCACGGGCCGCGATCCGCGTGGTGACGGCCTTCTTGTCGGTCTCGTCCTGGACGTGGAGCACATGGTGCTCCATGGTGGTCACCGCTCCCGCGGACGGGTCCACGGAGTGCACCACGGGGTCGGTCAGGAACCGCTGCACCAGTCGGTCGATGTTCCGGTCCAGGGTGGCCGAGAAGAGCATGCGCTGCCCGTCGGGCCGCACTCGCTGGATCAGCTTGGTGATCTGCGGCAGGAAGCCCATGTCGGTCATCTGGTCGGCTTCGTCCAGCACCGTGATGCGTACGTCGCCGAGCACGCAGTCCCCGCGTTCCACGAGGTCGTTGAGCCTGCCGGGAGTCGCGACGAGCACTTCGGCGCCGCGCCGGAGCGCTCCCGCCTGCTTGGTGATGGACAGCCCGCCGACCACCGTGGCCAGCCGGAGGTTCACGGCCGTCGCGTAGGGGGTCAGCGCGTCCGCCACCTGCTGGGCGAGTTCCCGGGTGGGCACCAGAACCAGGGCGAGGGGTGCCTTGGGTTCCGCGCGCAGTCCGGCCGTGCGGGCCAGCAGCGCAAGCCCGAACGCGAGGGTCTTGCCGGAGCCGGTGCGTCCTCGTCCCAGCAGGTCACGGCCGGCCAGCGAGTTGGGCAGCGTGGCCGCCTGGATGGGGAACGGGGTGGTGACGCCTTGCGCGGTGAGGGTCTTCAGCAGCCCCGCCGGCATGTCGAGCCCGGCGAAGTCCTCGACGGCGGGAAGTGCGGGTGTCGTGCTTTCCGGCAGCCGGAATTCCGTCGGTGACGACGCGGACGGTGAGGGTGACGAGGCGCGCCGGTTCGGCTTCTGCGACCTGCGGGACATGCAGCTTTCTGCCTTCCTGGAAACAGCACAAACCGGGGTCCGCACCCTTTCGGTGCGGACCCCGGTGAGCGGATACGCGTCCGGCGATCAGGCGGGGACGATGTTCTCCGCCTGCGGGCCCTTCTGGCCCGGCGTGACGTCGAAGGAGACCCGCTGGCCCTCCTGGAGCTCACGGAAGCCCTGGGTCGCGATGTTCGAGTAGTGGGCGAACACGTCGGGGCCGCCGCCGTCCTGCTGGATGAAGCCGAAACCCTTTTCGGCGTTGAACCACTTCACGGTTCCCTGTGCCATGACATTCTCTTTCTATCAGGCAGAGGCCCCATCCGGAGATGCCGGAAAACAAATAATGCGCCTGAAGGAGAAACATTCCCGTCAGGCGCACATAGGTTCATGGGTACCACAACTGCAACACCAAGACCGTAGCACAGCTCGACGGCCCGTGGTGGATCTCCCAGCCGCACGCACGGGTTCCTGGGACGCTGTGGGTGATCGTGACTTTCGCCTGGCCGCCGCTGGCCGCCGCCTTTACACACGATTCGGACGCCGCCTCGGGCTGCCCGAGCCGGCGTCCGGACCGGTCCGCTCGTGCAGCACGACCAGCTCGTGTTCCAGGCGCCCCAGCGCGGCTACGACGCCGGCCAGGACGACGCCGAGCAGCAGCAGCCACGGAACGCGCAACCCCCACCACACCGCGGACCCGAGCGGCGGCCCGGGCGCGAGGCCGGGTCAGGCAGAACGCGGGCGGCCACGGCCGGCACCGGCAGCATGTGCCACAGACGCAGCGGCATGCCGGCCGCGCCCACGGGGTGGACCACGCGCCACACCCGCTCGCGGGCCAGCGGTTTCCGTACCTGCGGCGCGGCGAGGAGGCACAGGCAGACCTGGGCCACCACCCACGCCGGCATCGCGGCCGACGGCGGATCGGTGTTGCTGGGGTCTGCCCGGTCACCAGGATCAGGCTGACGGGAACGGCCCGAGAGCCTCGAGCGCGGCGAAGGTCGGCCCGCCGCCCGCCGCCCGCCGCCCGCCGCCGTCGCGAGCGGCACGAGCGGCATGAACCTACGCCCGGTCAGCAGGTCGGGGTCTTCCGTACAGGTGTTCCGCGAACCGTCCCGGTGAAGGGGGCTATGCGGACCAACCCCCGGCCCGGCCCGGGCGCTGGTGGCCGAGCGCCGCCCCGACCGGCCGTACCGCCGATGGCCGGTACCGCCGTGATCGGGGCGGTGGTGCATCTCCCAGCCGCCGCCATCGAGGAGGGCCGGGACCTGTCCTCGACGAGCGGCATCCTGGCCGACACCGCTCACCGTCCGCTGCCGGCCTGACGGCCCGCCCTCACTTCAGGTGCCGGCCGAAGAACCGGTTCCCGTCCTCCGCCTCGAACCACGGGGTGCCGGTGTGCCCGCCCATATTGGCGTGCAGCGTCTTCTCCTTGGTGCCGAAGGCGTCGAACAGGTCCAGGGCCCGCTGCCGGGGGTTCCCTTCGTCGTCCCACTGCAGCAGGAACAGCAGCGGAATGGTGACCTGACGGGCCTCCAGGCGCTGGGCGCGGGGCACGTACCCACCGGCGAAGAAACCGGCGGCCGCGATGCGCGGCTCGAGCACCGCCAGCCGAATGCCGACGGCGGTCCACCCCGAGTACCCGACCGGGCCGCCGATCTCGGGCAGCGAAAGGAGGGCGTCCAGGGTGGTCCGCCACTCGGGGACCGCCTTTTCGACCAGCGGGCCGATGAAGGACTCGAAGATCTCATCGACCGGCTCACCGGCCTGCATCGCCCGGCGGAGGTCGGCACGGGCCCGTTCGTCGGCGGCGGAACGGGGCCGGTCACCGCACCCGGGGGCGTCGATGGCGGCCACCGCGTAGCCGTACGCCGCGGATTGCCGGGCCCGGGCCACCAGCCGGGATTCCCCTTTGGGCAGGCCGTTGTTGTGGGCCATCAGGATCAGGGGAGCCGGTGCGGCGGATTCAGGCGTCCACAGCGTGCCGGGGATCTCGCCGAGGGCGAACTCGCGCTCGATGACGCCGTCGTCGAGGCGCTGTTCGGAAGTGAATTGCATGGTCGTGCCTTTCGGGAGTGCGCTTGAACGGCGCTCCCGGACGACCTATCGCCCGACCGTGACCCCGGAGGGGAGCACCCATGTCGATACTGCGTTCACGGGTACCACCTCCTCGTTCTCTCGCACGGCCTCCGGAAAGCTAGCAATGGACGCCGTCGTCCGCCAACGGGTTTTTCACGGAGGCTCCGTGGCCGGAAGCCAAGGGCTTCGGGCCTGTCTGGTCACGGTGTGGCCGGAGAGGTTGTCCAGGCGACGGATGACCCGCTTGCCTCCTCGTGGGCCGGATGAACCTCTGCTCGGCCGCTCTCGACAAGCCGCATCTCACCTCGGCGGACCTGTCCTGGTCCGCCTGGCTCAGCTGCTCGTCCCGTCCGCCACGACGGTGAACGCAAGGGGCCCGAAAACCGTAGGCCACTGCGGCGGTACGGGTGCGAAATCCGATCGCCACTTCCTCGATTGCTGACCGACAAAGGGGTCCCATGAAACACCGCCGACCGCGCCACCGCCGCAGGGTGATCGCCAGAGCCGTCGGTACGGCGGGCACGCTGGCCATCGCCCTGGGTGCGGGGATGACGCCGGCGATGGCCGCCGGGAAGACGGCCAACAAGCCCACCGCCACCGGGTTCTCGCCCGACCAGCCCGACCAGCCCGACCAGCCCGACCAGCCCGACCAGCCCGACCGGGACGACGCGCCCTGGGCGCCCCGGCACGACGAGGTGCCGAAGCAGCACACCGCCGTCCGTCCGGAAGCCTTCACGCCCCGCGCGGCCACGTCCGCTCTCCAGCTCAGTCTGCCCGCACCGACCGGGCGCCACGGCGTGGGCACGTTCAGCCTGCACCTCGTCGAC
>NZ_JBSFJZ010000070.1:0-36857 GCF_053598315.1 Streptomyces sp. NPDC001153
CCGGGCCCGCGTTCGTGCGGGCCCGGGAGGGGTGTGGCGGCGGTAGTGCGCAGGCCCGTCAGATGTCCCGGAAGATCTCGATCTGCGCCCCGACGGAGTTCAGCCGCTCGGCGAGATCCTCGTAACCCCGGTTGATGACATACACGTTCCGCAGTACGGACGTGCCCTCGGCCGCCATCATCGCCAGCAGGACGACCACGGCGGGGCGCAGGGCCGGCGGGCACATCATCTCGGCGGCGCGCCAGCGGGTCGGGCCCTCGACCAGGACCCGGTGCGGGTCGAGGAGCTGGAGGCGGCCGCCGAGGCGGTTGAGGTCGGTGAGGTAGATCGCGCGGTTGTCGTAGACCCAGTCGTGGATGAGCGTCTTGCCCTGCGCGACGGCCGCGATCGCCGCGAAGAACGGGACGTTGTCGATGTTCAGGCCCGGGAAGGGCATGGGGTGGATCTTGTCGATCGGGGCTTCGAGCTTGGAGGGGCGGACCGTCAGGTCGACCAGGCGGGTGCGGCCGTTGTCCGCGAAGTACTCGGGCGACCGGTCGTGGTCGAGGCCCATCTCCTCCAGGACCGCCAGCTCGATCTCCAGGAACTCGATGGGGACGCGGCGCACGGTCAGTTCGGACTCCGTCACCACCGCGGCGGCCAGCAGGCTCATCGCCTCGACCGGGTCCTCGGAGGGGGAGTAGTCCACGTCGACGTCGATGTTCGGCACGCCGTGCACGGTCAGCGTGGTGGTGCCGACGCCCTCGACCTTGACGCCCAGCGCCTCCAGGAAGAAACACAGGTCCTGGACCATGTAGTTGGAGGAGGCGTTGCGGATGACCGTCACGCCGTCGTGCCGGGCGGCGGCCAGCAGCGCGTTCTCGGTCACGGTGTCGCCGCGCTCGGTCAGCACGATCGGCCGGTCGAGGCGGACCGTGCGGTCGACCTGCGCGTGGTACTGGCCCTCGGTGGCCGCGATGTCCAGGCCGAACCGGCGCAGCGCGATCATGTGCGGCTCGATGGTCCGCGTGCCGAGGTCGCAGCCGCCGGCGTACGGCAGCTTGAAGTGGTCCATGCGGTGCAGCAGCGGGCCGAAGAACATGATGATCGAGCGGGTGCGTACGGCGGCCTCCGCGTCGATCGCCGCCATCTCCAGCTCGGCCGGCGGCACCAGTTCCAGGTCGACGCCGTCGTTGATCCAGCGGGTGCGCACGCCGATGGAGTTGAGCACCTCCAGCAGGCGGTACACCTCCTCGATACGGGCCACCCGGCGCAGCACCGTGCGGCCCTTGTTGAGCAGCGAGGCGCACAGCAGCGCCACGCAGGCGTTCTTGCTGGTCTTCACGTCGATGGCGCCGGACAGACGGCGACCGCCGACCACGCGCAGATGCATCGGGCCCGCGTAACCCAGCGACACGATCTCGCTGTCCAGCGCTTCGCCGATCCGGGCAATCATCTCAAGGCTGATGTTCTGGTTCCCGCGCTCGATGCGGTTGACCGCGCTCTGACTGGTGCCGAGCGCCTCCGCGAGCTGCGTCTGTGTCCAGCCCCGGTGTTGCCGGGCGTCACGGATGAGCTTGCCGATGCGTACGAGGTAGTCGTCTGCCATGAGGTTGAGGTTATCTCAGATATGAGATGGTGCCCGTCAGGGGGGCCATTCGGGTGACGGCGTGTCACCGGCCTGCGGGGGCGCCGCATTCCATCCGGTTCGTGGTGAGTGCCCGTTATCTCCCCTACCCTCCCCGTAGGGGGTGAATCCAGGCGTGACGTCGCCGATCCGTCCCGTGCGACCGGCCCGGCGGGGTGTCCGGGCATGACCATCCGGCCCCCATGTACTAGAGTTATCTCGACATCGAGATATCTGCCAGGCGCACCGCAGTCGCCACCCACTAAGGGTTACCTAACTTAGCCTTACCTTAGCGGATCGGCCCAGCCGGGGTGGCGGCAGGATTGACGGTGGTACGCGCACATCAATGAAGGAGACTGTCGTGTCGGCGAACAGCTTCGACGCCCGCAGCACGCTGCAGGTGGGCGACGAGTCGTACGAGATCTTCCGGCTGGACAAGGTGGAGGGCTCGGCCCGCCTGCCGTACAGCCTCAAGGTCCTGCTGGAGAACCTGCTCCGCACGGAGGACGGCGCGAACATCACCGCCGACCACATCCGCGCGCTCGGCAACTGGGACTCGCAGGCCCAGCCCAGCCAGGAGATCCAGTTCACGCCGGCCCGCGTGATCATGCAGGACTTCACCGGCGTGCCCTGTGTGGTGGACCTCGCGACCATGCGTGAGGCCGTGAAGGAGCTCGGCGGCGACCCCGCCAAGATCAACCCGCTGGCGCCGGCCGAGCTGGTCATCGACCACTCCGTCATCGCCGACAAGTTCGGCACCAACGACGCCTTCAAGCAGAACGTCGAGCTGGAGTACGGCCGCAACAAGGAGCGCTACCAGTTCCTGCGCTGGGGCCAGACCGCCTTCGACGAGTTCAAGGTCGTCCCGCCGGGCACCGGCATCGTCCACCAGGTCAACATCGAGCACCTGGCCCGTGTCGTGATGGTCCGCGACGGCAAGGCCTACCCGGACACCCTGGTCGGCACCGACTCGCACACCACGATGGTCAACGGCCTCGGCGTCCTCGGCTGGGGCGTCGGCGGCATCGAGGCCGAGGCCGCCATGCTCGGCCAGCCGGTCTCCATGCTCATCCCGCGCGTCGTCGGCTTCAAGCTCACCGGCGAGCTGCCCACCGGCACCACCGCCACCGACCTCGTGCTCACCATCACCGAGATGCTCCGCAAGCACGGTGTGGTCGGCAAGTTCGTCGAGTTCTACGGCGAGGGTGTCGCCGCCACCTCCCTCGCCAACCGCGCCACCATCGGCAACATGTCGCCGGAGTTCGGCTCCACCGCCGCGATCTTCCCGATCGACGACGAGACCCTGAACTACCTGCGCCTGACCGGCCGCTCCGAGCAGCAGGTCGCGCTCGTCGAGGCCTACGCCAAGCAGCAGGGCCTCTGGCTGGACCCGAAGGCCGAGCCGGACTTCTCCGAGAAGCTCGAGCTGGACCTGTCGACCGTCGTTCCGTCCATCGCCGGCCCGAAGCGCCCGCAGGACCGCATCGTCCTCGCCAACGCCGCCGAGCAGTTCAAGCAGGACGTCCGCAACTACGTGGACGACATCGACGAGGCGGGCAAGGAGTCCTTCCCGGCCTCCGACGCCCCGGCCGTCCACCCGAACGGCTTCCCGTCCAACCCGGTTCCGGTCACCGCCCCCGACGGCACCACCTACGAGCTGGACCACGGTGCGGTGACGGTCGCGGCCATCACCTCCTGCACCAACACCTCCAACCCGTACGTCATGATCGGCGCCGCCCTGGTCGCCAAGAAGGCGGTCGAGAAGGGCCTGTCCCGCAAGCCGTGGGTCAAGTCCACCCTCGCCCCGGGTTCGAAGGTCGTCACCGACTACTTCGAGAAGGCCGGCCTCACCCCGTACCTGGACAAGCTGGGCTTCAACCTCGTCGGCTACGGCTGCACCACCTGCATCGGCAACTCCGGCCCGCTGCCGGAGGAGGTCTCCAAGGCCGTCAACGACCACGACCTCGCGGTCACCTCGGTCCTCTCCGGCAACCGGAACTTCGAGGGCCGGATCAACCCCGACGTCAAGATGAACTACCTGGCGTCCCCGCCGCTGGTCGTCGCGTACGCCATCGCGGGCTCCATGAAGGTGGACATCACCCGTGACTCCCTGGGCACCGACCAGGACGGCAACCCGGTCTACCTGAAGGACATCTGGCCGACCGAGGCCGAGGTCAACGAGGTCGTCGCGAGCGCCATCGGCGAGGACATGTTCTCGAAGTCGTACCAGGACGTCTTCGCGGGCGACGCCCAGTGGCAGTCCCTCCCGGTCCCGACCGGCAACACCTTCGAGTGGGACCCGCAGTCCACCTACGTCCGCAAGCCCCCGTACTTCGAGGGCATGGGCATGGAGCCGGCCCCGGTCGAGGACATCGCCGGCGCCCGTGTCCTGGCCAAGCTGGGCGACTCGGTCACCACCGACCACATCTCCCCGGCCGGTGCCATCAAGGCCGACACCCCGGCCGGCCAGTACCTCACGGAGCACGGCGTCGAGCGCCGCGACTTCAACAGCTACGGTTCCCGCCGCGGCAACCACGAGGTCATGATCCGCGGTACGTTCGCCAACATCCGCCTGCGCAACCAGATCGCGCCGGGCACCGAGGGCGGCTACACCCGCGACTTCACCCAGGCCGGCGGCCCGGTGTCGTTCATCTACGACGCCTCCCGCAACTACATCGAGCAGGGCATCCCGCTGGTCGTCCTGGCCGGCAAGGAGTACGGCTCCGGTTCGTCCCGCGACTGGGCCGCCAAGGGCACCGCGCTGCTCGGCGTCAAGGCCGTCATCGCCGAGTCCTACGAGCGCATCCACCGCTCGAACCTCATCGGCATGGGCGTCCTGCCGCTGCAGTTCCCGGAGGGCTCCACCGCCGAGTCCCTCGGTCTGACCGGTGAGGAGACCTTCTCCATCTCCGGCGTGACCGAGCTGAACGAGGGCACCACGCCGCGCACGGTCAAGGTCACCACCGACACCGGTGTCGAGTTCGACGCGGTCGTCCGCATCGACACCCCCGGTGAGGCCGACTACTACCGCAACGGCGGCATCATGCAGTACGTGCTCCGCAACCTGATCCGCAAGTAGGCGGACCGGCACAGCGGTTCAGGGCCGCATCCCCGGCACCGGGGGTGCGGCCCTTCGCCGTCCCCCGCGACCGGGTCACCGCGTCGCCCCCGGCACGGCCCGGCACCGCATCACGGCCGAGCCGGCCCGGATGACGGGTCTCGTGGAGGACCGGCTCCTGCCCGCCCGGCTGGACACGGGCCGGCCCCTGCACGCGGCTGAGGCGGACCTCGCGGCAGTGGTCGCGGAAGCGGTACGGGAGTCCCGTACGTCCGGAGCGGACCACGTCTGGCCACTCGGACTCCCCGCCGCCTCCCCGGCCCCGGTCGTCGGCGACGGCCCGCGCCTGAAGCAGGCGGTGACCGCGCTGCTCGTCAACGCCTGCGTACACACCCCGCCCGGTACGACCGTCACCGTCGCCGTCGAGACCACCGCCGGCCACCACACCGTCCGCGTCCGCGACGACGGCGCGGGCATCCCTGCCGACCTGCTCCCCGCGGTCTTCGACCCCTTCCCCCGCGCCGACCCCTCCCGCACCCGCACGGGCCTCGGCGAGGGCGGCTCGGGGCCGGCCTCGCGGTGGCGGCGGCGATCACCGGCGCGCACCAGGGCCGTATCGACGTCCACAGCGCGCCGGGTCGCACCGAGTTCCGCATCGAACTTCCGGCCGCCGAGCCGTCGTCCAGGAACGCGGAAGCCTCCTCGGCGCACCGGTCCGGGCCGCCGCACAGCCCCCTGTGAGCTGCCCCGCCAGTGCCCTACGGCAGTGCCTGCTCCGCCCAGATCACCTTGCCCTGCGGGCTGTACCGCACGCCCCAGCGCTCGGTCATCTGCGACACCAGGAACAGCCCGCGGCCACCCTCGTCGGTGGTCCCGGCGTACCGCAGGTGCGGCGAGGTGTTGCTGCCGTCGGACACCTCGCAGATCAGCGTGCGGTCACGGATCAGCCGTACCCGGATCGGCGCGCCGCCGTAGCGGATGGCGTTGGTGATCAGCTCGCTGAGCACGAGTTCCGTGGCGAAGACCAGCTCGGCAAGGCCCCACTCGTCCAGTTTCCCGGACACCGCCAGGCGCATGTCCGACACGGCCGCCGGATCGGTGGGCACGTCCCACTCGGCGACCTGCTCGGGCGTCAGCGCCCGGGTGCGCGCGACGAGCAGCGCGACGTCGTCCGTGGGCCGACCGGGCAGCAGCTCGTCCAGCACCGCCTGGCAGCTCTCGTCCGGTGCCCGGCCGGGATTGCCCGCCAGGGCCTGCGCCAGCAGCTCCATGCCCACGTCCAGGTCGCGGGCGCGGTCCTCGATGAGACCGTCGGTGTACAGCACGAGCTCGGTGCCCTCGGCCAGCTCGAGCTCCGCCGTCTGGAACGGCATGCCCCCGATGCCGAGCGGGGGCCCGGCCGGCAGGTCGGCGAAGGTGACGCTGCCGTCGGGGCCGACCAGGGCCGGTGCCAGATGCCCCGCCCGCGCCATGGTGCAGCGGCGGGTCACCGGGTCGTAGATGGCGTACAGACAGGTCGCGCCGGTGATCTCCCCGGCCGCCTCCGCACAGGCCTCGTCCTGGTCGATGCGGCCGACCAGGTCGTCCAGATGGCCCAGCAGCTCGTCGGGCGGCAGGTCGAGGGTGGCGAAGTTGTGCACCGCGGTGCGCAGCCGTCCCATGGTGGCGGCCGCGTGCAGGCCGTGGCCGACCACGTCACCGACGACCAGCGCCACCCGGCTCCCCGGCAGCGGGATCACGTCGAACCAGTCCCCGCTCACCCCCGACTGCGCGGGAAGATAGCGGTAACCGATGTCGAGGGCGCTCTGCTCGGGCAGCGCCCGCGGCAGCAGACTGCGCTGCAGGGTGACCGCCAGCGCGTGCTCACGGGCGTACCGGCGGGCGTTGTCGATGCTGACCGCGGCGCGGGCCACCAGCTCCTCGGCCAGCGACAGGTCCTCCTCCTCGAAGAGCTCCCGCTTGGCACGCCAGAAGGTCGCCATGCCCAGCACCTCACCGCGGGCCCGGATCGGGGCGACGATGAGCGACTGGATGCCGTAGTCGAGGATCTCCCGGGCGCGCCGCGGATCCTGCGCGTGCCAGTCCTGCACGGCGGTCAGGTCGGCCACCAGTTCCGAACGGCCGGAGCCGTACCCCCGCGCCTGGGGCGTGGACGGCACGAAGTGGATCAGCCGGTCCTTCTCGTAGAGCGGATGGTCGTCCCGGACGCCGTGGATGGCGATGCGCCGCATGTCCGTCGCGGTGGAGGCCGGCTCCTCGCCGTGCAGCACGGCGTCGGCCAGGTCCACGGTGACGAAGTCGGCGAAGCGCGGCACGGCGACCTGCGCCAGCTCCTCCGCCGTGCGCTCCACGTCCAGGGTGGTCCCTATGCCCAGACCGGCGTCGTACAGCAGCGTGAGCCGCTCCCTGGCGACCTCCGCCCGCCCGGACAGGGCCTGGAGCTCGGTGGAGTCCCGGAGGGTCACCACCCTGCCTCCGGGGCAGCCGGCCCGGTCCGTGGCCCGCTGGTTGACCGCCAGCAGCCGTTCGCCGGCGAACAGCACCTCGTCGCTGGCCTCGCGCCCGGAGAGGAGCAGGTCCACGATGTCCGGGTCCAGGCCCGGCAGCTGGGACACCAGCTGTCCCTCGGCCTCGGCCGGCAGCTCCAGCAGCCGCCGGGCCTCGTCGTTGACCAGCAGCAGCCGCCCGTCGGCGGCGACGATGAGCACGCCTTCGCGCACCGAGTGCAGCACCGTGTCGTGGTGCTCGTACATGCGGGTCATCTCGTCCGGGGCCAGGCTGTGGGTCTGCCGTCGCAGCCGCCTGCCCACCAGCGCCGTGCCCGCGGTCGACACCACGAGGGTCATGGCCCCGGCGGCCACGATGATCGGCAGCTGCCGGTCCACCTGGCTGGTGATGTTCTTGACCTTCATCCCGGCCGAGACGAGGGCGACGACCTTGCCATGGGTGTCCCTGATCGGAACGGTCGCCTGTTCCTCGTGACCCAGCGGGCCGTGGACGCTCTCCGTGTAGACCTTGCCGGCCAGCGACGGTCCGATCGTGCCCACGAACCGGTGCCCGATCTTGCTCGGGATCGGGTGGGTGTAGCGGATGCCGTGGGTGTCCATGACCACGATGAAGTCCACGCCGGCCGACTTGCGGCCCGCTTCGGTGAGCGGCTGGAGGATCTTGGACGGGTGCGGCGTCCCCAGGGCCTGCACGATGCCGGGGGAGTGCGCGAAGGTCTGGGCGACGGCTATGGACCGGCGCCTGGCCTCGGTGCCGGTGTCCCGCTCCGACTGCAGGACCAGGGCGAGGACGCCGCAGAGGACGAGCACCGCGACCAGCGCCACCTGCAGGAGGAAGACCTGCCCGGCGACGCTCCGAGGGCTCTTGCCGATCACAGATCGCCAGGACAGACGCCTGAATCGGTCAGTCATGTCCGACATGCGGCCTTTGTAGCACCGGCCTTCACTGGGTGGCTATGCCCTGTCCGCGAGCCGGACGCGTGTTCCGTCCCGGTCGACGTGAATCGTCCCTGGTCGCGAGCGTGGAGGCGGGGCCGGATGTCGCCGGTGAATTCCTGCCTCCGCGCCGCGAATTGCTCGGGGCGGACCCGGTGTTCCTATGCACCGGGTCCGCGAGCCGGGCGGGTGAGGGGGGTGTCGGAAACCCGCCCGGGTGGTGCTGGCTTGTGAGATAGGCCACATGGCCGACAACGTTGTCTGATGGTCTGTACATGACTCTACCGCCGTAACCGACAACGATGTCAACACACTTGAGCTAGCCCGACCGGGTGATCCAGGCGTGCGCCCATCGCGCGTACGCAGCCTTCTGTGCTACCGGTGGGGCCCGTTGACATCCCTGCGGCTGGTGCGACGGGTGGTGCGCGACGGTCCCGTTCGGAACAAGGACTGCGGCCACCGGCTGACCGGCCGCATGACAACCGCATGACAACCGCACGACAAGGGGGCGGGACCCGGACGGGCCCGCCCCCTCCCCCCGTATCCCTGTCAGGCCAGCAGCTCCACCTCCGCCAGCGTCGACTCGCCGTCCAGGACCAGCCGGTACTTCGTGTACGTGCCCGGCGTGGTGATCGTGAACGCCCGGGTCTGGCGGTCCCAGGCGAACGACTCGCCGGAGCGGTGGTCCAGGGTCTGCCAGGTGGTGCCGTCCGAGGAGCCCTGGAGGGTCCAGCCGGTCGGCGCCCTGGTGTGGTCCGTCGAGGAGGTCAGCGTGTACTGGACGGGCTTCACGGCCCCGTCCACCGGCAGATCCACCGAGGTGACCGTGGCGTCCGTCGCCGAGGTGTCGTCGAAGAGCGCGCCGTCACCCTTCAGGACGTCCGTGCGGGGCGCCGGCACCTTGTCGTCCTGGGTGATCGAGACGGGGGCGGCGTTCCTGCCCGTGCCCCATGCCGAGGGCCTGGCGCCCATGGAGAACTGCAGCACCCCGCCCTTGGACAGCAGCGAGTGGGGCAGCGAGGTCGACGTCCAGGGGCGGCCGTTGAACGTCACGCCCTGGACGTAGACGTTCCTGGCGCTGTTACCGGGCGCCTTGATCACCAGGTCGCGGCCGTTCTCCAGGTGCACGGTGACCTTCTTGAACAGCGGGGAGCCGATGGCGTACTCGCCGCTGCCCATCACCAGCGGATAGAAGCCGAGCGCGGAGAAGAGGTACCAGCCCGACTGCTCGCCGTTGTCCTCGTCACCGTGGTAGCCCTGCCCGATCTCGCTGCCGAGGTAGAGCCGGGAGAGGATCTCCCGGACCGTCGCCTGCGTCTTCCAGGGCTCGCCGGCCGCGTCGTACATGTACGGGATGTGGTGCGCGGGCTGGTTGGACTGCCCGAGCATGCCCATCCGGACGTCCCGTGCCTCGGTCATCTCGTGTATGACACCGCCGTAGGAGCCGACGTGGTCCGGGGAGGCGGTTTCCGGGGTGGAGAAGAACGCGTCCAGCTTCCCGGCGAGACCCTGCCGGCCGCCGTAGAGGTTGGCCAGGCCCCTGCTGTCCTGCGGAACGCTGAAGGCGTACCCCCAGCCGTTGGTCTCGGTGTAGTCGTACCCCCAGACGCGCGGGTCGTACGTCGAGGAGTCGGCCCGCCAGTCGCCCTTGGCGTCACGGCCCTGGAAGAAGCCGCCCGCCGCCTTGGGGTCGAACAGGTTCACATAGTCCCGGGCACGGTTGAGGAAGTACGCGGACTCCTCCTTGTAGTGCCGCTCGCCCGTCTTCCGGTACAGGGCCTCGCCCATCCTCGCGATGCCGTAGTCGTTGACGTATCCCTCCATCGCCCAGGACAGGCCCTCGGCGGTGTCGGTGCTGGTGTAGCCGAGGAACGGCGAGGTGCTCATGCCCTTGCGGCCCACACCGGACATCGGCGGCACGACGGTCGCGTTCTTCAAGGCCGCGTCGTAGGCCGCCTGCGCGTCGAACTTCACGCCCTTCACATACGCGTCCGCGAACGCCACGTCCGCCGAGGTGCCGGTCATCAGGTCGGCGTAGCCCGGGGAGGACCAGCGCGAGGTCCAGCCGCCGTCCTTGTACTGCTGCACGAACCCGTCGACCATCTCACCCGCCTGAGAGGGCGTCAGGAAGGAGTACGCCGGCCACGTGGTCCGGTAGGTGTCCCAGAAACCGTTGTTGACGTACACCTTGCCGTCGACGATCTTGGCGCCGGTATGGGTCGGGGTGTCCTGGCTCGGCATGGGGGAGAAGGGGGAGGCGTACTGGTAGGTGTCGCCGACCTTCTCGAAGCCCGAGTTCGGGTACAGGTACAGCCGGTACATGCTGGAGTACAGCGTGGTCAGCTGGTCCGGGGTCGCGCCCTCCACCTCGACCTTGCCGAGCAGGCTGTCCCAGGTGCGCTGCGCCCGCTCCTTGACCGTGTCGAAGGAGGTGCCGTCCGGGATCTCCTGGCCCAGGTTGTCCTTCGCCTGGTCGATGCTGATCAGCGAGGTCGCCAGGCGCAGCGTGACGGTGTGGTCCGCGCCCGCGTCGAAACGCAGGTAACCCTTCACCCCGCTCGATCCGCCGTCCGTCACCGGCCGGTCGAACTCGCCGTACACGAACAGCCGGGTGGCCCCGGTGGACAGGCCCGACTTCACGTCCGAGTAACCGGTGACGATCCCGTGCTCCTTGTCGAGCGTCAGGCCCGCCTGCTCGGTCACGTTGTCGAACAGCACGCTCGCGTCGTCGCCGGGATAGGTGAAGCGCAGCATCGCCGCGTGGTCGGTGGGCGTCATCTCGGCCTTGAGACCGTTTTCGAAACGCACGCCGTAGTAATACGGCCGCGCGGTCTCGTTCTCGTGCCGGAACGGCAGCGCGCGCGCCTCGCGGCCGGTGTCCGGGGCGCCGGACGCGGCCGACGGCATCACCTGGAAGGTCTGCCGGTCACCCATCCACGGGCTCGGTTCATGACTCGCGCTGAACGCCTGGATCGTGGGCAGGTTGTCGTCGTTGTTCGCATGTGCGTACTCGTACAGCCAGCTCAGCGACGAGGCGTTGGTCACCGGCGTCCAGAAGTTGAAACCGTGCGGAAGCGCGGTCGCCGGGAAGTTGTTGCCGCGCGAGAAGCTGCCGCTGGAGTTGGTGCCGCGCGTGGTCAGCGCGTAGTCCGACAGATGCGCCTTCGGCTCCTCGGGCGGTACGGGCTTGATCGCCACGTCGTCGATCCAGCCCCGGAACTTCGCCGGACCCGCGGGGGAGTCGTACGCCACCAGGATCCGGTCGACCGTCTTGCCGGCCGCCACCGCACCGATCCGCGCGACCACGTTGTTCCACTGGTTGACGTACAGCGACTTCGAGTCGCCCTGCCCGCGCGGCGACAGCGGGAACCCGTGCTGGTCCTGCGCGCCCAGATCACTCAGATACGTGCCGTCGGTGAAGGCCAGGTCGAGCGAGACGTTCGTGGCGTCGTAGTCCCGGTCGCCGTCGGCCATCTGCGGAAAGATCCGGTACGACAGCTGGGTGTCGCCGCCGACCTTCACGTTGACGTCGAAGACCTTGTTGTACGAGTACGCCCGGCCGCCCGCGGTGTGCCGCCCGGCGTAGCGCAGCGCCCGCTTCCCGGTGAACCCCACCCGGGCCTTGGCCGTCGGCGAGGCGGTCGGGCCCTTGTCGACCAGCGTCAGCATGTCCTGCGGCACCGGGCCGCCCCCGGCGCCGGTGGAGAACTGCACGTCGGCGAGCTGGAGTATGCCGGAGGCGCCGTTGTTCCTCGTGACCTCCAGCCGGAAGTGCTGGTACTCGGCCGGCTCGGCCAGGTCGTAGGACTTGGTCTGGAACCGCTCGGAGAAGGTCTCGCCGGAGCGCGTGTCGACCGTCTTCCAGTCCTTGCCGTCGGTGGAGCCGAGCAGCGTCCAGTCCCTCGGGTCGCGCTCGGCGTAGTCGTTGGCCGAGGTGAGCGCGTACGTCGCCAGCTTGACGGGCTTGTCGAGGTCGAACTCGGCCCAGCCGGTGGGCTCGAAGGTCAGCCACTTGGTGCCGGGATCGCCGTCGACCAGGTTCTCCTTGACCTCGCCCGCGCCCGTGTTCTCGCCGCTCGCCCGGACCTCGGTGACATGGTCGTTCACATTGCCCGGTATGCCGGTGCTGTAACCGCCGTCGACACCCGATGCGCGCTTGGTGCCGTCCGGCGTGGTGTCGACGGTATTGAGCCAGTCCGGAGCCGGATCACCCGTCTCGAACGAGGATGCGAACTCCCGGTCGGCGGCCGGAGTCTTGGCGGGCAGGGCGACCGCCGCGCCCTGGGCGCCGACGGCCATGACAAAGGCGGCCGTGAGGACGACCGCCGGGCCCCATCTGTGCCGAGTTCTCCGCTGCATCTACGGATTCCCCTCCTGACACCGCTCTGGACAACGTTGTCAACTTCGGTGCGCAGGAACCAGTAGGTGGTCAAGTGGCCGTTGATGTCAAGGGTGTTGGGTGTGGCATTCAGGGGCTAATGACACGAGTTTTTCGCACAGGGTACCGACCGGCGGCTCATATTTCCGCGAGGTCTCAACTCGGAAAAGACCCATGGCGAACCTTGCATTCGATCTTGCTCCGCTGGCGGGAAGTGGACTATACCTGTCGGCGCCCGGTGCGAGACACACCGGGGGGCAAGACGCGAACGAGCACTTCCTGCACCACCCAGCCAGACCCGACAGCGGTGCCGGGGAGGATCCGGTTCACCGCCTGAGTCCTGGAAGGCGAGGACTTGAGCGCGACTCCACCCACGCGTCAACGCGCGGGCTTCCTACGCCGCCGGCCGATCGGCGTCGCAGCGGGCCGGCCGGGCCCTGTTGCGGGCGTCCACCGGGTTCACGAGACGAACGGCGCGCTCGGCCTTGTTCGTCAGGATCCTCGGGAAGTGCTCCCAACTCGCCTCCGGAATACCGCGGTTGGGTCCGGCCCGGGCGGCGGCCCCGTCCGGAAGGAACGCGCCGTCGTCGAGCTGGCCGGGCCTGGGTTTCGGAGCGCGCCTGGCGACTTTCCGGGCGGCTGCCCGGTGTTTCCCGGACCGCTTCCGGGTGCGCCCGCGGAAGAACGCCTGGAATGCCGTGCCGATGGTCGTACTGGACGCATACCGATAAGCATCCCGCCGCTCCCGCAAGGCGCCGTTGTGGAGCGAGCAGTGGTTCCGCAGCATTTCCGTCAGTGCCTGGGCCTGCCGGGCGGTGGGGCGAAGCCCCGGCCGTTGGGAACGGTGCGACGGTACTTCGAGCAGCACACCGCATGCCGCCCGGGGCCGGGCACACCAGCGGAGGGCGGGCGAAGCCTCCCGCCTTCGGCCGCATCGGCACCGAACAGGCGGTTCGTGTCTGCTCGCACGTGTTTCGTGACTGTCGCCTGCCACGCCCCGCACCACGCCGTGGCGCGGCTGTCGATGCGGTTCCCCCACCGGCTGCGGCCGGTCGTTCCCTTGAGAGGAATCTGATGGAATTCACTTCCGCCGAGAACAGCGGTTCCGAAGGTGTCGGCCGCCGCAATCTGATCAAGCGTTCGGCCGCGCTGGGTTTGGTCGCGGTCCCCGGAATGAGCCTGCTGTCCGCCTGTGCCAGCAGCGGCGGGGGCGGGCAGAAGAAGGACAAGGCGGGGAAGAAGACCGCCAAGAACCCGCTCGGCGTCAACGAGACCGCCAAGATGGAATTCGTCCTCTTCGACGGCGGCTTCGGCAAGGAGTACGCCCAGGACGCGGTGAAGATCTACGAGAAGGACTTCCCCAAGGCGCAGGTGAAGTTCTCCGCCACCCAGAAGATCCAGTCCACCCTGCAGCCCCGCTTCAACCAGGGCAACCCGCCGGACCTCATCGACAACTCCGGCGCCGAGCAGATGGACATGGGCGTGCTCGTCGGCAAGAACCAGCTCGCCGACCTCACCCCGCTGCTGGACGCGCCGTCGTACGACGACCCGAGCAAGAAGGTCCGCGACACGCTGCGCCCCGGCATCGTGGAGATGGGCCAGTTCGACGGCAAGCCGGTGTGGATCCTCTACTACGCCTACACGGTGTACGGCGTCTGGTACTCGCAGAAGGCCCTGGACTCCCTCGGTGAAAAGTATCCCGAGACCTGGGACGAGATGCTCAAGGTCTGCGAGAAGGCCAAGAAGAAGGGCATGGCGGGCTGGACGTACGCGGGCAAGTACCCGTACTACCTCCCCTTCTCGCTCTACCCGATGATCGGCAAGGTCGGCGGCGTCGACGTCCTGAACGCGATCGACAACCTGGAGCCCAACGCCTGGAAGCACCCGGCCGTCAAGGCCTGTTTCGAGGCGTACTACGAGCTGTACAAGAAGGGCTACATCCTCCAGGGCACTCCGGGCCTGGACCACATCCAGTCGCAGACCGCCTGGGCCCAGGGCAAGGCGCTGTTCATTCCGAACGGTTCCTGGGTGGAGAACGAGTCGGCCAACGTCATTCCGAAGGACTTCAACCTGGCCGTCTCCGCACCCTCCGGCATCGACAGCTCCGACAAGATGCCGTTCGGCACCATCTGGGCCTCCGGCGGTGAGCCGTTCATCGTCCCGGCCAAGGCCGCGAACGCCGAGGGCGGTATGGAGCAGCTGCGCATCATGCTCTCCGAGGCGTCCTCGAAGAACTTCACCGCCAAGGTGAAGTCCCTGACCGCGTACAACGGCGGCACCACCGGCATCACCCTCACCCCCGGCCTGACGTCGGGTGTGGCGGCGCTCAAGCTGGCCGGATCCAACGTGGTGAATCCCCGGCTGCAGGACTGGTATGTGCAGCTGCAGAAGGAGAAGATCGGTGTCGCCGGCCTCGGCGAGATGATGGCCGGCCGGCTCACCCCGGCCGAGGCCGTCAAGAAGATCCAGGGATTCGCCGACGAGGCGGCGAAGGACACGTCCATCAAGCACTACAAGCACCAGTAACCAGCACCTTTTCAACGCACCGGAGTGGCGATGCAGCACGGCAAGTACCGGTTCATCGTGGGGTTTCTGGTTCTGCCCCTGGGACTGTACGCGCTCTTCGTGGTGTGGCCGTTCATCCAGTCCATCTATTACTCGTTCACGGACTGGACCGGCCTGAGCCCCGATTTCAAGATGGTCGGCTTCGACAACTACAAGAGGATGCTCGATGACGACATCTTCTGGAAGTCGTTGCAGCACAGTCTGCTGTTCGCCCTGGTGCTCCCGCTGGTGACGATCAGTCTGGCGCTGTTCTTCGCCTTCATGATCAATGTGGGCGGACGGCGGAGAAGGGGCGGCCCCGTGATCTCGGGTGTCCGGGGCTCGTCCTTCTACAAAATCGTCTATTTCTTCCCGCAGGTGCTGTCCATCGCGATCGTGTCGCTGCTGTTCGCCTTCGCGTACAACCCGGACAGCGGCGCGATCAACTCGATCCTGCGCGGGATCGGCCTCGACCACGTCCAGCCGCTGTGGCTGGGCGACCCGAGCCTCGCCCTGTGGTGCGTGATGGCGGTCCTGGTGTGGTCCACGGTCGGCTTCTTCGTGGTCCTGTTCTCGGCGGGCATGGCCTCGATCCCGGCCGAGCTGTACGAGGCGGCCCTGCTGGACGGCGCGAGCCGCTTCACCACCTTCTTCCGCATCACCCTGCCGCTGCTGTGGGACACCGTGCAGTCCGGCTGGGTCTACATGGGCATCCTCGCGCTCGGCGCCGAGTCGTTCGCGGTCGTTCAGATCATGACGACCGGACCGGGCGGGCCCGACTACTCGACCACGGTGATGGTCCTGTACGTGTACCAGAAGGCGTTCCGGGACGGTCAGGCCGCCTACGCCACCACCATCGGCGTCGCCCTGCTCGTCGTCACGCTCGCGTTCGCGGCGATCGTGATGCGACTGGGCCGTCGCGAGCGGCTGGAGTTCTGAAGCCATGAAGACGACCGAGACCCCCGCCCCGCTGCCGGCCGAGTCCGGCGCCACCGTCTCCAAGGTCGACGTACCGGCCCCGAAGCCCGCCCGGCAGAAGAAGGAGGGCGGCGTCCTCAACGTCTTCTCCCACGGCGTGCTGATCATCTGGGCGATCATGGTGGTCATGCCGCTGCTGTGGGCGGTGATGACGTCCTTCAAGGACGACAGGTCCATCTTCGACTCGCCCTGGTCCCTGCCGACCCACCTGCACTTCGACAACTGGTCGCGGGCCTGGACCCAGGCCAACATGAGCGACTACTTCCTCAACACCGTCCTGGTGGTCGGGGGCTCGCTCATCGGCACCCTGGCGCTCGGCTCCATGGCGGCCTATGTCCTCGCCCGCTTCGACTTCCCGGGCAACCGCTTCATCTACTACCTGTTCATCGGCGGCATGAGCTTCCCGATCATGCTCGCGCTGGTGCCGCTGTTCTACGTCGTGAACAACATGGGGCTGCTGAACACGATCCACGGCCTGATCCTGGTCTACATCGCGTACTCGCTGCCGTTCACGGTCTTCTTCCTCACGGCCTTCTTCCGCACCCTGCCCACCTCGGTGGCGGAGGCGGCCTTCGTGGACGGCGCCTCACACTCGCGGACGTTCTTCCAGATCATGCTGCCCATGGCCAAGCCGGGCCTGATCAGCGTGGGCATCTTCAACTTCCTGGGCCAGTGGAACCAGTACATGCTGCCCACGGTCCTCAACACCGACCCCGACAAACGGGTCCTCACCCAGGGCCTGGTCCAGCTGGCGGTCAGCCAGGGCTACAAGGGCGACTGGTCCGGCCTCTTCGCCGGCCTGGTGATGGCCATGCTGCCGGTGCTCGGGGCGTACATCGTCTTCCAGCGCCAGGTGGTGCAGGGACTCACAGCAGGAGCGCTGAAGTAGCGGCCGCCCGGATCGCCCGGTCGATGTCCGGCTGGTCGTCCTCGTAGCCGCCGTTCAGCGGGACATGGCCCACCCGGCCCGGGTGTACTCCGTCGGCCTCGCCCGAACGGGGCGCCGGCGCGGCCGCTGCGGAAGGCGCCGAGCCAGTACGGGTCGGCCGGCTCCCCGTCCTGCGCCACCGCGCGCCGCCGGCTCCCGGGACCAGGTATTCTGCGACCTGGTCTGCGGCACCGTCTCCTGCCGGCCCCGCCGGGTCCGCGGGAAACGGGCCCAGGCGGCCCGGTGCCAGGCGTCCACCTGCTCCGCACCGGCCACCATGCCGATCCGGATGCCCAGCTGTCCGGTGCAGCCGGCGCCGTCCCGCGCCACGTCCAGCCCGGCGGGGAGGAACCGGCGACGAAGATCGGGCACCGCTCGGCACGGCCGGCCGGGTCAGCGCCGGCCCCCCCGTGGTAGGGGCCGCTCGGGGCCGGGCGACCCGTGCCCGCTTCAGCTCCGACCCGGCACTCAGCCGCGGATCCGTCAGCAGCCGCCCGGCCGGCGCGTGACGGGTCACCAGCCGGCAGGTGTGCCCGTCGGGGTGGCGGAGCCTGCCGGATTTCCCGCGCCGCTCCCGCCGCAGTTTCCGGAAAGAGGCGGGGGAGCCGGTTCCCGGCCCCGCAGCAGCGCTTCCAGGTCGGCGTGCAGAATTCGTGTGGAATGACCGTCGGAGGCGAAATGGCCGACCATTCCGAGGAGCTGGTGTGATGCACCGCCGGATTCCCCGACGAGTTCGACGTGCACGGGCTCCGGGGACGTCCTCACGTCCCGCAGGGCGTTCCTGCGCCGGATCACGGAGGGCGCCGTGTCCTGCGGCGCGGCCGGTGTCCGGTGCAGCACGGGTATCTCGGAGCGCAGGCCCTGCGTCTTGGAAGATTCCGGGTCCGGAAACCCCGTTCGGGAACAACATCTGTCCTGCTCGGCGGTCAGCGGACGGCAAAACATGGAGCTCCCTCGGTCGGCCCCTGCACGATTCGGCGTGTGGGGATTCTCCAGGCGAATTGTCAATGCCGTGAAGGGAATTCTCAGGCTCGCCCGCGAAAATTGGCCAGGGAAGAATGCGGCGGCTTTTTTGGGGCCTGTCTGTTCTCTCCGTGACGTGTCCCGTCCGCCCGCCCGACGCCCGGGCGGGCAGGGCTCGGGACGACAGGTGAAGAGGGGCACAGCGAGGGATACCCGACGGTTCAACCTCTTGACGTAAGACACCCCGAACGGCTCAGCTTAGAGTTCACTAGTTGGACATACGCGGGGCCTCGCCGAAGCGGCCCCGCGCTCAGGAGGTCGTCGTGGAGACTCCAGGGTCGCAGTCGTCGCTGCACCGAGCCAACCTGGAGCGGGTCGTACGGGCCGTACGCTTGGCCGGGTCCCTCACGCAGGCGGAGATCGCGCGGACGACCGGTCTGTCCGCCGCGACCGTCTCCAACATCGTGCGGGAGCTGAAGGACGGCGGAACCGTCGAGGTCACGCCCACGTCGGCGGGCGGGCGGCGGGCCCGCAGCGTCAGTCTGAGCGGGGACGCCGGGATTGTGATCGGCGTCGACTTCGGGCACACCCATCTGCGCGTCGCGATCGGGAACCTCGCCCATCAGGTGCTGGCCGAGGAGGCCGAGCCGCTGGACGTCGACGCCTCCGCCGCGCAGGGCTTCGACCGGGCGGAGGAGCTGGTCAGCCGCCTGATCGCGGCGACGGGAGTGAATCCGTCGAAGGTGGCCGGCGTGGGGCTCGGCGTGCCGGGCCCGATCGACGTGGAGTCGGGGACCCTGGGGTCCACCGCGATCCTGCCGGGCTGGTCCGGCGCCAAGCCCGCCGAGGAGCTGCGCGAGCGGCTCGGTGTGCCCGTGCACGTGGACAACGACGCCAACCTCGGCGCCCTCGGCGAACTGGTCTGGGGAGCCGGCAAGGGTGTCCGCGATCTTGCGTACATCAAGGTGGCGAGCGGTGTCGGCGCCGGTCTGGTCATCGAGGGGAAGATCTACCGCGGCCCGGGCGGCACAGCAGGGGAAATCGGACATATTACACTCGACGAATCCGGCCCGGTCTGCCGCTGCGGGAACCGCGGCTGCCTGGAGACGTTCGCGGCCGCACGCTATGTGCTCCCGCTGCTCCAGCCCAGTCACGGCCCCGACCTGACCATGGAAGGCGTCGTACGGCTGGCCAGGGACGGAGACCCGGGCTGCCGTCGGGTGATCGCCGACGTCGGCCGCCACATCGGCAGTGGAGTGGCCAATCTCTGCAATCTCCTCAACCCGAGCCGGGTGGTCCTCGGCGGTGATCTCGCCGAGGCCGGTGAGCTGGTGCTCGGGCCGATCAGGGAGTCCGTCGGCCGCTACGCCATCCCCAGTGCGGCGCGCCAACTGTCCGTTCTCCCGGGGGCACTTGGCGGTCGCGCCGAGGTGCTCGGAGCGCTCGCGCTCGCTCTTAGCGAGATGGGCGATTCGACACTTTTGGACGGTTCGCTGCCTATGGCGGCCCCTGCCTTCACTTAGAGAACGGATGGCACCGTTGCCATCTCGTTAAGGATTTACTTCTTGACGTCGCACGTGTGGCCGAGTTGACTTCCAGCCACCTCGGCCGCAACGACGCGGCCTCGTCAGGGAGGTTTCAAAGTGAACGCACGTATGCGTCGTGCCGCCGTTGCTGTTGCTGCTGGTGCGATGGCGGTCTCGCTGGCCGCCTGTGGCAGTGCCAAGGAGTCGAAGGGCAACAACTCTTCCTCCTCGTCGCCGAAGAAGGGCGACAACATCAAGGTCGGTCTCCTGCTTCCGGAGAACAAGACCGCGCGTTACGAGAAGTTCGACAAGCCGCTCATCGAGAAGAAGATCAGCGAGCTGACGAACGGCAAGGCGACCGTCTCGTACAACAACGCCCACCAGGACGCGAACCTGCAGGCCCAGCAGGTCGACACCATGATCACCAACAAGGTGGACGTGCTGATCGTGGACGCGGTGGACGCCAAGGCCATCCAGAACTCCGTGCAGAAGGCCGTGGACGCCGGCATCAAGGTCGTCGCCTACGACCGCCTGGCCGAGGGCCCGATCAGCGGTTACACCTCCTTCGACAACGAGAAGGTCGGCGAGACCCAGGGCCAGGCCCTGCTGACGGCGCTGGGCAGCAAGGCCACCAAGTCCTCCAAGATCGTCATGGTCAACGGCTCGGTCACCGACCCGAACGCCGCCCAGTTCAAGGCGGGCGCCCACAAGGTCCTCAACGGCAAGGTGACCATCGCCAAGGAGTACGACACCAAGGAGTGGTCGCCGGACAACGCCAACTCCGAGATGGAGGCGGCGATCTCCGCGGTCGGCAAGAACAACATCGCGGGTGTCTACTCCGCCAACGACGGCATGGCCGGCGGTATCATCACCGCCCTCACCGCCGCGGGCATCAAGGTCCCGGTCACCGGCCAGGACGCCGAGCTCGCCGGTGTGCAGCGCATCGTCGCCGGTACCCAGTACATGAGCGTCTACAAGCCGTACGCCCCCGAGGCCGACGCCGCTGCCACGATGGCCGTGTACCTCGCCCAGGGCAAGGCGCTGGACTCCGTCGCCAAGGACAAGGTCTCCAGCAACTCCCAGAAGGACGTCCCCTCGGTCCTCGTCCCGGTCACCGCGCTGACCAAGGACAACATCAAGGACACCGTGATCAAGGACGGCGTCTACACCGTCGCCGACATCTGCACCGCCAACTACAAGGCGGCCTGCGACAAGCTCGGCCTCAAGTAAGCGGTTCAAGTCCCTTCCCGCAAGCGGGCGTTCGTCCTTGAATGCCAGTAGGGAAGCCGACTGACCGCCCACGGCTCCTCCGGCGCCCCGCGTACTCATACAGCCCCGCAAGCTCGGCGCGGGGCGCCGGAAGGAACACCCCCCGCGGCGGGTCCCCCGCCCACCCACCCAGATTTCTGCACAACCTCCCGCCGGGTCAGGCGGCGAAGGAGATGGTTCACGTGTCCGCTACGCCCGTGCTGGCGTTGCGCGGGGTCTCCAAGCGGTTCGGTGCCGTTCAGGCGCTCACCGACGTAGAGCTTGAGGTCCACGCCGGTGAGGTGGTCGCCCTGGTGGGCGACAACGGCGCCGGAAAGTCCACGCTGGTCAAGACGATCGCCGGCGTGCACCCGATCGACGAGGGTGTCATCGAGTGGGACGGCAAGGCCGTCTCCATCAGCCGCCCCCACGACGCCCAGGCACTGGGCATCGCGACGGTCTACCAGGACCTCGCGCTGTGCGACAACATCGACGTCGTCGGCAACCTGTTCCTCGGCCGTGAGCTGAGGAAGTGGGGCGTCCTGGACGAGGTCGAGATGGAGCGCCGCTCCCGCGAGCTGCTCACCACGCTGTCGATCCGCATCCCGAGCGTCCGCATCCCGATCGCCTCGCTCTCCGGCGGCCAGCGCCAGACCGTGGCCATCGCCCGCTCCATGCTCGGCGACCCCAAGCTGGTGATCCTCGACGAGCCCACCGCCGCCCTCGGCGTCGAGCAGACCGCCCAGGTCCTCGACCTGGTGGAGCGCCTGCGCGAGCGCGGTCACGCCGTCATCCTCATCAGCCACAACATGGCGGACGTGAAGGCGGTGGCCGACAAGGTCGCCGTCCTGCGCCTCGGCCGCAACAACGGCGTCTTCGAGGTCAAGACGACCTCGCAGGAGGAGATCATCTCCGCCATCACCGGCGCCACCGACAACGCCGTGACCCGCCGTGCGGCCCGCACCTCCGGCGCGGACGGGGAGGTTTCCAAGTGAGCATCGACAAGACCTCCGCGAACGTCGACGAGACGCCCTCGCAGGACGCGCACGCCGTCGAGAACCCCGAGGCCGCGGCCGCCGCGGTCACCGCGGTCGACCCGCGCCTGCTGGTCCAGGAAGAGGGCCTGCTCGGCTACTGGCACGAGTTCAAGCGCAAGATGAAGGCCGGCGAGCTGGGCTCCCTCCCGGTCATCCTTGGCCTCGCGATCATCTGCGTCATCTTCCAGCTGCTGAACTCCGAGTTCCTCTCCGCGCAGAACCTCAGCGACATCACCGTCACGATGGTCGGCACGGGCATGATCTCGGTCGGCATCGTCTTCGTGCTGCTGCTCGGCGAGATCGACCTGTCGGTCGGCTCCGTCAGCGGCGCGGCCAGCGCCCTCGCGGCCGTCCTCGCGGTCAACCAGGGCTGGCCCGAGTGGGCGGCCGTGCTCGTCGCCGTCCTCGCCGGCATCGCCATCGGCGCGCTCCACGGCTTCTTCTTCGCGGTGCTCGGCGCCCCCGCCTTCGCCGTCACACTGGCCGGCCTGCTGTTCTGGCTGGGCTTCATGCTGAAGGTGCTGGGCTCGGACGGCACGATCAACCTCGACCCGAACGGCCTGGTCGGCAAGCTGACCACGTACTTCTTCTCCGACGTGGCCGCCGCCTACGGGCTCGCCGTCGTCGTGGTCGCCGCGTTCTTCCTCTCCTCCTTCCTCGGCAACCGGCGCCGGGAGGCCGCGGGCGTGCCGGCCCGGCCGCTCAGCGACACGATCCTGCGGACCGCGCTGCTGGCCGTGATCTCCTTCGCCGCGGCCTACATGTACAACCAGTACAAGGGCCTGCCGCTGGCCACGGTGGTGTTCCTGGCGTTCCTGGTCGGCACGGACTTCGTGCTGCGCCGTACCTCCTACGGCCGCAAGATCTTCGCGCTCGGTGGCAGCGTGGAGGCCTCCCGCCGTGCGGGTATCAACGTCACCGCGGTGCGGATCTCGGTGTTCGCCATCTCGGGTGGCTTCGCGGCCATCGGCGGTCTGTTCCTGGCCTCGAAGATCGCGTCGGCGAACCAGAGCGCCGGTACCGGTGACCTGCTGATGAACGCGATCGCCGCGGCCGTCATCGGTGGTACGTCGCTGTTCGGCGGTCGGGGCCGTACCTGGAACGCGCTGCTCGGCGTGCTGGTGATCGTCTCGATCCAGTACGGTCTGCAGCTGGAGTCCATCGCCGAGCCGGTGAAGTACATGATCACCGCCGCGGTCCTGCTCACCACGGTTGTGATCGACTCGATCACCCGTAAGACGCAGAAGACGGCAGGGCGTGCATAACGCCTGGTCTTCATAGGTTGACCAGCGCCCGGCACTTCGAAATGTGCCGGGCGCTGTCGTGTCGTGCAAAGCATGAACATTAGACTCGGGCGAGCCCGGCGAAAGCTCGATCAGCTCTACTGCAAGGAGGCACGGGTGCCGCTGCTGACCCGCATCACGGGACCGCGCGATCTGGACCGGCTCAGCCTGGAGCAGCTGGACCAGCTGGCAGAGGAGATCCGGACCTTCCTCGTCGACGCCGTCGCCAAGACCGGCGGCCACCTCGGCCCCAACCTCGGCGTGGTGGAGCTGACCATCGCCCTGCACCGCGTCTTCGACTCGCCGAAGGACAAGGTGCTCTGGGACACCGGCCACCAGTCCTATGTGCACAAGCTGCTCACCGGCCGGCGGGACTTCTCCAGGCTGAAGATGAAGGGCGGCCTGTCGGGCTACCCCTCGCAGGCCGAGTCCGAGCACGACGTCATCGAGAACAGCCACGCCTCCACGGTGCTGGGCTGGGCCGACGGCATCGCCAAGGCCAACCAGCTGAAGAAGCGGGACAGCCATGTGGTGGCGGTCATCGGTGACGGTGCGCTCACCGGCGGTATGGCCTGGGAGGCGCTGAACAACATCGCCGACGCCAAGGACCGCCCGCTGGTCATCGTCGTCAACGACAACGAGCGGTCGTACGCCCCCACCATCGGCGGCCTCGCCAACCACCTCGCCACCCTGCGCACCACCGACGGGTACGAGCGCTTCCTCGCCCGGACCAAGGAGCTCCTGGAGCGCACCCCGGTCGTCGGCCGGCCGCTGTACGAGACCCTGCACGGGGCGAAGAAGGGGTTCAAGGACTTCATCGCGCCGCAGGGCATGTTCGAGGACCTGGGCCTGAAGTACGTCGGTCCCATCGACGGGCATGACATCGAGGCGCTGGAGTCCGCCCTCGCCCGGGCCAAGCGGTTCGGCGGGCCGGTCATCGTGCACTGCCTCACCGAGAAGGGCCGCGGCTACCAGCCCGCGCTGCAGGACGAGGCGGACCGCTTCCACGCCGTCGGCAAGATCCACCCGGACACCGGCCTGCCGATCGCCTCCTCCGGCGCCGACTGGACCTCCGTCTTCGGGGACGAGATGGTCAAGCTCGGTGAGGAGCGGGAGGACATCGTCGCCATCACGGCGGCCATGCTCCAGCCCGTCGGCCTCGACAGGTTCGCCAAGCGATTCCCCGAACGGGTGTACGACGTCGGCATCGCCGAGCAGCACGGCGCCGTCTCCGCCGCGGGCCTCGCGTACGCCGGGGTGCACCCCGTCTTCGCCGTCTACGCCACCTTCCTCAACCGCGCCTTCGACCAGGTCCTCATGGACGTGGCCCTGCACAAGTGCGGGGTGACCTTCGTGCTCGACCGGGCCGGTGTCACCGGAACGGACGGTGCCTCGCACAACGGCATGTGGGACATGTCGATCCTGCAGGTCGTACCCGGCCTCAGGCTGGCGGCCCCGCGGGACGCCGAACAGGTGCGGGCCCAGCTGCGGGAGGCCGTCGCGGTGGACGACGCGCCGACCGTGGTGCGCTTCTCCAAGGGCGCCGTCGGCCCCGCCGTACCCGCCGTGGGCCGGATCGGCGGCATGGACGTGCTGCGCGAGCCCGGCACCGACCGGCCGGACGTGCTGCTCGTCTCCGTGGGCGCCCTCGCCCCGATGTGCCTGGAGATCGCCGGCCTGCTGGACAAGCAGGGCATCTCCACGACCGTGGTCGACCCGCGCTGGGTCAAGCCCGTCGACGAGGCCATGGCCCCGCTGGCCGAGCGGCACCGGGTCGTCGTCACCGTCGAGGACAACAGCCGGACCGGCGGCGTCGGCTCCGCGATCGCCCAGGCCCTGCGCGACGTCGGCGTGGACGTGCCGCTGCGCGACTTCGGCATCCCGCCGCGCTTCCTCGACCACGCCTCCCGCGCCGAGGTCCTCGCCGAGATCGGCCTGACCGCCCCGGACATCGCCCGCCAGGTCACCGGGCTGGTCGCCAAGCTGGACGGCCGGTTCGACCGTACGGCCGCCGAGGTGGACTCGGTGGAGCCCGCGCGCGACTGACGCGGACACCGCCCTGACGGGCCGGTCCGGCCACTCCTTGCGGTGGCGGAACCGGCCCGTCTGCGTGAACCTGCCTGTGCCGGGGCATACGCATCCCGAACCTCTCGATCATGACGGGCCACGGCGAGGTCCCCAAGCGTGGGAGGCAGGCACGTGAGCAGCGCGCTGTTCAGGACGAAGAACGTCGAGCAGTCCATCCAGGACACCGAGGAACCGGAGCATTCGCTCAAGAAGTCCCTCTCCGCGCTCGACCTGACCGTCTTCGGCGTCGGTGTCATCATCGGCACCGGCATCTTCGTCCTCACCGGACAGGTGGCCAAGAACAACGCCGGCCCGGCGGTGTCCCTGGCCTTCGTGGTGGCCGGCGTGGTCTGCGCGCTCGCCGCCCTCTGCTACGCCGAGTTCGCGTCCACGGTCCCCGTGGCGGGCTCGGCCTACACGTTCAGCTACGCCTCCCTGGGCGAGCTGCCCGCCTGGATCATCGGCTGGGACCTGGTCCTGGAGTTCGCGCTCGGTACGGCGGTGGTGGCGGTCGGCTGGTCCGGCTACATCCGCTCGCTGATGGACAACGTCGGCTGGCACCTGCCCGACTACCTGGCCAGCCGGGACACGGCCTCCGGCTTCGGCTTCGACATCCTCGCCGCGGCCCTGGTGCTGGTGCTCACCGGCATCCTCGTCCTCGGCATGAAACTGTCGGCCCGGATCACCTCGCTCGTCGTCGCCGTCAAGGTGGTCGTCGTCCTCATCGTGATCATCGCCGGTGCCTTCTTCATCACGGCCGGCAACTACTCGCCGTTCATCCCCAAGCCCCAGCCGGTGCCGGCCGGGGGCAATCTCAGGGCCCCGCTGATCCAGCTGATGTTCGGCTGGGCGCCCGCCAACTTCGGCGTGATGGGCATCTTCACGGCCGCCTCGGTGGTGTTCTTCGCCTTCATCGGTTTCGACATCGTCGCCACGGCCGCCGAGGAGACCCGCAACCCGCAGCGGGACATGCCGCGCGGCATCCTCGGCTCCCTGTTCATCTGCACCGTGCTCTACGTCGCCGTCTCCCTCGTCGTCGTCGGCATGCAGAAGTACTCCAGGCTGTCCGTGGAGGCCCCGCTCGCCGACGCATTCAAGGCCATCGGGCATCCCTGGTACGCCGGCGTGATCAGCTTCGGCGCCGCCATCGGCCTGACCACCGTGTGCATGATCCTGCTGCTCGGCCAGACCCGGGTGTTCTTCGCGATGAGCCGCGACGGACTGCTGCCACGCTTCTTCTCCCACGTCCACCCCCGCTTCCGCACCCCGCACCGGCCGACCATCCTGCTCGGCGTGATCATCGCGATCGTCGCCGGTTTCACCAGCCTCAGCGCACTGGCCGAACTCGTGAACATCGGCACGCTCTTCGCGTTCGTCGTCGTCGCGGTCAGCGTGATCATCCTGCGCCGGACCCGCCCGGACCTGCCGCGCGCCTTCCGTACTCCCTGGGTCCCGGTCATCCCGATCCTGTCGGTGTGCGCCTCGCTGTGGCTGATGCTCAACCTGCCGGCCGAGACCTGGCTGCGGTTCGCCATCTGGATGGTGATCGGTTTCGTCGTCTACTTCTTCTACGGCCGCACCCACAGCCGGCTGGCCCCGGGCGGGCAGACCGCCACCGGAGAGACCCAGCGGCCGCCCGCCGGAAACACCCCGTAACCGTCTTCACCCGGCGGCCTCTCCTTTCTGCCCCGTATGTCCGGATTCGTTGGGAATCGCGGAGCCGGATAGCGTGCTCCCCGTGCCCGCCGCCCCACTCGCGTCCGCACGAACCGTGGTCACGAGGGCCGTCACCCGGACGGCGTACTGGAGGCGGCTGCTGCCCCTCCTCGTGGCGCTGGCCTGCGTCACCGCCTGCCGTCCTTCGTCCGGCCGCTGTGGAACCCGGACGAGGGCTACCTCGCCGTACGGGCGCGGCTGCTGGCCCAGGGCGGTCAGCTGTACGACACCGTCGTGGACCGCAGGCCGCCGCTGCTGCCGTGGCTGTACGAGGCCGCGTTCGCGCTGTGCGGCTCCGGCTCGCTCACCCCGCTGCGAGTGCTCGCGGTCCTCGCCCAGCTGCTCACGGCGGTGCTGCTGGCCTCCCTCGCCCGGCGCCGCTGGGGCGACGGCGCGGGCCGGACGGCCGGGGTGCTGTATCTGCTGGTCTCGGTCGGGCTCAACCCCGAGGACGCGCAGGCCGCCTCCTTCGAGGTGTTCATACTGCCCGGCACGGCCGCCGCCCTGTGGTGCGCCGGCCGCGGGCGCTGGGGTGCGGCCGGGGCCGCCGTCGCCGTCGCGTTCCTCACCAAGCAGACAGGCGGCGCGGTGCTGCTCCCGGTGGCGTGGCTGCTGCACCGGCAGGGCGCCCCGCGCGCGGGCGCGCTGCGGTGCGCGGCCGGCTGCGTCCTGCCGGTGCTGGGCGCGGCCCTGCTGACGGACCCGGCCGGATTCCTGTTCTGGACGGTGACCGGTTCCGCCGTGTACGCCTCCTTCACCGGCTCCGAACTCCACGTCCTCGCCCGCGCCCTGGCCAACACCGCGATCCTGGCCTTGGGCTCGGCGGGCCTGCTCCCGCCGGTCGTACGGACCCTGCGGATCACCCGTGCCGGAGCCGTGGACCTGTGGCTGTGGCTGGCCTCCTCGGCGGTCGCGGTGACGCTCGGCTTCCACTTCTTCGGCCACTACTACCTGCAACTCACCCTGCCACCGGCGCTGTTGGCCACCGCTGCCCTGCACGCGCTCCCCGCCGGGCGCCATGCGTTCGCCCTCCGCACCTCGGCCGGCGCCTGCGCCCTGTACCTCGCCTGGGGCCTCACCGCCCCGCGCCCCGAACTCGCCCACGCCCAGCGGATCGCGGCCGCCCTCGACCAGCGCACCACGCCCGCGGACCGCGTCCTGGTCTGCGGCATGCATCCCGAGACGTGCTGGCTGGCCGCCCGCACCCCCGCCGGCCGCTGTCTCACCGCGGGTCTGCTCACCAACTACAGCGGCGGCCGGGACGGACCGCAGGTCGGCGAGAGGTACGCCGTCGCGGGCGCCTGGCCGCTCTTCCGGCGCGAACTGGCCGCGCACGCCCCAGCGCTGGTCGTCGACGACTCCCGCGGCAAGCCGTACACCCCCGACCGCATCCCGACCCTGCACCGCCTCCTCGCCGCCCACTACGAGGAGGCAGGCACCGTGGACGGTGCGGTGCTGTACACCCGCGTGCCGGGGGAGTGACGGCACACTCGGCGACGCATCCGGTGCCACCACTCCGGCCGACTCGGCGGCGTACGGCGCGGGCGGTTGGCTCGCCCCCGTGCCGTGCCGTGCGGTCGGCAGGCTCGGCCCCGCCCGTGCTGTGTGGGCGTCTGGCGTGGCGCTGTACCGGTGCGGGTCGGTTGGCTCGGCCCCGTACCGTGCGGGCGTCCGGCCCGGCGGTGTACCGGTGCGGCCGGTTGGCTCGGTCCCGTGCCTTACGGTCTGTCGGCGTGGCGCTGTACCCGTGCGCCGCGGGTGGCTCGGCCCCGTGCCGTGCGGTCGGCAGGCTCGGCCCCGCCCGTGCCGTGTGGGCGTCTGGCGTGGCACTGCACCCGTGCGGACGCGTGGCTCGGCCTCGTCGCCCTACGGCCGGCCGGCGTGGCGCTGTACCCGTATGGGCGGGTGGCTCGCCCCCGCAACGTACGGCCGGCCGGCTCGCCCCCGTACCGCAAGGACGTGTGGCCCGGTGCCCTGCCGCCGTGCGTGCGGCTCGGCGCCGTACCAGTGCCGTCGGCCGGGTCAGTCCAGTACCGTGCGGGGGCCCGTGGTCTGGGCGCCGTGTTGCCGGACGCGGTGGCGCAGTTCGCGGTCGGCCGTGACGACCAGGCAGGGGCGGTCGCCGGCCGCCGCCGCGAGGGCGACGATGTGGTCGTCGCCGCTGCCGGGCGCGTCCTCGACGCGCACCCCGGGCACCGACTCCACGCCCCGGGCCGCGCCCTCCACCACCAGGACCAGCTCCACCGGACCGGGCAGGCCGGCCACGCCGGACCGGGCGAAGGGCGGCAGCCGGTCGCGCAGGCGCTCGGCGGCGCCGCGGCGGTCGCGCCACCAGCCGTCGGGCACCGACCCGACGACGTTCGCGCCGTCGACGATGAGCAGGGGGAGGGGCTCGTCCGTCGCTTCCGTCCCGCCCGAGGTGTCCGTCATGGTCCGTAACAGCCCTGTTGTGTCGCGTTGGTGGCAGGCTCAGTCTGCCACGGGTTTCGTCGCCCAGCGGCCGGTGATCTCGGCGATCGCGGCGGCCGCGCGCTCGGCGGGCCGCCCGCCCGCGCGTACCTCGGGGGAGAACTCGACGTGCAGGAACGGCACATGGTCGGCGTCGGCCACCTGGCCCTGCACGTTCGTCAGACCCTCCAGCGGGCAGGACCGCGCCCACGCCCGGCACACCCGGAAGCCGTGCCCGCGCAGGGCGTCGGCCAGGTCCCGGCCGTCCGGCCGGCCCGCGGACCCGGCGCCCGTGGAGGCGATGACGTCGTAACCGGGCGCGGCGGAGGCGGCGAAGCCGTGCAGCTGGATCCCGGGCATCCCGCGGCGGGCCAGTTCGGCGCAGATGGCGTGGAAAACGGTGTCCTCGCGGTGCGCCACGTCCGCCGCATTACCCACTCCGGCTTTGCGATGTGCTCCCGCGATCACGAGGATCCCGCCGGGTGAGCCACGCAGCACCCGCACGCCCAGCTGCTCGGTGCCCAGATCGAAGCCGGGATGCGGGACCTGCACCGACCAGCTCGGACGGTGGTCGAGATCGAGATAGACCCGGCCCCAGCCGCGCGGGGTCGCGGCGGAGTCGGTGCGGTCGGCGACCTCGGCATAGCGGTGGCCGGAGGGCCGGTCGACGACCGTGCGCACCGTGAAGTCCCGCTGGGAAAGCCGCTGTTCCGCTTGCGCGCGGTGACCGTCGAGCAGCAGGCCGATGGCCGCGGCGATGTCCTCACGGTCGGTCCGGCCGGGCGGCAGATAGCCCCGGCCGGGGGCGAACCGGCTCGTGTAGTCCGCCACCTCGCGGGCCAGGTCGATCTGCTCGGCCCCCTTCGGCGCGGGTCCGTGGGCGTCGTGCGCGGTGCCGCCCGGGCTGCGGAGCAGGACGGTGAGACCGGCCGCGAGACCGGCGACGACGAGCAGCAGGGTTGCGATCGTGATGAAGCGTGAGCGATGGGCTCTCATGGTCGTATCAAGATATCCCGGTGAACAGACGCCGTGGCCGGCCCCTGCTGTCCCTGCCGACCCCGCGCTCGGTGGGCTGTTCCGCAGTGCGAAGCGGCTGTGACCAGGGGTGGCGGGGGTGTCCGTACGGCCCGCGGCTAGAGTGAACCGGTGAACGGCGACTGGCTTCTGCGCGGCCGAGACGGCCGGCTCAGTGTCTACCAGCTGTCGGGCGAGGCCGTCCTGTGCCGGGCGGAGCGCGAACCCGGCGGCCCCTGGACCACCCCGCGCAGGGTGGGCGGCGACCAGGAACTGCACCCCGTGCTCGCGGTCGGCCAGGGCGCCGACGGCTACGCCCACCTGGTCTCCTGGCGGCCGACGCGGCCGGGCGAGTCCGGCCTGGTGCACTCCACGCACTTCCGGGCGCACCTCGCGGCCCTGGACTGGAACCCGATCGGCCACCCGAGGAAGCGGGGCGGCGACCGGTCCGGCACGCCGGCCGTCGCCGTCGACGCCGAAGGCCGCGCCCATGTGTTCGTCCGCAACGACGGCGGCGGGGTGCACATGGTCGCGCAGAAGGAGAAGGGCGGCTGGGCGCCCTGGGTGGATCTCAGGGGCAGCAAGGTGCAGGACGGCCTGGCGGCGGTGACGGGGGAGTCCGGCCGCATCGAGCTGTACGCGGCCGTCCCCGACGGGATCCTCCACTGGCGCCAGGAGAAGGCGGGCGCCGAGCCGGTCCGAACGGAGACCCTGCGCACCCCGGTCCGCCCGGGCACCCTTTACGCCCTCGCCACGTCCCCCGACAACACGACGCTCTTCTACACCGACACGGGCGGCGACCTGTGCGCCTGGCGCCCCGGCGGCAAACCGGTCACCCTGCTGCCCGCGGCCGGTTCCGGCCCGGTCTCGGCCGTCCGCTGCGAGCTCGACGGCCACGACTGCACCCTGCTCGCCCAGCGCTCGGCGGGCGGCCGCGTCGCCTTCGCCGCCTACCCGAGCGAACTGGAGTCGGCGGGCGCCTGGTGGACCGAGTCGGGCCCGCGGCTGCCGGTGGACGCGACGGTGTCCCTGACCACGGACGCGGACGGCCGGGTGGCGGCGGCAACGTTGTCCCCGTCCACCGGCCAACTCCTGCTGACCCGGCGGAAGGACGAGCCGGGGCTGGCCCTTCAGGCGTGGCGGCAGGTCTGAGTGCGCCATGATGGCCGGCGTGGACACCGAGACTCTCATCGACGCCTGGCGGCGTCTCCTCGCCGGCTCCGGAAAGACATGGGTGCTGTTCGAGCACGGCACCTGCGTGGTGCTCGAACGGCCCACCGGGGATCTCGCCGCCCAAGCCACCGAGATCCTGCGGGAGTTCGGGCCGGTAAGGGTGGCGGGCCCCGCGGGCGACTTCCGGGTGCTGGAGCTGCACAACGGCGAGGGCTGGCTGGTGACCGGCCACCACCCGGACGTCGTCACCTTCGTCCCGCTGGACGACGCCGCCGACCCCTCGCACCTGGCCGTCGGCATCCTCGGCCGCTCCCGGCGCGACCGGGACGGCACCGAGCTGCACGTGGTCCACGTCGAGGCCGGCCGCCCGGCCGAGGACTGACAACGCCGATGCCCGGCACACCAGTCGATGTGCCGGGCATCGTACGACCGTACGCGGTGCCTTACGCCGGGACGCTCGCCACGCCCGGTGCCAGGAACTTCTTGCCGTTCACGCGCTCCGAGACGCCCTCGCGGTCCAGGTACGGCGTGATGCCGCCCAGGTGGAAGGGCCAGCCGGCGCCGGTGATGAGGCAGAGGTCGATGTCCTGGGCCTCGGCGACGACGCCCTCGTCGAGCATGAGCCCGATCTCCTGCGCCACCGCGTCCAGGACACGGGCGCGGACCTGCTCCTCGGTCAGGACGACATCGCCCTGCTTCAGCAGCGCGGCGACCTCCGGGTCCAGCTCCGGCTTGCCGCTGTCGTAGACGTAGAAGCCGCGCTTGCCCGCCTTGACGACGGCCGCGAGGTTCGGGGACACCGTGAAGCGGTCCGGGAAGGCCCGGTTGAGGGTCTCCGAGACGTGCAGACCGATCGCGGGACCGACCAGCTCCAGCAGCACCAGCGGGGACATCGGCAGGCCCAGCGGCTCGACGGCCTTCTCGGCGACCTCGACCGGGGTGCCCTCGTCGATGACGTTCTGGATCTCGCCCATGAAGCGGGTCAGGATGCGGTTCACGACGAACGCCGGGGCGTCCTTGACCAGAACCGCGGTCTTCTTCAGCTTCTTGGCGACGGCGAAGGCCGTGGCCAGGGAGGCGTCGTCGGTCTGCTCGCCGCGGACGATCTCCAGCAGCGGGAGGACCGCGACCGGGTTGAAGAAGTGGAAGCCGACGACCCGCTCGGGGTGCTTCAGCTTCGACGCCATCTCCGTCACCGACAGCGAGGAGGTGTTGGTCGCGAGGATCGCGTGCGCCGGGGCGACCGCCTCGACCTCCGCGAACACCTGCTGCTTGACGCCGATCTCCTCGAAGACGGCCTCGATGACGAAGTCGGCGTCCGAGAAGCCCTCGGCCTTGTCCAGCACACCGGTGACCAGCGCCTTGAGGCGGTTGGCCTTGTCCTGGTTGATCCGGCCCTTGCCGAGCAGCTTGTCGATCTCGGCGTGGACGTAGCCCACACCCTTGTCGACGCGCTCCTGGTCGATGTCGGTCAGCACGACCGGCACCTCCAGGCGGCGCAGGAAGAGCAGGGCCAGCTGCGAGGCCATCAGGCCGGCGCCGACGACACCGACCTTGGTGACCGGGCGGGCCAGGTTCTTGTCCGGGGCACCGGCGGGACGCTTGCCGCGCTTCTGGACGAGGTTGAACGCGTAGATGCCGGCGCGCAGTTCGCCGCTCATGATCAGGTCCGCGAGGGCCTGGTCCTCGGCGTCGTAACCCTGCTGCAGGTCGCCGTTCTTGGCGGCCGCGACGATGTCGAGGGCGCGGTAGGCGGCCGGGGCCGCGCCGTGCACCTTGGAGTCGGCGACGAACCGGCCCCGCTCGACGGCCTGGTCCCAGGCCTCGCCGCGGTCGATCACCGGACGCTCGACCTGGACGTCACCCTTGAGGACCTGAGCGGTCCAGATCAGCGACTGCTCCAGGAAGTCGGCGCCCTCGAAGAGCGCGTCGGCGATGCCCAGCTCGAAGACCTGCTTGCCCTTGAGCTGCTTGTTCTGGTTCAGCGAGTTCTCGATGATGACCGAGACGGCCTTGTCGGCGCCGATCAGGTTCGGCAGCAGGGTGCAGCCGCCCCAGCCGGGGACCAGGCCGAGGAAGACCTCGGGAAGCGAGAACGCCGGGACGGCCTTCGACACCGTGCGGTAGGTGCAGTGCAGACCGACCTCGACACCGCCGCCCATCGCCGCGCCGTTGTAGTAGGCGAAGGTGGGGACGGCCAGGTTCGACAGACGCTTGAAGACGTCGTGGCCGCCCTTGCCGATGGCGAGCGCGTGCTCGCGCTCCTTGAGGATCTCCACGCCCTTGAGGTCGGCGCCGACCGCGAAGATGAACGGCTTGCCGGTGATGCCGACGCCGACGATCCCGCCGTCCGCCGCCTCCTTCTCGACCTGGTCGATGGCGGCGTTCAGGTTCGCCAGCGAGCCCGGGCCGAAGGTGGTCGGCTTGGTGTGGTCGAAGCCGTTGTCCAGCGTGATCAGCGCGAAGCGGCCGGCGCCGAACGGGAGGTCGAAGTGGCGTACGTGCGCGGACGTCACGACCTCGTCGGGGAACAGCTCCGAGGCCTGCTTCAGAAGCTCGGTGGTGGTGCTCACTTGTCCCCCTCGAAGTGCGGGTTCTCCCAGATGACCGTCGCGCCCATGCCGAAGCCGACGCACATCGTGGTCAGGCCGTAGCGGACGTCCGGCTGCTCCTCGAACTGGCGGGCCAGCTGCGTCATCAGGCGGACGCCGGAGGAGGCCAGCGGGTGACCGAAGGCGATGGCGCCGCCGTACTGGTTGACGCGCTCGTCGTCGTCGGCGATGCCGTAGTGGTCGAGGAAGGCCAGGACCTGGACGGCAAAGGCCTCGTTGATCTCGAACAGGCCGATGTCGGAGATGGACAGGCCCGCCTTGGCGAGGGCCTTCTCCGTGGCCGGGATCGGGCCGTAGCCCATGACCTCCGGCTCGACGCCCGCGAAGGCGTAGGAGACGAGCCGCATCTTGACGGGCAGGCCGTTCTCGCGGGCGAAGTCCTCGGAGGCGATGATCGAGGCGGTGGCGCCGTCGTTCAGACCGGCCGCGTTGCCCGCGGTGACCCGGCCGTGCACACGGAACGGCGTCTTGAGGCCCTGCAGGTTCTCCAGGGTGGTACCCGGGCGCATCGGCTCGTCGGCCGTGACCAGGCCCCAGCCGGTCTCGCCGGCCTCGGGGCTGGTGCGGCGCACCGAGATCGGCACCAGGTCCTGCTGGATCTTGCCGTTGGCGTACGCCTTGGCGGCCTTCTCCTGCGAGCGCACCGCGTACTCGTCGGCGCGCAGCTTGGTGATGTGCGGGTAGCGGTCGTGCAGGTTCTCCGCGGTCATGCCCATGAACAGGGCGGACTCGTCGACCAGCTTCTCGGACACGAACCGCGGGTTCGGGTCGACGCCCTCGCCCATCGGGTGGCGGCCCATGTGCTCCACGCCACCGGCGATGACGGCGTCGTAGGCGCCGAACGCGATCGAACCGGCGGTGGTCGTCACGGCGGTCAGGGCGCCGGCGCACATGCGGTCGATGGAGTAACCGGGGACGGACTGCGGCAGGCCCGCGAGGATGCCGGCCGTACGGCCCAGGGTGAGGCCCTGGTCGCCGATCTGCGTGGTGGCCGCGATGGCGACCTCGTCGATCTTCTTCGGGTCCAGACCGGGGTTGCGGCGCAGCAGCTCCCGGATCGCCTTCACGACGAGGTCGTCGGCGCGGGTCTCGTGGTAGATGCCCTTCGGGCCCGCCTTGCCGAACGGGGTGCGGACGCCGTCGACGAAGACGACGTCCCTGACGGTACGAGGCACGATGGCTCTCCTCCAGGGTGCGGGGTGGCACTGCTGCGTTGCGCTGAGCGCGCGCTCAGGACCCATGCTACTTATGAGTAACGTAGCTGCACAGTCCTGGTGGGGGGAGCGGTGAACGTCACACGCCGCCGACTCGCCGCTTCCCCTTCCTCACCCGTACATGCCGTCCCAGGATCTTGGCGTGATCTCGACGTCCCTGTTCCGCTTCCGCCACCCGGCTTCGTGCGAGGAGCGACCGGGCGACGTCTACGGCGGCTAGGCCCCCTTCGCCGACAGTGCCGACACCAGGACCGGCGTCACCAGCTCCACCTGCCAGGCCCGCGCACCGTATCCGGCCAGCGCGGTCTCGACCGACGCGGCGTCGACCGCCTTCGGCGGCTCCCAGCAGATCCGCCGCACCGTGTCCGGGGACACCAGATTCTCCTGCGGCATGTTGAGCCGCTCGGCAAGGGCGGTGATTCCCGCCCGGGCCGCGGACAGCCGGGCCGCGGCGGCGGGATCCTTGTCGGCCCAGGCCCGCGGCGGCGGAGGCCCGGTCACGGGCTGACCCGGCTGCGGCAGCGCCGAGTCCGGCAGGGCCTTGGCCCGGTCGACCGCCGCCTGCCACTGCTCCAGCTGCCGCCGACCCATCCGGTGCCCGAACCCGTTCAGCATCGCGAGCGCGTGGACGTTGGCCGGAAGTGCGAGCGCCGCCTCCACGATGGCGGCGTCACTGAGGACCTTGCCCGGCGAGACGTCCCGCCGCTGCGCGATCCGGTCCCGCGTCTCCCACAGCTCCCGCACGACACCGAGCTGCCGGCGCCTGCGTACCTTGTGCATCCCGGACGTACGGCGCCACGGGTCCTTCCGCGGCTCGGCCGGCGGCGCGGCCGCGATCGAGTCGAACTCCTGCAGGGCCCACTCCAGCTTGCCCTGCCGGTCCAGTTCCTTCTCCAGGGCGTCGCGCAGGTCGACGAGGAGTTCCACGTCGAGCGCGGCATACCTGAGCCACGGATCGGGGAGCGGCCGGGTCGACCAGTCGACGGCGGAGTGGCCCTTCTCCAGGACGAAGCCGAGCACGTTCTCGACCATGGCGCCGAGGCCGACCCGCGGGAACCCGGCGAGCCGGCCGGCCAGCTCGGTGTCGAAGAGCCGGGCCGGGACCATGCCTATGTCGCGCAGGCAGGGCAGGTCCTGGGTGGCGGCGTGCAGCACCCACTCGACGCCGGACAGCGCCACGCCGAGCCCGGACAGGTCGGGGCAGGCCACGGGGTCGATCAGCGCCGTCCCGGCACCCTCGCGGCGCAGCTGCACCAGGTAGGCGCGCTGGCCGTAGCGGTAGCCGGAGGCGCGCTCGGCGTCGACGGCGACGGGGCCGGAGCCCCCGGCGAAGGCGGCGACCACCTCGGCGAGCGCGGCCTCGTCGGCGACGACGGGCGGAATGCCCTCACGCGGTTCCAGCAGCGGTGTCGGCGCCCCCATCACAGAAGATCCGGCGTCGTCCGGAGGAGTGCCTCCGGTGGTGCGCAGGGAGCTGTCTGCTGCGGTGTCTTGGGCGTCGGTCACCTGTCAAGGGTATCCGTGTGTCGACGGCGCCCGTCGACGGAACGAGCCCTGTTCGGCCAGGAAGCGCTGGCGGTGGGCGGCGAAGTCCTGGTCGATGGTGTCGCGGGCGACGACC
>NZ_JBSFJZ010000071.1:0-36445 GCF_053598315.1 Streptomyces sp. NPDC001153
GCACCGAACTCGTCCTCGTCCGCGACACCGTCCGCTGATCACCCACCAGCCGAACCCAGGCCAGCACGCCCGAAGCTCAATTTCTCCCCAGACCGTAAGTCGATGATGCCGAGACCTGCGTCGGGCCGGCAGTGAGTGCAGGCGCTGGTGCCGTTGGCGAGCAGACGGCGGGCTTCGTCTCGCTCGACGGGGCGGCGTCGTTTGCCTGCCATGTAGCAGGCGCCCCGGTGGACCTGCACCGGTGGCTGGCCGACACCGATGCCGAGTTCGACGACCCAGTGGGGCGGCTCCGGCTTCGCCCGTCGGCCGTGGTCCTGCTCGGCCTGCCGCTTGAGAAGCAGTTCGATCTTGCGGTCGATGCGGGCCAGCCACATCGCATGCCACACCCGCATTATGTGGAATCCGCGATGTCAAGCGGACGGTGGGCGCGTCGTCAGTGGGATCAGCTTGGATGGAGCTGTGTCTGTCCATGAACTCATCCGTCAGTTGCCGGAGATCTCGATCGTTCGCGACCGCTCCCGGGCCATGGCCGTCCTCGATGCCATCATGAGCCCGGACTGGGAGTCCCGGTTCTACTCGTTCGACTCGCGGTGGTCGCCGACCGAGGAGATGGCCTCCATGCGTGACGGGTACGGCAATGACTACTCGATCGTCTTCTCGCCGGCAGGTGCGTATGCCCGCGGCTTCGATCACGAGTCGCCCATGAGCCCGTACCGGGTCACGCCTCCTGTTCCGTGGCCAGGGCTGTTCGACGGGGTGCCCGAGGCGTTTGTCCACAACGTTTCGGAGGCAGCGTTCAGCGAACACGACGGGATACCGCGGGTGACCGTGTGCTTCTGGCGTGAACAGGCAGACTCGCTATGGAGGGCCGGGAGGGCCGAGGCCCTGCCGGCAGGCGTGGAGGACGGCGGCAGCGCAGAATGGCTGTTCGATGTCTTGGTGGATGGCCGCCCCGAGGCGTATCAGCAGTTCGCGGAGGAGTACTACGAGGTCGCTGTGGACATCGAGGCCATCCGCCACGTCTATGCGCTGCAGCCTCTCACCCAGAGCGTCGCAATGGCGATGAATCCGGACGTGGGCGTCGCTGACCTTGCCGAGGATCTGAGGCAGATTGGATATCCGGTTCCGGGGCCGGAGGCTGACCCCGGAACCGCGTGATCACGGAGTAGGGCCGTTTCGCACCTCGGCGATCGGCAGCAGGGTTGAGGTGGCCGGGGCGCCGAGCTGCCGTGGCGTCGGTCCGGCGGGGGTAGGGACGTCGGTGAGCCGTTGCAGGAGCTGGGCTACGGTTCGGGGCTGACCTGCTGGCGCAGGCTTCGGGACTGGAACGCCGCCGGGGTCTGGCAGCGGCTGCACGAGCTGCTGCTGGCCGAGCTGCGCGACGCGGGAGCGCTGGACTTCTCCCGCGCCGCGGTCGACTCCAGCCACCTGCGGGCGATGAAGGGCGGGCCGGCCACCGGCCGGTCCCCGGTGGACCGGGGCAAGACCGGCAGCAAACACCACCTGATCGTCGAAGGTCACGGCATCCCGCTGGCCGCGATCACGACCGGCGGCAACTGCAACGACGTCACCCAGCTGATCCCGCTGCTGCAGGCCGTCCCGCCGGTGCGCGGCACGCGGGGTCGGCCCCGGCAGCGACCTGACCGGGTATACGCCGACCGCGGCTACGACCACGACAAGTACCGCCGCCTGGTCCGCGAGCTGGGCATCACCCCGGTCATCGCACGACGCGGCACCGAACAGGGCTCCGGCCTGGGCGTCCACCGCTGGGTCGTCGAAGCCGCGTTCGCGCTGCTGCACTGGTTCCGCCGCCTACGCACCCGCTGGGAGATCCGCGACGACATCCACCAGGCCTTCCTCACCCTGGGCTGCGCCATCATCTGCTGGCGACGACTCCGAACCCACCTTCCTTAGGAGTCTTAGCCGGTTTGGTCGCCACCCCGCACAGCCATGGCCCAATCCGAGCCTGGCACCTCACGCGCCGCCCACTCCCGCAGCCCGATCGGGCTCCGGCCTAGAACGTGCTTCACGCCGTCGCTCAGGTAGGCGTCCTCGCCCCGGCGGATACCGCCGAGCATTGCCATGCGCCACTCGATGTAGCCCTCGGGTGTGCCCGCCGCGTGCAGCTGGGCCACGTGGTCGGCGTCGGACTGGTCTGCGAACCGGACCAGGGTGCCCGACGCTTCGGTGAGGATCTGCGCCGCCTGGACGAAGTCGGCTGCCTCGGGGCCGGACAGCGCCAGGGTCTCGCCCTCGAAGCCGCCCGGGAGGACAGCGGCCGCCACGTCCGCGATGTCGGCGACGTCGATGAACGGTTCGGCGCCCATGCCGACCGGCGCGCTGATCAGCCCGCCGCGCGGGGCGAACATCGCCTCGGTGAAGTTCTGGGCGAAGTGCGACGGTCGCAGGATCGTCCATGGCAGCGGCCCTTTGCGCAGGGCCTGCTCCGCCCTGGCGACGGCTCCGTCGGGCAGGAACTCCACGCCGCGCGCCGACAACAGGACCGCGCGCCGCACCCCGGCAGCGTGGGCCGCCTCCAGCAGGCCGGTCAGACGCGGACTCCAGTCCGTCGCCGATCCGGGGCCGATGACGAACACCCCCTCCGTGCCGGCCAACGCCGCCGGCCAGGTGGAGTCGTCCTGCCAGTCGAAGCGGGTCGCCGAGTTCCGGCTGGCCGGACGCGGATCGTGCCCGGCGTGGGTGAGCGAGTGGGTGAGGCGGCGGCCGACCTTGCCGGTGCCGCCGAGGATCAGGAACGGTGCCATGTCCTCCACGATACGAACGTGACCGTGGACGGAAAATGTTCGATCAGCTGGCATTCATTCGTGTTCGTCTAGGATTCGGGTATGGACGTGCTGACCGACCAGCTCGCGCAGGCGCGCGCCCGCGGCGCGGTCTTCTCCGTGCTGCGCCGGGTCCGGCCCTGGGGCGTGCGGCTCAGCGGGCGCCGGCCGCTCACCGCCCACGTGCTGATCGAGGGCACCGGCTGGCTCGAGGAGCCCGGCCGGGAACCGCTCCGGCTAGGGGAGCGGGACGTCGTGCTGATGTCTTCGGGCGCGCCGTACGCCCTGGTCAGCGACCCGGACGTCACCGCCGAGCCGATCGCCGACGCCCGGCTGGGCGGAACCGACACCAGGCAGGGCGACGCGGCACTCATCCTGTGCGGCGCCTACATCCTCGACGGCAGCTTCGCCGCATCCCTGCTCCGCGCCCTGCCGCGCGCCGTCGTCGTACCGGCGACCGACCAGGAAAGCGCCCATGCGGGGGCCGTGGCCTTGCTGGCCGACCTGATCAAACAGGACGCCCCTGGACAGCAGGTCCTGCTGGACCGCCTCCTCGACGTCAACCTGATCTTCGCCCTCCGCTCCTGGTGGGCACGGGCGGGGGAGGCAGCACCCGGCTGGTACCGGGCACTGTCCCAGCCGGGCCTGCGACGGGTCCTGGAGCACGTGCACGCCGAACCGGCCGGCGAGTGGACCGTCCCAGCCATGGCCGACCTGGCCGGGATGTCCCGCGCCGCCTTCTCTTTACGGTTCCGCGAGGTCACCGGAGACTCGCCCGGCAGCTACGTGACCGGCGTACGCATGCAGCGCGCCGAAGACGCCCTCGCACGCTCCGACGTGACGCTCGCCCAGATCGCCGCCAAGGTCGGCTATCGCAACGAGTACGCGTTCTCCACCGCGTTCCGCCGTCGGCACGGCGTGTCGCCGGGCAAGTGGCGGGCGGCGGCCCGGACCGCGCAGCCGGATTACGTGCCGCACTGATTCGTGCCCTGCGAAGGCCCTTTAGAGGAAAGTCTGCTTTTGTTACGAGTTCTTAGTCCGTCTTGTTCAGGTTTTGGGCTTCCCGGACCGCTAGTTGCTTGATCGTAGGCATGCCGACGAATACCGGCGAGCTCTTCCGCCTCTCGCTGGCGTCAATCTGGCTGATCTTGTCGTGGGTTGCGGTGAGGCTGACGGTCAGTTGCTCGACGTCGCCCAGCCATCCTTCTCGTTCGGCTTCGGTGATCCTGGCGTGGAGGTTCTCGCGGATCTCTTCCAGACGGGGCCGTTCGTCCGGCCCCACGATCAGTACCGGGCATCGCACACAGGCGTGCTCGTGGACACAGCTACTTCCGTATGCTCGGCCGCACTGCCCCAGGGCCAGCTTGCGCCGCTCGAAGTGCCCGAGGAACTCCTGCCACTCCTCGTCGGTCACCGCCCGGTATTCCCCGGCGGGTCGTAGACCGCGGCGCCGGGCGATGAAGGCTCGGTGAGCCTCGATGGCATCTTCCGGGTAGATCGCGGCATACCCCATCGTGGTTCCAATGTGGTCGTGACCAGCAATAACCTGGGCGATATGCGGCGGCAAGCCGTTGAGGATGGCGTCGGTGATGAAGATCCTGCGGAAGTCGTGCGGCTGGAAGGTCAACAGCTGTCCGTGGGGGTCGGCGATGCCGGTATCCGCCAGCAGCGTGTTGAGTGACTGGCGGATCGTGGTGATGGAGATCGTCCTGTTCTCGCCGCCTACGGGCCGCTGGTAGAGCAGCGGCATGGGTGGGTTCCAGACTTTCTCGTGCAGGTCATAGGACGGGATGCTCGGCACCCTGCCGTCATGCCCGCGAACACGGCTGATCACGGCGCTGAGAACGTCGGCGAGCTCAGGGCTGACCAGCAGGAGGCGCTCTTGGTCCGTCTTGGACGGCGCGATCTGCAGGAGCGGGATCACCTCTCCGGTGGTCGGCAGCTTGTAGCTGATGATGCTGTGGTGGCCGAGTTCCCTGAGCTCTTCGATGCGCATCCTGGTGTGCCGGAGGATCTCCACGGTCGCCCAGCCGTAGAAGGCCAGCTTCTCCTCCGTTCGGAAGTCGCGCCTCGCTCCTGTGGCGTCAACGACCGTTGAAGGTTTGCCGCCGGCTCGCTCGGCAGACCGGGGCAGGGTGAAGCTCTCGCCGAGCACCGTGATGGTGGATCCCAGGTCAGCTGCCTCCAATGCCTCCAGCCGCTCCTTGGCCTCGTTCAGCCGGCGGGCAGCTGCCTGTACCAGCGCGGGCAGGACCGGCAGCCTCTCTCCTGCTGTTCGTTGAAGATCAGCTTCGAGCGGCATGCGATGACTGGTTCGACGGCGCGCGTGTTCGAGCGCACGGGTGCCGAGAAGGCGTTGGCCGTGGCCTTCCTGCTCGCGACTGACCGAGCTGGCCTGGTCGCCGAGGCTGGTTCGGCATGTCCGGGGCGGTCAGGGCTTTGCCAGGGCAGTTCGCAGAGCGGCGAGGGCGGCAGTGCGGAAAGCGGTCATTGAAGGTGCTTTGCCGTCGAGCAAGGCATCAGCACCGTGGTACATGCCTGATTCGAGCCGCAGCTCGCAGGCGACGCCGGCCTCGCTCAGGCGTCGGGCGTAGTCAACGTCTTCGTCGTGGAACAGGTCGATGTCGCCCACACCGATCCACGCGGGCGGCAGCCCGTCGAGGTTCCTACGCCTTGCCGCCGCAATGTAGGGGCGATCGTCGTGGTCCTGTGGCGGGCGGCCGAGGTAGGAGGTCCAGGCGAAGCGGTTGGAGTCCGGGGTCCACGTATAGATGGCGCTGTTGGGAGGGTCGACGCGTAGAGCCGTGCGGTCGTCGAGCATGGGGTAGAGGAGGAGTTGGAACCGGACCGGCACTCCTGAATCGTGGGCGCGCTGGACTACGGCGGCGGCGAGTCCGCCTCCGGCGCTTTCGCCGCCGACGGCGATGCGGGCGGGATCGATGCCGAGGGCGGCGGCACTGGCGTGAAGCCAGCGAAGCGCAGCGAAGCAGTCGTCCAGAGCTGCGGGGTACGGATTTTCGGGTGCGAGGCGGTAGTCGACGCTGACGACCAGAGCGCCGAGTTCGTCGGCAACGCGGCTGCACCAGGTGTTCTCCTGCCGAGCGGCGCCCATGACGGTTCCTCCGCCGTGGATCCAGAGCAGCGCTGCGCGCGGCGCTTGGCCTGATGCCTGGTAGGTGAGCACCTCGACGGGGAGGTCGTCGGTCGTGGCCGGCAGCGTGCGCCGCTCGATGCGGACGCCGGGCCTGGAGGCGGCTCCCGCCAAGGGCACGAGGCGGCGGGCGATGGCCAGAGTGACCGGGTTGCCGAAGTTCAGCGGGAGGAAGAGCACTGGGTGCCGCAGCTCGCGGGGGACTGCCGCCAGAGCGCGGCGACGTGTGCTGATCGCCGCGGCAGCGCCGATGGTTGCTGCGGCGCCCAGGCCGCTGAGAACGCGTCGGAGTGTCATGTACTGCACACCTTTCGTTCGGGTGGTCGCGGTTCTCGGCTTCAAGCGGTGGCGCCTTGCCGGTCGGCCGCGGTCTCCAGGTCGGGCAGTGGCTGCCGGCAGATCTCGTGGGCCTCGTTGCCGGGAAGGCCGAACATCCGCAGCAGATCCTCGGCGACCTGGTCGGCCACTTCGGCGTCGTCGCGTTCAGGGCTGTCGCGCAGGAGTCGGCCGAGGCAGAGCGCCGCGCCCTCGACAACGGCTTCCGCTTGACACGACCACCTTATCGGTAACAGTGTATCCATTATGAGTACCTGGTCTGAGCCCCAACCCGACTCCCGGTTCGTCGAGGTGGACGGCCTGCGGATCCACTACAAGCGCGCCGGGCACGGCCCGGCACTCGTACTGCTGCACGGCAGCGCCTCATCCCTCCAGCACTTCGACCGCGCCACGGACCTCCTGTCGGAGTCGTTCGACGTCATCCGTCTCGACCTGCCGGCGTTCGGACTGACGGGCCCGCGCAAGGACCGCGACTACCGCATCCCGGCGTACGCCGCGACGGTGGCGGGCTTCCTGGAGGCGCTGGGCGTGCCGCGCTACGCGTTGGCCGGCAATTCCCTGGGAGGCAACATCGCCTGGAACGTCGCGCTGGATCATCCGGAGCGGCTGACCGGCCTGGTACTGGTCAATGCCACCGGCTACCCGGAGAAGACGGTGCCCGCGGGGATGCGCCTGACCCGCAACCCGCTGGTGCGGCCCCTGCTGAGGCGGGTGATGCCGCGCGGAGCCATCGAGCGCAACCTGCGCGAGAGCGTCGGGCCGTATTCGCAGATCGTGGACGACGCCATGGTGGACCGCGCCTATCAGCTCATGAGCCGCCCCGGTAACCGCTCAGCCTTCGTCGACTTCTGCAACACCGACCAGCCGGACCGCAGCGCGCAGCTCCCCCGCATCACGGTGCCCACGCTGGTGCTGCGCAGCGCGAGCATCGACGGCCAGCACTTCGCCCGCGACATCCCCGGCGCCCAGGAGCTCGTCCACCCCCACGGCGGACATCTGCTGCCGGAGGAGGAACCGCAGTGGGTCGCGGACGCGATCGCCAAGTTCCTCGGCTCCTGCGCCGACACCCCCGCGAACTGAGGGCAAGGAGGCCCGTTCCATGAAGTACTTCGTCGCCCCGGGCGAGGACCGCAAGCTCACCGCCGACTCGCGCAAGGCGCTGCGCGGCAGTTTCATCGAGCTGTCCGACGGCGTCACCCACTACGAGTTGACGGGGCCCGAGGACGGAGAAGTGGTCCTGATGGCGGGCGGTCTGACCATCCCGCTGTTCTACTGGGACGGCCTCGTCAGCGAACTGCACGCCCGCGGGCTGCGCACGCTGACCTGCAGCGCCTACGGCCGCGGCTACTCCGACCGGGTACAGGCGCGTTACGACGAGACGCTGTTCGCCCGGCAGCTGGCCGAGCTGACGGACCGGCTCGGCCTGACGGCGCGGCCCCTGCACCTGGTCGGCACCTCCATGGGCGCGCTGGTCAGCATGACGTACGCCGCCCAGTACCGCTCATCGCTGTCCACGCTCACCATCGTCGGACCCGCCGGTCTTGCGAAACCTCAGCTGACCTCCCCCCACCGACTGCTGTGCAACGACTGGCTGGCCGGCCTCATTGCCCGGCGGCGCGGCCGACAGATACTTCAAGGGCACCTGGGGCACAACGTCCGCGACCCCGAACTCGGCGCGAAACTGACCGAGATGGTCCTCGACGCCTTCCGCTTCGAGGGCTCGCTGTACGCGGTCTTCGACACGCTGCAGCACCTGCCTTTCACCGGCCGTGACGACCCCTTCCGGCGGACGGGGGCCCTGGGCATTCCGACGCTGCTGCTGTGGGGCGACGAGGACGACGTCACGCCGCTGACGCAGTTCGACACAGCGCGCGCTCTGCTGAAGCCCCAGAAACATCACGTAATTAACAAATGCGGGCATATGGCCCCCTACGAACGGCCTCGCGACGTCGCCGATCAGCTCGTCCCGTTCGTGTCCGCACGCACCGAAAGGCTCGACTCATGAGCAACCCGCAGGCCATCGACGTACTGATCATCGGTGCCGGCCCCTCGGGCTCCGCCTTGGCGATCGACCTCGTACGCCGTGGACTCGACGTCCGGATCGTCGACAGGTCCCCCCACGCTTTCGACGGCTCGCGTGCCAAGGGCATCCAGCCCCGCAGCCTCGAAGTCCTCGAAGACCTCGGCGCTCTCGACGACGTGCTGGCCGGCGGCGACATCTATCCCAAGCTCGGGCTCCATGCAGGACCCATCGGTGTGCCGTGGAAGATGTTCCCCCACAAAGAGGCAACCCCCGACGTCCCGTACCCGAACACCTGGCTGATCCCGCAGTTCCGCACGGACCGCGCCCTGCACGCCCGGCTCGGTGAGCTCGGCCGCGAGGTCGAGTTCGGCAAGGAACTGACCGAGCTGACGCAGGACGAGGATACGGTGGTCGCCAAGGTGGTGGGCGCGGACGGGGTCGAGGAGGTCGTCGCCCGCTATGCCGTGGGGGCCGACGGCGGCTCCAGTGCGGTGCGCAAGCAGCTCGACATCGGTTTCGTGGGGACGACGGACGAATCCGACCGCGTGCTCATCGTGGATGCCTCCGTAAGTGGCCTGGCCCGCAACCGGTGGCACATGTGGCCCGGCCTCGGCGGCAAGCTCATCGGCGCCTGCCCGCTGCCCCACAGCGACATGTTCCAGTGGATGGTCCGGCTCACGCCCGACGAGACGCCGCCCCAGGAGATCGGCGCCATCATCGACCGGATCCACTCCCACACCCGCAACCGGCACATCCAGCTGCACGAGATCCACTGGAAGTCCGTGTTCCGGCCCAACATCCGTCTTGCGAAGCACTACGGCCGCGGACGTGTCTTCCTCGTCGGCGACGCTGCGCACGTCCACACCCCGGCCGGTGCCCAGGGTCTGAACACCGGTATGCAGGACGGCTACAACCTCGGCTGGAAGCTCGGCCAGGTCCTCGCCGGCGCCGACCCGGCCCTGCTGGAGACCTACGAGGCCGAGCGGCAGCCGATCGCCGCCGGGGTCCTGGGACTGTCCACGGAGAAGTGGGGCGGCATCGCCAAGCTCGACCCCTCCAGCATGAAGCGCGGCAAGGACGAGCAGCAGCTCTCCCTGACCTACTACGGCGGCCCGCTCGCCCCCGCTGACGGCGACAGTAGCGACACCAGCACGCTGCACGTGGGCGACCGCGCCCCGGACGCCCAACTGCTCGGCGCCGACGGCGCCGAGACCCGCCTGTTCAACCTCTTCCAGGGACCGCACTTCACCGCCATCGCCTACAGCCCCGGCGCCGCCCGGGACCTCGAACTCCTCGACTGGCCGACGACGGGCGCCCAGCTGAAGCGGCTGACCGTCGGACCGGCCGCGGGCGACGGCCGCGCCTTCTCCGACCCCAAGAACACGCTGCGCAGTGCCTACGGCCTGACTGGCGACACACTGCTGCTGATCCGTCCCGACGGCTACATCGGGCACATCGCCACTCGGGATTTCCTCACCACCACACAAGCGGCCGTGCAGGCTATGACGCCGCAGGCAATGACCCGCACCATGTCCCAGCCGAGCCACACCTACCCCCCTGCATGAGCCGCACCCTGCTGCGTGGGGCGCACGTCATCACGATGACGCCGCACCGGCCGGACGCCGAGGTCGTCGACTTCTCCGAGCGCATCGTCATCAGCCAGCCCGCGCTGGACGGCTGTTGCGCGACGCCCTGGAGCAGCATCCCGAGCGCGATCTGCGGGGCGGAGTCGACGTCACGGCCGGCGAGCAGGAGGAACTCCCCGGCTCCGGGCCGGGGGCGGGGCATGCTGCGCGCAGGAGTGGACGGTCGTCGACAAGCCCCGACCTGATCGACCAAATCGCCCGTCTGGTCGCCGAGCGATGCGCCTGGCGGCAACTCGACCGCGCCCGACCCATCCCATAACAGCCTCGTGACGCCGCCACGACGCCGACACCCTGGAAGTACCTCATGATCCTGACTATCACCCTCGCCTGCCTCATCGCCCTGATCTTCGGGGCAAGCGGAGTGCTCAACACACTCGCATTGCCGAAGGCACGCGAGCTGGCCGCTGAGACCGGCTTCTCCGTAGCCGCTTACCGCCGCATCGGCGTGCTGCAACTGGCAGGAGTCGCCGGCGTGGTGCTCGGCCTCGCCGTGCCGCCGCTCGGCGGCCTCGCGGGGGCCGGGCTTCTCCTGCTGCTCGCCGGAGCTGTGGTCGTGCACCTGCGCCAGGGCGACCCGGTTGCCAAACTCGTGCCCGCCGCCGTGTGCGCGGTGCTTGTCGCCTCATACCTCGCGGCCTTGTTCGCCTGAAGCGCTGCCGATCGAGTCCACGCCTCCACGGATGGGCAGCGCCAGCAGTCGCCCTGAAAGCAGATAAACGGCTACACTGTAGCCAGTATTAGAGTGGCAGGAACCGCAGCCACCTGGGCCTGATGGCGCTCAAGCCGCGACCGAACGGTCCGCCCGACTTCACCAGCGCCCCTTCGTCCACAGTGCCGACCCCCGAGGGGTAGACGATGCCCGTCCTGATCGTGATAGCGATCTACGCTGTCCGAATCGCGCGCGCTCCCTTGGACGCGCGCCTGAAGAAGCGCCACGTCGGACCCCTGTTGGTCGCGACCGGAGCGGTCATGCTCTACCTGGCCTGGGACTGGCTCAGGCCCGACGGCCTCAGCGCTGTCTATTTCGTCGGCGAGTTCGCCGGCGTCCTGTCCGCCTACCTGATGTCCTGCACCCTGGTGCTGGCCACCCGCCTGATGTGGTTGGAGCAGTGGTTCGGCGGCCTGGACCGCATGTACCGTCAGCACAAGCTGTACGCCGTATGGTCCATGCTCCTGCTCACCCCCCACCTGCTCCTCCATTTCTTCTCCGGTTTCGACGGGAGCCAGTACGGCTACGCCCACCGGACCGCGTCGGTAGGGATGGGCCATCTCCTCGGCGCCGTCTCCGCCATCGGCCTGCTGCTGCTCGTCCTCATCTCACTCGGCCAGGTCGGCCGCATCCTCCGACTGCCCTACGAGCGCTGGCTGTTCCTGCACCGCCTCACCGGCCTGCTGCTCCTGTCGGCGCTGGTGCACGGCTGGTTCCTCGATCTCATCATCAACGGATCCACGCCCCTCCTGGCGATCTACGTCACCATGTCCACCATCGGCATGACCGCCTACGCCTACGACGAACTGGTGCTACGGCACAGGGAACCCCGGGCGGACTACACCATCCACCGCGTCGAGCGGCCGACACCCGACATCCTCGACCTCACCCTCACGCCCACCGGCAAGACGGCGCTTCCCGTGACCGGAGGCCAGTTCGTCTACCTGCGGGTCGGCGGCTGGCACGAACACCCCTTCAGCGTCGCAGGAACGCAGGACGACGGCTCGGTACGCCTCACCATCCGGGCCCTGGGCCGCGGTACACGCGGCCTCTACACGGACGTGAGCGAAGGACACCCCGCAACCCTCAAGGGTCCTTACGGCATGTTCGACCACACCCTCGGCGGACCCCGGCAGATATGGATCGCGGGCGGCATCGGTATCGCGCCCTTCCTCGGCTGGCTCACCCACCCCGGTGCGGGGCCGGCCCAAACCGACCTCTTCTACTGCGCCGCCACCGCCGAAGACGCACCGTTCCTCTCGGAACTCACCGCAGCGGCAGCACACCGCCCCGAGTTCCGGCTCCACCCGACGTTCAGCCGCAGCCACGGCCGTCTGACCGCCGAAAGAATCCAGGCCGAGGCCGGACCGATCACCCCCGACACGCACGTCTTCCTCTGCGGCCCCGCCTCAATGATCGAAAACCTCACCCGCGCCCTCCACCGCCAGGGCGTCCCCCGCCAGCATCTCCACGCCGAGCACTTCGCCTTCCGCTGACGAGCCGCCGACCACACGAGAACACGCGCTCTAGCACCAGCAGCTGTGGCGACGCTCCATGCCGGCCGAGATGACCCCGTAGGCGGGCGGCTCAGGTTCGCATCGTCCTGGCTGGTCAGGCGTCGTCGCGCAGGTGGGCGAGCCCGCTGAGAAGGAGTTCGAGTCCGAAGGAGAACTCGTCCTCGATCGGAACGGGCATCGACCCGGCGACGGTAACCGTGGCCGGGAACAAGGCTGGATCGACGCTCTGGAAGACGGCGGACACTTGTGCGTCCGCGAGTTGCCCGCCGCCGCCATGACCGTTGACCTGTATGGCGAATCCGAGGACGTAGCGGGAGAGGGTGGCAAACGCGTGCGCGGCCAGTCGCGGCGGGAAGCCGCTGTCGAGCAGTGCCGCGACACAGTGCTCCCGCAGCGCCATGGCGTTCGGCCCCAGGGGTATCTCTTCGACCATCAGGCGCGCCGCGTTCCGGTGCCGGGCCAGGGCCTCGAACATGGTGTGCGCGACCGTCCGCAGCGCTTGCTGCCAGCCCATCGCGAGGAGTTCGTCGCCATTCAGTTCCACGGCGCCGAACATGCGGTCTACGACATGGGCGACCAGCGCTGCCCGGTTGTCGAAATGCCGGTACAGCGTCGCCGTGCCCGAGCCCAGGCGCTGGGCCAGTGTCCGCATCGAGAGCGCGTCGGCCCCTTCATCGTCCACGATCTGCAGTGCGGTGGAGACGATGCGCTCCAGCGGCACGGGCGGACGCCCTGGGCGCCGAGCCGATGCCGTGGCCGCTCGCATAGGACCAGCTGGTGCCACTGAACGCCCACCTCCTCGGCTAGAACCATAACAGCAACACCGTATCCATTTTGGAGATCGCCGGTTGGGCATGGAGTGGCGGCGCCCTCTTCGATCCACCCACCGGTGACCGCTCCTATGGAGTTCGACGGCGGGCGGGTGAACGCCAAGGACTGATGTTCCAAGAGCGAGGTCTCGCGGATCTGCCAGGACCTGGACTGTCAGCTCGCTGCATTCCGCAGCCGCCATTTGAAGCATGTCCGGTTCCCGTACGTGTACCTGGACGCGACCTGCTGCATAGCCCGTGTCGAGCACCAGATCGTGTCGCGGGCGGTGGTGATCGCCACCGGGATCACCGAGGACGGCGGCCGCGAGGTGCTGGGAATGATGGTCGGCGACAGCGAGACCCAGGTGTTCTGGACTCAGTTCCTGCGCTCCCTGCGCGAGCGCGGCCAACCAGCTCAGCACCGTCCGCGACTGCGAACCCTTGCCGCCGTGTCCGGCAGCGGACAGCCCAGCGCGTCAAGATCCGCCAGGGCCGCTGGTGACAACTATCGCGCTTCGGCACAGCAGCTCACGGCCGCCTGCGGCAGCCACCATCCTCAGGCCGCCGGCCAAGCGCGCACTGACGGGGTGGGGCCGTCCGCCTCACCGTTCAAGGGGCGATCGGGTCCGGGCGCTTGTCTGGGTGGGCGGCCGTGACGTACTTCATGGCTGTGGCCTTGCCCAGGCCGAACAGCCGCATCAGGTGGACCGGGTCGGCTGTGTGGCGGGCTTCGTCGTAGATGCGGTCCTCGCGCAGTCGGCGCGCGGGGAGGCCGGCGCGTTCGAACACGGTCTTGGTGACCTCGGTGCTGAGCATCGGCTTGGTGGGGTCGGTGGCAGAGACGCGGCTCACGAGGAGGTGCGGGTTCGTGGTCCGTGGCCAGCTGTGATGGCGCTGCCGCAACCAGGCGGTGGCCAGGGCGGTGGTGATCTCTTCGAGGTAGATGTAGTGGTCGGCGCGTCCGGGGCGGCGGACGCGCAGTCGTCCCCGGGCTCGGTCGAGGTCGTCCAGGAGCAGGCGCGGCAGGTTTTCGTGCGTGAGGGCGTGGATGGCCACGAGGGCGATGATCAGCTGGCTTCGGGCGTCCTCGACGCGGGTCAGGAGACCCTTGAGGGTGTCGCTCGGCAGCCGGGCCGGGAGCCGTGGAGCGGTGGTCAGGGTGATGTGGCGGACGGGGTCGCGGAAGATCTTGCGTTCGCGGCGCAGCGCGCGAAAGAGCGACCGGAGCGGGGGGTGAACCGAATGCCGGCGGGCGGCTTCGGTCTCATCGAGGACGGCGGTGATGTGGCTGCTGGTGATCTCCCGGAGGTCCGTGATCCCCTCGGCTGCCCAGGCGTTCAGGACCGGGGCGGTGTTGCATACGTAGACGTAGACGGTCCCGCAGGCCAGGGCGGGACTGGGGCGGGAGCCCAGGCCGAGCAGGACGTCGATCCACAGGTGGACCGCGCCGTCGAACGGTGCGGGCAGGGAGTCAGCCAGGCGTCGGGCGCGGGCCAGCTCGGCGCTCCGTGCCGGGGCGGCTTCCAGCAGCTCCCGTTCCCGGAGGAAGTGGATGACGCGGCGTCCGTTGTGGTGGCCGCTGAGCGCTGCGATGGCGGTGACGTCCCGCTCCCGCAGCGGGGCCCGGCCCCCGAGGTGGGCCAGCAGGATCCGCAGGGTGCGCAGGCTGCCTGTGCCAGCCCGGCGGGGATCGACGTCGTGGCTGCGCAGGTAGTCGGCGAAGGCGCGCAGGAGGTCCTGCGAGTCGGGGTCGAGGGCGTACTCGTTGCCGGGGTCGAGTCGGTCCCAGGCCCTGGGCGGCTCGTCGAAGAGAGGCAGCTGTGCGGGGTCGGCCGGGTGCGGGGTGGTGGGGCGGTCGGCACGTGCGGCGGCCAGGATCTGCTTCTTCTTGGTGCGGAAGCGGCCGTTGGGGCCGCCCGGCTGGCGGCTCCTGATCGTCAGGCCGAGGCCGCGGCCGAGCCACAGCTGATCTCCTCCGGCCAGGGCGGCGCCGCTGAGGTCACTCTCGTACTCCCGCACCACCAGCGTGCAGAAGCGGCAGAGCCCGGCCCGGACCGGCAGGTGCCGGCGGCAGCGAGTGCAGTCGGCGAGCGTGGGATGGTCGCGCCGCCATCCGGAGCAGCCGATGCACAGCCTCGCGCGATCGTTGCCCCATGCCAGGCAGTGGGCGCAGCTCCCGTCGCCGTAGTCCCTCCAGCGCGACACAGCCGGTCCTCTCAGTTCGGAGGCAGCGCGCGGCGGCGGCCGTCGCTGCCGGGTTTGGGGATCGGCCGGACCGGGCCCGCGGGCCCGCCTTGTCCGGCGGCGGGGCGCTCGGCGTCGGCGGGCTGTGCGGTGGCGACCGGCTCGGCTTCCATCAGGTCCGCGACGGTGCACTCAAGTGCCGTGCAGATCATGTCGAGGTCTTCGAGGCGGACCGTGATCGGAGTGTTCGACCATAGGGCCGCGACCTTACTCAGCGACGGGTTGAAGCCCACCTCGCGGAAAGCGGCCAGCAGTTGGGTAGGCCGCCAGATGTCACGGCGGGCCGCGACCCAGCGCAGGTTCCACTTCATCGGTTCACGACCCCAGGCTCAGCCGGCGAACAGCTCGCCGGGAAGATTCGAGGCTGCGCAACTCCGGGTCGCCCTTCGCGGTGGCGAGGTAGCCGACCGTGGTCGTCGCCCAGGTATGCCCCAGCAGGACCTGAACGTCCCACAGCGGCAACCCGGCCTCGTAGTTGTGGGTGGCGCAGGCGTGCCGCAGCAGGTGCGGGAACAGGTTGGTCACCGGGCCCTTGAGGTGGGCCCGGCCGGCGTCCTTGAGGACCTTGCGGAAGGTGTCCGGGGTGATCGCGGGCGCCACCGGCAGATTCAGGGCGGCCACCGCGCCGGGGATCCTCTCGGACGGGAACAGCGGCGCGTACGGGTCAGTCGGGTCGTCGCGGAACTCCCCGCGGACCTCCTCGACGTACCACCACAGCAGAGTCCGGCCCTCCTCGAACAGGTACGCCTCACGGTCGCGGGGGCCGGAGCCCTTCGCGCCCTTGCCGCGGACGAGGAAGCGGCCCCACTGGCCGTTCTCCCAGTGCACGTCACCGATCCGGACCCCGCACAGCTCGGCCGCCCGCACCCCGGAAATGTAGGTGATCTTGCTCATGACGTAGTTCCGGACGGCCACCGGGTACTTGCGGGCGGCCGGCAGCGCCGCACGCCAGGCGGCGAAGAAGTCCCTCGTTGCCGCGGCCGACGGCGGCACCCGCAGCCCGAAGTCGCCCCGGTGCCGGGGACGGTTAAAGGCGTCGATCGGCGACTCGACGGCCGCCCCGAACCGGCGGAGGATCTCACCGGCGTAGCGCTGCTCCAGGAAGGCGTAGAACCCGTCGATCCTGGTGATCTTCGAACGCGTCGTCGACTGCTTTGGGGCCTTGCCCGGGCCGGCGAAGTACCGGTCGAGGTCCCGCGGGGTCAGGCGCCAGGGCACCGTGTCGTAGAACGAGCAGATCTGCAGAACCGGCTTGACCAGCGACTCCAGCGTCTGGGGCGACAGGCCTGCGACGTCCCGTGCCCACAGGTACTCCGCGACCGCGTCCTGGAACAGATCCCGCTCACCCCCAGGCGTCGCGGTCTCGGCCGCGGCGCGCTGGAGCGTGCACACCTCGGCGAGACCTGGCTCCATCTCCGGCAGCTCACCGGGCGTACCCCCATCCTCTGTTCCACCGTCCCCACTGACGACGGAGAAGCGGCGGGTTCGGGAATCGACCACGAGCACGCAGATTACGGGCCGATCTCCAGGAATCTGCCAGCAATCGTCAGAACCTCACACGAACGAGCTGACCTCCCATGAAAGCCCTTGACCAGCTTGAACAGCACTCCTCTCGCGCAGGCCGCCCTCAAGGAACCCGCCGGAACTCCACTCTCCAGCCCGCCGGCACCCGCTCAGCAGACCTTCGCCGTCTCGGCCACCGCAGCCCTGGTTCTCCAGACTGCGGCAAGTCTCATGAGACACGTGGCTCGTGAGCCCGGTCAGGCCGCGACTGGAAAGCCCACGTCACCAGTCGCCGTGCTACTCCGGGTACGCATCCGCACACTCGGTCGTAATGCGGTTCACGGTGCCGGCGATGGCCTGCGTCACCGTCTTGTCGCCGTTGATGGCAATCACGGCATCACTGCCCGCGTGCAAGAAGATCTGCATCTCGGGCTTGTCGCCGTAGGCGACGACGAAGTCGCGGCCCCGCTGATTGCGCTCTGTATTGTTCCTGACCTTCCCGGAGTCGGCCCAGAGCTTGTCCGAAACCGCAGCCAGAACCCTCTTTGTGCACTCGTGCGCAGGGCTTGCCACCGCCGCGGCGGACGCTTGAGGCGCCGATGCCGCCTTCGGTGTGTCTCCTCCTCCGCACGCCGCGGTCCCCATCATCAGCAGCCCACCGCAGATCCCGAGCATGAGACGTCTGCTCATATCAATCCCCACCCCTTGGCTTGGCGCGGCCCCCCGGCCGCCCGCACATCATGCCCTGGACTGGACCGTAGGACGGCGGGTCCTGGGCACCGCAGCCGGCCGACGGGCCACTTACCGGGCCCAGTGCCAGCTGTGACTGAGCAGCGCACTTGGCCTGGGTGGACGACTTCCATGCACACCAGTTGCCCACCCTGTGCGGACAGGGCCACCAGCTGGCGCGCAGCACACCGGCAGCGCGTAGACGGGCGACTTCCATCACTGGAGTGGTCGGGGCCGTCAGGAGCTGCTCCAGGCGTATGCGTCCCAGTAGCCGTCGTGGCGGACGCAGCCACCGTCGGCGACGACCAGCCCCTCGCCGGTACGTCGGCCGGGGCTCAGCGACAGCGCGACGCCGTGGTCGTCGGTCGTGTGGATCTCTTGCAGACCGGTCGCCTTGTCGGTGACCGGGTCGGTCCCCGGCTTCGTCGTCACCTTCCATCCGCGCTCGGACCACCGCCTGCGAAGTTCGGCGACCGCCGCGCGATACCCGGCGTCGCCGTGCTTGAAGTCCGGGGCCCAGGAGACGGACGGCTGGTCCCGGTGGGTGTCATCCCGGTCGAGACCGACGTCGTCCACGCAGGATGCGCTGTCCGTGGACTTCCTCAGGAACGCGGACTCCGGATCCGAGCCCAGGAAGCGAACCGTGTCCGCGCCGGCGGCCTCCGTGTCGCGTACGTGCTCCAGAAACTGCGCCTCGGAACGGACTGGACCCGCCATGGCGGAGCAGCCCGTGACGGACCCCACGAGCAGGAACATCACAACAGGCCCGGCAGCGGACAGCCCCAGGGCCCTGAACCGGCGGCGCAAAGCGGTCGCCGCGGGAGCGGCGGAAGGAGTCGGCGTCATGAAGTCATCCGAACACCGCCACCCGGGCCGCCGGCACCGTCGTCCTACTCAGTCTCGTACTCAGAGGGGCCAGAGTGCCCGGAGAGTCCTCATGGTCTCTCCGGGGCCGTGAGGACCCATCTGGCGAACGGTGGCCACTTGTGCGCGCAGTCACAGCAGTTGTGACCGTGCACGATAGATGGCCTGGATGGACAACTTCGATGCTCAGGTTCGGGTGATTCGACAGCTGTCAGATGGTCGCGGCATTGACCTTAGATGAGCGGAAATAGGCGCGGGGGTGCCGGGGAGACCGTCCTTGGTCCCACGGTGATGTCCAGACCGCGAGCCTGGGCCGCCGATTCGTCAGGTACTTCCACGCGATGGCCTCGAGGGTGCGGCGGTGATCGGCCCACCGCCGTTCACGGACCGGATCGGCTGGCATCAGCGGCTCGATCCGGTCCCACATCGCATCAGTGATCACTAATCGGACGGACACATCCGATCAACCGACCAAACCATCAAAAGGGACACGCGCTCGGAGATCGAGGAGGGTTTGGTTCAGCCGAGCAGGGGACTGTAAATCGTCGTTTGACAGACCCGCGCACCACTGTCCCCGCATCCCGAGCGAAGCCGTAGCGCAGACTCTCGCCGAACTGGCGCGCCTGTGTGTAACCCTCACGCCAGCCACCCCGCGCGTCACTACGACTGTCAGTGGTGGCCAGTACGGTGATCTCACCGGGAAAAAAAGGGGGTGGGCCAGGTGATTCGTGCGTACAAGTTCCTCCTGCGGCCCACCGTGGGCCAGCAAGGTGCGCTCGCCGAGATGCTGCGCGATCACTGCTCGCTCTACAACGCAGCGTTACAGGAGCGACGGGATGCCTACCGGCACTCCTCGAAGACGACGATCCGCTACGGGCAGCAATCCGCGCAGCTCAAGGAGATCCGGGCGTTCGACCCGGAGCGACAGGGCCGCTGGTCGTTCTCCAGCCAGCAGTCGACATTGCGGCGGCTGGACAAGGCATTCGCCGCGTTCTTCCGTCGCATCAAGGCTGGACAGAAGCCGGGGTATCCGCGTTTTAGGCCGGGTGGTCGGTTCGACACGGTGGAGTTCCCCAAGGACGGGGACGGCTGCCGGTGGGATTCCACCCCGCACGACCCAGTCACCCGCGTGCGCCTGCAAGGTGTCGGCCACGTCAAGGTGCACCGGCACCGTCCCGTCATCGGCAAGGTCAAGACGATCTCGGTGAAGCGTGAAGGGCGCCGTTGGTATGTCGTCCTGACCGCTGAGCAGGCCCGGCCCGAGCCCCTTGCGCAGAGTGGAAGCGTGGTCGGTATCGACATGGGCATAGCCCACTTCCTCGCCGACTCGGACGGCGGGTTTGTGTCCAACCCCCGCCATGGGGCGAAGGCAGCCGTGAAGCTGGAGGCCGCACAGCAGGCGCTGAGCCGGTGCAAACGGGGCAGTAAGCGCCGCCGCAAGGCCGTGGAAACCGTGGCCAGGCTGCACCGCAAGGTGCGCCGTCAGCGCCTGGACCACGCACACAAGACCGCTCTCGACCTGGTGCGTCAACACGACTTCATCGCGCACGAAGACCTCAAGATCCGCAATATGAGCAAGGCCCCCACGCCGAAGCCGGACCCTGATCAGCCGGGCAGCTTCCTGCCCAACGGGGCTGCGGCGAAGGCCGGGCTGAACCGTTCGATTGCTGATGCCGGATGGGGGGGGTGTTCCTCGCGATCCTGGCCGCCAAGGCGGAAGGTGCCGGACGGCAAGTGATGGCGGTTGACCCCCGCAACACCTCCCGGCGGTGCCCCGCATGCGGGCACACCGCCAAGGAGAACCGGCCCATCCAGGAGAAGTTCCACTGCGTCGCGTGCGGTCACACCGCGCACGCGGACACGGTGGGCGCCTTGAACGTCCTCCGGGCCGGGCTGGTCCGTCGCGAAGCCGCACCGGCATAGCGAGAAGCCCCCTCATATGAGGGGGAGGAGTCACCGAACAGAACGTCCAGGCGCGCGTGGTGGCCAACCAGCTCCGTATCCAGATGCGATCAGCCTGGAGGTACTTCGACGAGCAATGCTCGGGACTTGTGGATCAGCCCCGGGAGGGACGTAGAAGGCGTACCTTCCCGACTGATCCTTTGATGGTCACCGAGCAGGCCCGCGTTGCAGCGCGGGTCGGGAAGGCACGCCGTGCTCAGCGTAGTCACTGACGAGGGTTCCACCCAGTCCGGCTCCTTGATCGACGAAATCGTGCGTGAGGGCGCCCGGCGCATGCTCGCCGCCGCGCTGGAGGCGGAAGTCAACCAGTACATAGCCGAGTTGACTGCCGAGACTGACGAGCGCGGGCACCGCCTGGTGGTTCGCAACGGCCACCACCGGCCACGCACCGTGGTCACCGCTGCCGGGCCCGTCGAGGTGAGGGCCCCGCGGGTGAACGATCGCCGCGTCGACGAGGCCACGTGCGAGCGGAAGCGGTTCTCGTCGAAGATCCTGGCTCCGTGGTGCCGTAAGTCCCCGAAGATCTCCGAGGTGCTTCCGCTTCTCTACCTGCACGGACTGTCATCTGGGGACTTCGTGCCCGCGCTGGAGCAGTTCCTCGGCGGCACGGCTGGCCTGTCGCCGGCGACCGTGACCCGGCTGACCAAGCAGTGGAGCGACGACCACGCCGCTTTCCAGGACCGGGACCTGTCCGATCGTGACTTCGTCTATGTCTGGGCCGATGGGGTTCACCCGAAGGTCCGGCTCGGGCAGGCCCATTCGTGCGTCCTGGTCCTGCTCGGCGTCCGCCTGGACGGCACGAAGGAGCTGATCGCGCTGGCCGAGGGGCTGCGCGAATCCTCCGAGTCGTGGGCGGACCTGCTACGAGACTGCCGTCGCCGGGGCATGCGTGACCCCGAGCTGGTCGTCGGCGACGGCGCGATGGGCCTGTGGCGGGCGTTGGCCGAGGTGTTCCCCGCCGCTCGGCCGCAGAGGTGCTGGGTTCATAAGTCTCGTAATGTCATCAACTGCCTGCCGAAGTCGGCCCAGCCCGGCGCGACGAAGGCGATGCAGGAGATCTACAACGCCGAGGACAGGGCCCACGCAGTGCGGGCGATCGAGGCGTTCGCCCGCACTTACGGGACCAAGTGGCCGAAGGCGGTCGCGAAGATCACCGACGACCGGGGCGAACTGCTCGCGTTCTACGACTTCCCGGCGGAGCACTGGGTCCATCTGCGGACGACGAACCCGATCGAGTCGACGTTCTCCACGGTGAAGCTGCGGACGAAGGTCACCCGCGGTGCGGGCAGTCCCGCGGCGGCCCTGGCGATGGTGTTCAACCTCGTCGAGTCCGCTCAGGCCCGCTGGCGCGCGATCACCGGCGCCCACCTGGTTCCCCTGGTCCGGGCCGGAGCGAAGTTCGAGAACGGCGTCCTGGTCGAGCGAGAGGAACTGGCAGCCTGAGCGGCCGCCGGCCCAGGCCGCAAGCTCCTTATCGGTCAGGACCCGATGAGCTGACGTGCTGCAGCGTCAACGGTCTGCGCAAGGAGGACAGCAATGGTCATGGGACCGACACCGCCGGGCACGGGAGTGATCAGGCTTGCCCGCTGCCGTGCCGCGTCGAAGTCAACGTCCCCGATGTTGCCCGGGTTGTAGCCCGCATCGATCACCACGGCTCCGGGCTTGACGTCCGCCCCGTTGATGAAGCGCGGCCGGCCGACCGCAGCCACCAGGACGTCCGCCTCGCGCACGATCGAGGGCAGATCAACGGTGCGGGAATGACAGTAGGTCACCGTGGCGTCCCGCCCGAGCAGGAGCATGCCGACGGGCTTGCCGAGGATAGGGCTGCGTCCCACCACGACGGCGTGCTTTCCCGTGAGGTCGACCTCGTACTCGTCCAGCAGGCGCATGATCCCTCCGGGCGTGCAGGAGACGAAGCAAGGCAGGCCGAACCCCATCGCCGCGAAGGAATGCATGGTGACCCCGTCGACATCCTTGTCGGGGGCGATCGCCTCGAACGCGGCGCGCTCATCGATGTGCGGTCCCACCGGGTGCTGGAGCAGGATGCCGTGCACGTCCGGATCCTCGGACAGCGCGGTGACGGCCTCCACCAGGCCGCTGGTGCTCACCGTGGCGGGCAGGGCCACGTGCCGCGAGTGAATGCCGGCCTTCGCGCACCTGGCCTGCTTCATCCGGACATAGGTGACCGAGGCCGGGTCCTCTCCCACCAGCACAGTCGCCAGACAGGGGGACACCCCGGTGCGCCGACGGATGTCCTTGGCGGCTTCCGCGCTGGTCTCGGTCATTCGGCGGGCGAGGTCCGTACCTTCCATCAGCCGTGCCTGCTGCGTCTCCATCACGTGCCACTCCTGAGCTCCACGGTGAAGTGCCCAGGCGCACGGCATTGACGAGGCGTCAGGCCGCTCCCCGGTGGTACTCCACCTAAGCGCCAGTTACGGCCTGCACTCACCATACCGGCGCACACCGGGCGGACGGCCCCATCCACAGATCTTGACAATTGCTCGCGCGGGGGGTGGCTCCCTGCACCATAGCGTCGGGGTTCGGGCTCACGGCGGGTCCACGGGCGGGGGTCATGGGCGGTGCACCGGCTTCGCGGCGGTATGCGGTGTTCTTGCTCTGCTCGCGTCGCCGTCTACCGTTCCGCCGCGGCCAGTTCCTGGACTGGGCCGTCACCGCAGGGTTAATGCGCTATAGCGGGGCTGCTTACCAGTACCGACACCGTGAACTCCAGCACTGGCTACGCCAGCATTCCCAGCCGCCATCCGTGCCCTGACGACACAGCCCCTGACGAAGCTCACACGACGAGTCTGTCCGAACTGGTCATTCGTGCGGGAAGGCGTCGTCACGACGCTCTACCGAACGGTGCCTTCCTCAGCCTGGCCAAACGTCACCGCCCACCTACGAAAGGCGGATGTGACCCAGCTTCTTACTGCCGGGCCGCGGCCTGTTCGTCAGGGGCGGTTACGGTGGCGGCTTTGCCGTCCTGTAGTTGCTGAAGGCGCTTGAGTGTCGCGGCGAGCATTGCCTGTGTGCCCGAGGGGTCGCCTGCGGTGCCGCCTTCGATGCGTACCCGGATGTTGACCTTGCCCGAGCGGACGTACCCATAGACGGAGTCGTCGCTGGCACCGGGGTTGATGACCAGTGTGTTTTCGTCGCCCACCGGCTTTTTGGGGTTCTGCTGCTTGCTGGTCTCGGTGCCCTTCCACGTCGTGTACTGGCGGTGGGCGTCGGCGGCCGATTTGAAGAGGCAGATCTCTATGTACGCCATGTCGTTGGTGGAGCCGTTGTGCTCGTACGAGGAATCGCCGCCGCGGACCCAGCCCGCCGGCGCGGACTCTGCGTCCTCTGTGGCGTTGCAGTACCGCCCTTCCGTCACCGACTTGTCGTCGTGAAGGGACCAGCCGGGAAGGTTCTCGCCGTCGCCGAGCAGGGCCTGCGTGATCTCGGCCTGGGTGAGTTCCTTCGTGATCGGCTTCGGGGCAGGAGCGGAGACCGGCTCGTCGCCATTCTGCGTGGTGCCGGAGCTGGGGGCCGGCTTGTCGCTGCTGGAGGAGCAGGCGGTGAGCGTGGCAATCCCGACAAGGGCAGATACAAGGGTGACGCGGGCACGTGACATGCACACAGCCTATCCATTGTTGATCACCAGGTTGCGGGGCTTTCTGCCGCTGGCAAGTCTGCAGAGGAGGACCGACAGTGGCTGAGTTCTTCCCACCACCCGGCCTCGGCGGAGGTGGACGACGGTGTGCCCTGCCCGGTGGCTTCGTAGACGAGACCTGACACCACTTGTCGACGAGTTCAGGCAGCGTTTGTCGATCTCAGCGTCGCGAAATGTCGGTGAGAACTGACACCACCTCGGAGCTGGGGCCGTGCTGCGGGGGCGGGGTTGCGGCCGTCCAAGGGACGGTCGGTCGAGCCGCGCCCTTCCTGTAAAGCGAGCTTGACAGTCACCGAGGGGTGACAAGTAAGCTTTACACGTGCGAAACAGCGTCAGGGAACTGCGGTCGGCACGAGGGCTCTCCCAGGGCCAACTGGGCACGGCCCTCGGGGTCTCCCGGCAGACGATCAACGCCATCGAGACCGAGCGGTACACACCTTCCCTGCCGCTCGCCCTGTCCATGGCCAAGTTCTTCGAGGTCAGCGTTGAGGAGATGTTTCATGCCGATGAGGGCCCAGCAGATGACCAGTAGCACAGCCAGGTGGTCCGTCCCCGGCTTCTTCCTCGTTCTCGGAGGCGCCTGCCTCGTGACCGCGACGTTCGGAGGCCGCCCTGCTCTCGGCTTGGTGAGTTCGGGATCCTGGCGGTCTGCAGTCTCGCCTTAGTGCTGCTGGGACGCCGGAGCGAGACTTATCAGGGCCTCACCGAGAAGGAACCCGACGAGCGTTTCGCCCGGATCGCAGGGCGAGCCTGGGCCGGCACAGGTGTGGTGCTGACCCTGGGGAATCTCAGCGCCTTCATCGGCGAGCTGGCCTCCGGGCGAAGCGGCGATCCGTACTTCTGGTTCGTGGCCACCGCCGCCGTCTCCTACGTCATGTTCGTTGTCTTCTGGTCTCGGCATACCTGAGACGCCATCACCTCGAACTCGTCACCGTACGTCCAACCAGGCAACGCGATCATCCTGGCCACCGGAGGTCAGTGCCGGATGAGGCTGAGCGGGCATGGACAATGGCGTACAGGTCAGTTCCCAACCGAGTCCTGGGCTGCGGCTCGGGCTTGAGTGAGGGCGAGGCGGCTGGGCGCGCCGCCCGAGCGCCGCGCCCGCCCGCGCGGCCTGATCAGCCGCCGTCCTCTTCGGGGTCGCCGAACCAGTCGTGCCACCGCTGGGCTTCGAGGTTGTTCCACAGCACCGCGAGATCGATCTGCCCCCGGGCGAGGCCGGTCTCGGCGACCAGGTCCTCCTCGCTCATCCCTTCTGGATGCCGCTGCATCGCGCGGGCGATCGCGCCCCGAAAACGGCGCCACTCCCAACGCCATAGGGGGTCGGAAACAGGGTCTGGCACAAGTTCCGTGCGGCGGTCACTGACCGTGGTGTCAGCCGCATGTGATGAGATGACCAGACCTTGTTCGCCGCGTTGCCAGGAGAGCGTCTCGATGCCTGCTGCATTCCCTTCCCTGACGCGAGCCCTGGCCGAGGCCCTGGTCGATGTCCTCTGGTTCATCGAAGGCTGTGAAGACGAGCAAATGGATCCGGATGACGCCGTCAAGGTCCTGGAGGGCGTCGCCTACGTCGTGAGTAAACTGTCGCATGACCAGCAGGCCGAGTTCCTCGACCTGCTCGAAACCATGGCCCGCGAGGAGGACGATCCGTCTCGGCGGGCGTTCCTGGAAGAGTTTCCGGACGGCTTCGGACTCGTTGAGGACGCGGGCTGACCGGGGATCCTCAGGAGGCGAGCAGGACCCGCTTGCGCAGGAGTCCAAAGCCAGCACGGCCGAACATCTGGCGTTTGAGCATCTTGATCCGGTTGATGGCTCCTTCGACCGGGCCGGAGTTCCAGTCGGTAGTCAGGCCGGCGGTCACCGCGTCGAAGTCGCTGTTCAGGCCGGTGGCGAAGCTGCTGATGCCGGGCAGGTTGGCGCTGGTGGCCTCGATGATCCACTCGGGCAGGCGGGTGCCGCTGAGTGTGGTGAGCATCTCGGCGAACGAGCTGGTCAGCTCTGCGGCAGACGCCAGTTCCGGGCAGCGGTCGAGCACGGCCTTGCGGTGCAGTTTTTCCTCCTCGGTCAGGGTGGCGGGGTGCCGGGTGAGCCAGCCGGTCACCTGCCGAACCGACGGCGGTGGCGGGGCGGGCGTGAAGCCTTCCTGCTGTGGCAGGTCGCGCCGGATCCAGTCGCGGACGGTGGAGTAGTGGCCGCGGAAGCCGCGGCCGGTGATCTCTCGGTGGAGATCGAGGATGGTTACGTCCCCTTCGGTTTCGGCCCAGCGTTGGGTCAGATAGGGCTTGAACGGGTCGATTTTGCTAGGTAGTTGGCGTTTGCGGCCCTTGACCATGTCCTGCCAGCGCGAGGCGCGTGCGTACCGCTGGACGGTGTGCCGTCCCCAGCCGAGGTGGCGGGCAATGTGGCGAATGCCCATGCCTTGGTCGAGAAGTTCGTGGACGAGGGCGTGGTGGGCGTGGGCCCGTTCGGCGAACTTGCCGGTCGGGTCGTCCGTTTCGGCGTCCTGGCCGGGTGCCGCCTCGGCAGGCGTCTCCCATGCAGGCTCGGGTTCCGGGTGGGGCGGCGGCAGGTCGCGCAGGCAGGAGCGGTGGTCGGCGACGGTCTTCTCGACCGCGGAGGTGAGGTTCTGCCAGAGATGGAACCGGTCAGCGACCTGGAGGGCCTGGGGTGCGGCGGTGTCGGCCGCTTCGGCGTAGGCGCCGGCGCGGTCGCGGCAGATGACCTCGATTTCGGGATGGGCCGCGAGCCACGGGGCGAGGGTGGCGGCGTCGCGCTCGGGCAGCAGGTCGAGGACCTGGTGGGTCTCGGCGTCGATCACGACCGTTCCGTAGACGTGACCGCGCCGGAGCGCGAAGTCGTCCACGCCGACGGCACGGGGCTCCGTCGCCGCCGGGTCGGGCAGGTCCATAACCCGGCGCAGCAGCGTGGTGCGGCTGGTCGCGATACCCATGACCTGGGCGAGACGGGCACCGGCCCGACCGGCCAGGGCCAGCCCGATTGCGCCCATCGTCTGCCGTAGCCGCTCGGTGACCCGGCCGTAGCGGCGGGTCAGTCCCGGCACCTGCTCCACGAACGTTCGCCGACCGCATGCCGTGGCCGTGCAGAAGAACCGCCGGACCCGCAATACGAGTTGCGCGCTCCGTCCGGCAGCGGGCAGGTCTGGGGGAAACCGCAGATAGGAGCTGTGGACGCGTTCCGTCCAGTGGGCGCAGTCGGGGCAGGCAGCCCCGGTAGGCGCGCACCGGGCCTCGACGCGTATCGCCTCGCCGTCCGTGTGTATGGCCACAACGGCGACGCCGGGGACCGATGGGAACAACAACTCCTGCAACCGGGACAACACCTCGTTGACGGCCACCGAATGTCGGCCGTGTCACCCGCACGAGGAGCGATTTCGAGGCGACCTGCCCACCACCAAAAGGAAGATCAACAACTACAAAGCGTCACCGGCTCACGGAACCTGTGCCAGACCCCGGAAACAGCCCACTCGGCTATCGCAGCCACCGCCTGCGTCCTTCACCGACGTCCTGGTGAGCAGCGGCGACGCCCCGACGACACGCCGGACAAGATCACGCGAAGAGACCGAACACCATCACACGAACGGTGGGGCACTGAGGAAGTCTGACCAGCTAACGGATCAGAGGCGGCCGGACCGACACTACAGGACCGTCTCTGTTCTCAAACCCTCCTCGACGGCAGGGCCGCCCTCGCCTCATCCGGGAACGGGTGCGGGGGCGGCCCTTGGCCGTGTCATGGTGCGGCGCCACAGGGGGAGCCTCAGCTGGCGGTGCCGGCCAGACGACGCATGATCGTCATGAGGTCGTCGGGCGGGGAGAGCCTCATCGTCCGACTTTCCTGCTCGAAAAGCGTGATCGACGTCAGCGTGCCAGCACGCCACCAGAACACCCGGGGGGAGAGGCGTCCGGGGCCATCCTCGTAGGCGCCCTGCCCGAACTGTGCCAAGGCGTTGACGGCCTCGGCCACGTGCCTGTCGGCGAGCGGGTAGAACACGAGGTTGTGCCGGTTCGGGACGACCAGCAGCACACCCTCGTCCGGTATCTCGGGGCCGCCGGCGGCCCGCACCGCCTCCTCGAAGACGAGCACCTTGCTGGCCGCGAACACCGACTCCGGGTGGCCAAGGATGTGCAGGACCGCGCCACCAGGGAGATCGAAGGTGTCGTAGTTGACCGGCTCGCTAAGCAAGTTGGCACGCGCGGCGGCCGCGAGGATATCCCACTCCACGAGGGCCACGTCCTGGTCATCGAGGACGCGGACGTTGTCCGGGGTGTCGAGGGCGATGCCCGCCAGGAGGTCCGTGGCCAGCGATTGCAGGTAGCTGAACTGCCCTCGCGCTTCCTCGGGTATCGATTCCTCGGCGACCAGCCGCAGGTACACGCCGCGCAGGGCGTCCGGGACATTGCTGTGGTCGGTGCGGGCTGACAGGTCATTCATACGCGGTTCCTTGGAGTGTGCGGCCGCGGCGGGGTGCCGGGTACGAGTGGTCCGTCGAGCGGCTCACGGATGGAGCAGCACACCTTGATCAGATCACGCAGCCCTGCGACGCCGCACCGTGGTTCCAGCACCGCGATGTGCACTGGCCGACCGCCGGGTTCGAAGAACCGCCGCCCGGCCACCCGTCATGGCGTGGGCAGATTCCTCGCCACCGGCGAGGCGTACAGCCGCCCGGCCACCACAAAAAGGACACCAATCCCCGTCGCACCGAGGAGGGGCAAACTTGACGGCCTGGGCCATGTGCAGCGGGCACGAGGCCGATGGATTTCACGGGGTATGTCGGTGGATCTCAGCTCAGTGATCATCGCTGTGGCAGGCGTCGCAGGAACCCTGGGAGGAGCGCTACTCACCCAGCGCGGCTCCGAACGAGCGAAGCGCCTGGAGATAGAGCTCGTTCGAGACCATGAGGAGGTCCGCGAGAGCCGTTCGCTGCGGCGTACCTGCTACGTGGAACTCAACCGGGACGCTCGGCAGTTCACCACCGCACTCAACCGCCACCTGCACGTCATGAGGGAACGCGGCGTGGAGAAGGCCGACAGTGACGCACTTGAGGAGGCGAAGAACGCGCACCGCGATCGGTACTCCGAAGCACAGATGATCGCCCCAGAAGGAGTACTCAGGCGAGCGAGTGTCGTCAACCAAGCCCTGAACAAGGTCTACGGCCAGGTCAAGCGCCTCGAACGCGGTGCTCCCGAACCAGGCGAAACGATGGAGACCGCAGCACAGGCCCAGTACGAGGTCTGGGAGATGCTCCGAGCTATGAGAACCGCTATGCGCCATGACCTCGGTGTGTCGCATGAAGATTGAGGGCTGACACTCAGCGCCGTGCGGGCTCTCTTGTCTACCTCGACCAGCCGAAAAATGATCGAGGCCGAGGCCAAAGCGCAAGCTTCAACGTTTCCGCGGCGATTGGGAGGCTCGAGTGAGCCCCCCTGTTCCCCGATCCCGCCGACGCCTGCGCGTCCCCGCGCCCGACACAGCCGCTGCGCCCCGCCAGCCGGTCGATCAGGCGAACGTCGGCCCCCGCTGGGTCCGCCGGCGTGCCACGGGCATGAGTGCCACTGAGGCCGCGGCTGCTCGCCACCACCGGCGACGTCCAGGCCCGTAGGCCGACGCCGTCGCCCAGGACGAGCTCGCCGCCGACGCCGAAGACGAACGCGCGCAGCAACTGCAGGACGAGCAGCACCGCCAGGAGTAGGAAGCCGAAGCCGCCCGCCGCGCCGCGCTCGCCCCGGACGTCCTGCGCCGCGTCCTGGTGGGTACGCTGGCTCGTACCGGCCTGCTGGACTTGCTCAGCGTTGGTCGGACTCCTGGTCCGATCCAACGCATCGGCGCTCCCCACCTGAACTACCGGCACACCGACAAGCCGACCCCGTCCAAGCGGAAGTCGGCCCGCACCGCCTCGCACACCGGGGCGCTCTCCGACATGCGCAAGCACGGCCTGGTCGAGAACGGCGGCACCACCAAGGCGGGGGAGACCCTGCGGAACCTAACCGCCAAGGGCCTTCAGGCCGCCTCCTACGAACTGGGCCGCCCGGTTGCGGAGATGGGCTCCACTGCCCGCGGCGCGGGCTCCAGCGGCGCCTCACATCCGATGGCCGTCAACGAGACCGTCATCGCCATGCTGCGCCCGAAGCCGAACCTGGACCTGCTCACCAAGGAGCTGGCCGAAGCCCAGGCAGCCGCCCAGGCCGCTGTCGACGCACCCGACGGGGTCGGCACCATCGCGTCGTACTGGACCGAGGTTCCGCTGCCCGCGACGGGGACGTGGAACGCGCCCGGCAAGGGCGGTGCCCAGGCCGACATCGTGCTCACCGCCCCACAGGACGGGGTGCCCCTGCTGTTCATCGAGGTCGACAACTGCCACGAGACCGCGGAGGAGATCGCCGCCAAGCTGGAGAAGTACGCCCGCTTCCTCGAACGGAAGACAAAGGACACCGACGGGCACGAGCGCCCGATGTGGCGCACCCGCTGGCCGGTTCCCGCGGGCAGGCCCGGTGACGAGCCGCACCCGCCCGTCCTGCTGGTGTTCAACCGCATCGGCGCCCGCGACCCGAACAGGACCGTTCCGCGCCTGCTCGAGCTCACCCGGCACCTGTGGGCGGGCCAGCGGCAGAGCGGCGGCTACCACCTGTACGACAGGAAGATCCCGATCACCGCGACCGGGCTGCGGAACCTGCGCCGGCACGGCCCGGCCGGCTCGGTGTTCCTCCGCTTCGGCCGCGACCACATGCAGCCCCTGCTTCAGGCGATCGGCAACCCTCGCCGTGACGCTGCTGACGTGCGTGAGCGGGAGGCCGCCAGGGCCCGTCAGGAGGAGTACCAAGCTCAGCTGCGGCGCGCGGTGAGCAGAAGGCAGCCGAGCGTGAGGCCCGCCGTCCGGCTTGCGCCAACTGCGGGGCGAAGTTCACCGACGACCGATGGGAGGCCACGGTGGCGTACCCGAAACCGGGGCTACGGTGGCATCCGACGTTGTGCGGCGGGTGCGAGGACAGGGCCATCGAGGCCGCGAGCCGGGACGAGCGGCTGACACGCATCTGCAAGTCGTCCCCAGCTGACGAGCGCCCCGCTCGGGGCGCCTGGAGCTGCGCGATCGGCCCCCCACGCACGGCGGGCCGGCAGCGGACCCCGCCCCATCAGCGGACCCCGCCCCGAGGGTGGAGAACCGTCGGCTAGAGGAGCCCGTAGCCCCAGGTGGCCGCGCCCGCCAGGGCGATGATGGCGAGCAGGGTGTCGATCGCGCCCAGGATCAGCGCGACGAGCGCCGGGATGCCGCGGTCGTCGGACCACTTGCGGCCCATGGCCTGCCAGCCGCAGAACACCGCGACCGGACCGAGGACGATGCCCAGCGCGAAGAAGCCGGCCACCGCACAGATCGTCCCGATGATCCCGAGCGTCGCGCGGTCCGGCCCGGTCCGTCGCCATGTCCGACCACGTGACCGGGGGTACCCGCGTGTTCTGTGCCCGAAGCCAGCCATCATCAACTCCCTGGTCATCATGGACAGTTCGGCTTCGGTGTGCGGGTACCCCGGTTCACGGTCGGCAGACCTGCGCACGCAGCCCCCTCCGCAGCGCGCGCCGCGCTGACAGAGTGAGGCACCACTCTTACGGGCGGAGGGTACCTGCCGCCTTGGCGCAAGGCCCCTGCCGAGTGAGTCAGTTGAGGTGGTTGGCCACGAGAGCGGCGAACTCGTCGGGGGTGGCGAGACGGATGCCGAGGGTTTCTGCCTTGGTGCGTTTGGATCCGGCTCCTTCTCCGGCGACGACGAGGCTGGTTTTCTTGGAGACGCTGGAGGAGGAGCGGCCGCCGGCGCGTTCGATGAGCTCGTTCATCTGGTTACGGCTGAGAGCCTCGAGCGGGCCGGTCATCTTCCGGTGACCACGACCGTCATCCCGGTCAGCGGTCCGCCCTGCGCGTCGTCGGTCTGCGAGCCGCTCTCGGCTGCATCGCTGGCGGGAACGGGAGGGGTGGCGCCCGGCTCGGTCATGTTGACCCCGGCGGCGGTGAGTTTGTCGATGAGCGGGGCAAGTTCGGCGAGTTCTGCGACGATCGAGGGGGCCTTTTCGGTGCCGATGCCTTCGACCTGCTGCATGGTTTCCGCGTCTGCAGCGCGGATGGCGTCCATGGTGGCGAAGTGCCGGGCGATGCGGCGAGACATGGATCTGCCGGTGCCGCGGACGCCGAGGGCGCACAGCACCCGCGACAGCGGTTGGGCCTTGGCTGCGCTGATTGCGGCAAGAAGCTTGGCGGTGCTTGTCTCGCCCATGCGTTCCAAGGCCAAGAGCTGGTCGCGGGTGAGGGTGAACAGGTCGGCGAGGTCGGTGACGAGGCCGGTTTCCACGAGCTGGATGACGCGGGTGGCGCCGAGGCCTTCTATGTCGAGCTGGTCGCGGCCGGTCGCGTAGGAGAGGGAGGCGACGAGGTGGCAGTTGCGGCCGTTGGCGCAGCGCCAGCGCTGTTCGCTGGTGTCGATGCTGGCACCGCAGCGCGGACATATCTCCGGGAAGATGATGGGCTGTTCGTCGCCGGCGCGCAGGTGGGCGACGGGGGCTTCGATGCGGGGGATGACGTCTCCGGCCCGGCGGACCATGACGTGGTCGCCCAGGCGGAGGTCGCGGCGGGTGATATCGGCCGGGTTGTGGAGGGTGGCGTAGGTGATGGTGGAGCCGTCGATCTCGACGGGTTCCAGGACGGCGCGCGGGGCGATGATGCCGGTGCGGCCCACGTTCCACTCCACGTCCAGCAGCCGGGTGATCTTCTCGACGGCGGGCAGCTTGTAGGCGATCGCCCATCGCGGGGCCCGCGTCCCGGCTCCGGCGGACTGTTGGTCGGCGGCCAGGTCGGCCTTGATCACGATTCCGTCGATTCCGAATGGCAGCTCCGCCCGTACGGCAGCTATCTCCTTCACCCGGGCCAGGACCTCCTCGACGGTCTCGGAGGTGATGCCGGGCACGGCCGTGGTCGCGGTGGTGTTCACTCCCAACGCAGCGGCCTGCGCCATCAGGTCACTGTGCGCACGCTCGCCGAGCTGCTTCGCCAGGGTCGTATCGGTGTCGGGCAGGGCCAGCAGGCCGTAGCCGAAGAACGTCATCGGTACCGTGTAGGCGCGTTCCTTGGCGCGCAGGGTGCCTGCCGCGGCATTGCGCGGGTTGGCGAACGGCTGCCCGCCGTGGGCTGTACGAACCTCGTTGGCCTGCTCGAACTGGGCGGTGGTCATCAGCACCTCGCCGCGGACCTCCACTGTGACCGGCTCGGTCAGCTCGCGTGGCAGGCCCTCGATGGTGCCAATCGCGTGCGAGACGTCCTCACCGGCCGTGCCGTCGCCGCGCGTGATCAACTTGGTGAGGCGGCCGCGGGTGTATCGAGCAGCAATCGCCAGACCGTCGAGCTTGGGCTCGACACTGAAGCGTTCTACCTGATGGCCGATGCGCCGGGCCAGCGACGCGGTCCAAGCGGTGAACTCCTCGGGCGAGAAGACGTTGTCCAGACTCAGCATGGCCACCGTGTGCGGCACATCCCCCTCCACGGCGCCGCCGGCAACCTTCCCGGTCGGCGAGTCGGGCAGCACCTGATCGGGATGCGCCGCTTCCCATGCCGCGATGCCCCGCACGAGCCGGTCGTAGGTCTCGTCATCCAGCGCCGAGGTGCCGCTCGCGTAGTAGGCAGCCGAAGCGTTCACGGCGTCCTCGACGGCCTGCGCGTAGGCGGCTTCATCCACGATCACTGCTGCAGGTGTTGTCATGCCCGCCATCCTGCCCGCCGCCACTGACAACGCCGTCCAATCCTGCCCCTTCGGGACCTGGTGCACGTCGGTTCGGTGCACCAGGTGCGACCGCCGGACCCGCGCAGCGTGTTGCCGTGCACCGGGCACACCCCCCAGGGGACGTCGCACAGCTTCGAGTCGCGGGCGACGCGCGTACGGGCGAGGTCGCTCGCGGTCTCGCCGAGCGCCTCGGCGGCCTGCGCCACCCGAGCGGCGGCGTCGTATGAACTGCCCGGCGCGCTGCGGCCTCTGCACCCACGTGCCTAGAAGTGCTCGCCGCGGCGCGGGTTCACGTCGACCCCGATGCCGGGTACCCACAGGCTTCCGTCGTCACCTGCGCTGATGTCCCAGGCGGTCACCTCGTCGGGGCACGTGGTGCCACGGGCCCGCAGATCGGTGATTGCCACGCGCGCGAGTGCGGCGGCCGCCGTGGGGTCCGTCTCGGGCAGGATGGTGCGCCACCACTGGTGCTCGTCGACGTCCTGCCAGCCCCGTGCGCGCATCTCGGCTGCACGCTCGGGGGTTTGCTCGTGGTCGCGGTCCTCGATGGCGAGGTGGAACTCGGCGCCGGTGTCCGACGGGTTGTAGGACACGATCATGGTGCGTCCCCAGTCCCGTGCCGCCCAGAGCTTGAAGCCGACCCAGTCGCCGGGGGCCTGCACGGGCATGTGCTCCGCCCAGGAGGCGAGCATCCCGGCCAGCCGCTGCTCAGCCGACGCCCAGTCGAAGGCTGCCGCGTGCCCGTTGAAGGTCCACCCGTGGTTGTGGCCCGGGCCCTGCCGGTCCAGCTGCCACGTGTAGGGCAGGCGGCCCGCGTCGAAGTTCCAGAACTCGTCGCGGGCGAAGGTGGCCGCCGGGTGGGCGGACAGGCTCGCTTCGCTGTGGGTGCCGGACAGCAGCAGCGTCCGCTCTGGGGTGTTCCAGCGCACGCTGGGGCCGTGGGTGGTGCCGCCCAGGAGTGTGGGCTGGCCGATGCGCGTCACGATGGCCTCGTACACCGGCCGCAGGGCCTCGCGGCGCTGCACCAGGCTGCTTCCCCCTGCGTGCGTCAGGATCGTGAGTGGCCGGTCCAGCTCGGCGTCTTCGTGGGTGAGGAGGCGTTCTGCGATATCGGCCGCATTCTCGTGGACGGTCCTCGTGGAGTGTGTCATGACGATCATCCTGGCAGCCGCCTCCGACATTCCCTCCGACGCATTCGCCGCCGGTTCCGACCCCCGCCTCCGAACTTTAAGGAACAGACCGTCCACCGCCACCAAGAGCCAAGAGGTGGCCGAGCGCCGTACGGACAGTGCGGGACGGCGCGGCGCTGCCCCACCCCACGGCGCTTGGCTGAGGCGCCGGTCTGTTCCTTAAAAGTTCAGTGCCGACCCCGGGGGCGGTTGTCAGTGGGGGCTGGCACACTCTCTCCCGACGACATTGCCCCCGAGAGAACGGCACGCCGCGCGGTGACGGTCGCCGTCGCGTTCGGCCGTGCGACGCGCGCCGCTGACCCTGCTGTGCATGAAGTCGACTCGCGGCTGTACGCCTGCTTACTCCGACGCAACCCTTGGATTTACTCCTTGGCTTCAATTCAAGGGTTGATACCTTGGGTTCATGCCAAGCAGTGAGAAGCCTCGCCTCATCCCGACCGGCAAGTGCTGGTGCGGCTGTGGGAAGGACGTCGGCCTGGGCAAGTTCTTCGCCGCCGGCCACGACAAGATCGCCGAAGCAGCGCTCATGGCCCTCAAGTACGACGGGTCCGTCGCTCAACTGCTCCACGCCCACGGCTTCGGCTCGCACCATTCCGTCCGCCATGCCGCCGTCACCGATCCGGACTGCTCATGGGAGAAGTGCGCCGACTGCAACTACAGCGGCGCCCCTGCCAGCATCGCCAACCACCGCAAGAAAGATCATCCCGACCGGCATGTCCTCGCCCAGGCGATTCGCGCCCTCGGCGGCACCTGGGATCCGCAGCGTGCCATCAAGGCTCTGGGCGACCACGGTCACACGTGGGAAGACCAACGGGCAGCGGAGAAACGGGTCCGGCAGATCCTGCGCGACCTGTGCGTGGACGGGCTCATCGTCAAAACCGACCCTCAACGGGCTGTCTACGACCTCGTTCAGGAGTAGAGCCGGGGACCCGACGGTACCCAACCGACACAGATTGCCTGGCGCTACCAGGTCCCATCGCCCTTGGCCGCTTTCCCCGTGATTCCCCGCTGTTCCCCGCTCTATCTGGTGCGCTTGTGGTGCGGCGGTCGCGTCCTCGCCTGGTGTCGCCGACTCGTCGGCTTCGCCGTACAGGTTGGCGCGTAGGCGCTCCTTGGCCTTTTCTAGCCGTGGGCCGTAGTCAGGCATGAAGATCTCGCTCAGCGTCTTGTCCAGCGTTCCTGAGATCGCGTAGATCGGTGACCAGACGGCTCGGTCGTGCACGATCCCCTCGAGGTCGTCGGATCGGAACATGACTTGGTAGAGCCAGTCCGACAGCACGAACGCTTGATCGCGCGTGAGCCGGATGGTGATCGCTTCCTCGTCCACGCCCTCAACCTAGCGGCCTCGAATCGAGATGACTTCTTAGTGGGCGGTTCGTAAGGCGATGTCCATTTCTGGCTGAGGTGGGGGCAAGGACGCTGGTGGAGGTTGTGTCGGCTATTGCTTCCTGGCGAGGTTGCCGGTGCCGGCCTCGGTGAGGATGCCGAGTTTGACCAGGCGTTTCAGCTTGGCGCGGGTGCCCTCGACGTTTTTCGCCAGCAGTTCGTGGC
>NZ_JBSFJZ010000072.1:0-35740 GCF_053598315.1 Streptomyces sp. NPDC001153
GTTCTCCTCCTGGGTCAGGGTCCTGGCGTAGGGCGCCGGGCGCCCGGTTGGAGGCTTCCCCCTAGTCACGGACCGCAACGCGCTCCGCTTCCGCCTCCTCCACGGTGGACCTGGCGACCACGAGGGACCGCTGTGTGCGCCGGCCGCGCAGACCGGCGAGGGTGATCAGCAGACCGGCCGCCGCGATGCCCGTGACGACCATGAAGCCCGGCCGGTAGCTGTCGAGGACGGCCTGCGGGGTGGCGTGGGCGGGGGCGTTCGCGGTCACCACGGCGGTGACCACCGCCAGGAAGATCGCTCCGCCCACCTGCACCGAGGTGTTGAGCAGACCGGAGACCATGCCCTGCTCGTGGTCCTCGACGCCGTTGGTGGCCTGGATGTTGAGCGACGGGAAGACCAGCGCGCAGGCCGCGCCGATCAGCAGCATGGACGGCAGGATCACGGCCGCGTACACCGGCTCGAGGTCGACCCGCAGGAACAGCGCGTAGCCGAGGACCATGAAGGCGAAGCCGGTGGCGATCAGCCGCGGGGTGCCGAACCGGTCGACGATCCCGCCGACCTTCGTCGAGGACACCGCCACCAGCGCGCCCGCCGGCAGGAAGGCCAGCGCCGTGTGCAGCGCGGACCAGCCGAGCAGGGACTGCATGTACAGCGTGGTCAGGAACTGGAAGCCGACGTAACTGCCGAAGAAGGCGATCGCGCCGAGCTGGGCGCGCACCTGGCTGCCCGAGCGCAGCACGCCCAGCCGGATCAGCGGGCTCGGCGAGCGCCGTTCGACCAGGACGAAGGCGGTCAGCAGCACCGCGACGGCGAGGAAGGACAGCAGCGTGCGGGCCGAGGCCCAGCCGGCCTCGGGCGCCTGGACGACGGTGAAGACCAGCAGCAGCATCGCCGCGGTGCCGAGGACGGCGCCCGGGATGTCGTAGCCGTCGTGGCTGTCCTCGCGGGCGCTGCGCGGCAGGAGCCGGAGGCCGGCGAGCAGCGCGAGGAGGGCGATCGGTGCCGGCAGCAGCATGGTGAAGCGCCAGCTGGCCTCGGTGAGCAGGCCCGAGAGCACCAGGCCCATGGAGAAGCCGGTGGCGGCGCAGGTGGTGTAGATGGAGAGGGCGCGGTTGCGCAGCGGGCCCTCCGGGAACGTCGTGGTGATGATCGACAGGCCGGCCGGAGCCGTGAAGGCCGCGCTCAAACCCTTGACGAAACGGCTGGCGATCAGCAGCGGGCCCGAGTCCACGAGCCCGCCGAGCAGCGAGGCGACCGCGAAGACGCCGAGCGCCACGAGGAACACCTGACGCCGGCCGAGCAGGTCGGCGGTGCGGCCGCCGAGGAGGAGCAGACCGCCGTAGCCCAGGATGTAGCCGCTGACGATCCATTGCAGCGCCGACGTGGACAGGTGGAGGTCGGAGCCGATGGACGGCAGCGCGACGCCGACCATCGACACGTCCAGCGCGTCCAGGAACATCGCCGCGCAGAGCACCAGCAGGGTGCCCCACAGCCGGGGGGTCCAGCGAACCGCCGGGGACGGGGCCGCGGAGGGGGTGAGCGGAGAGGTCATGCCGAAGACACTACATGCGCATGCATCGGATGCAAATGCATTTAATTCCGATGCAATAATCTTGCTTCTCTGCTACGGTGCGCCCATGGCGTCGAACAGGGCCGAGCAGGCGCTCGTGGAGCAGTGGCGGGAGATCCTCGCGCTGCATGCCCGCACCCAGTGCGAGCTGGACCGGGCGCTGCACGGACACGGCCTGTGCGCCAGCGACTTCGAGGTCCTCGACCTGCTGTCCGAGGGCGCCGCGGCGGACGGCGGCTGCGCCTACCGCGTCCAGGAGATCTCCGAGCGCGTCCATCTCAGCCAGAGCGCGCTGTCCCGGCTGATCGGGCGCCTGGAGAAGGACGGCCTGGTCGAGCGCGCCATGTGCGCCGAGGACCGGCGCGGGGTGCGCGTGGCGCTCACGGCGAAGGGGCGCGCGCTGCACGGCGAGGTACGGCCGGTGCAGCGCGCGGTGCTGAACCGGATGCTGACGGACTGAGGGCTGTCAGCTCCAGGTGACGGCGGACTTCTCGCGCCACAGTGCGGCGACCGAGGCATCCCCGGTCACGCCGGGGAACGGCAGCCGGTTCCACAGCGACAGGTACAACTGCGCGGCCGGTCCGGCCACTTCGCAGTCGGCGTCCTCGGTCGCCGTCCGCACGGTCACGGGCGGCTCCGGCGACAGGCGTACGGTCCACACCGCGCCGTCCACGTCCGTCGCCCGCATCCGCAGCACCCGCGGCTCTTCGCTCCGCACCCGGCTCCCGGCACGCGCGTGGAAGCCGCACAGCAGCTCGTCGACGCCGTCCACGGCGAAGCCGGGCGCGATCTCGCCGGGGGCACCGCCCCTCGCGGACTCGGCGTCGACCCGGTGCACGGTCGTCTCGTGTGCCTGCCGCCGGGCCCAGAACGCGAGCGGCGACGGCGCGGGCAGGAAGTGCCAGCACTCCACGTCGGGCGCGGCGGAGGCGAGGGTGTCGACGAGATACCGGTGCCCCTCCTGGAACCAGGCGAGCAACTCGGCGCCGTCCAGGTCGGGCAGGCCGCCGTCGGGGTGGTAGGAGGTGTGCCCCTCGGCGACGAAGGCGGCGGCCCAGCGGTGCACCATCCCGGTGTGCCGCAGCAGGTCGCGCATCTGCCACTCCGGGCAGGTCGGCACCTTGGCATCGGTCCCCGCCGCGGCGGCGGCCGCCGCCAGCGACCGGCTCTCCCGGTCCAGGGTCTGAAGGAAGTCGGCAGTGTCCATGGGCGTGAGTGTGCCGGATGGGGTGCGTGCCGGGCCGGTGATTTACGGGGTGCAGGCCGGCCGGTCCCGGTGAGCCGGCCGGCCCCGTCTTCTCGGTGCGCTCGGGGCCGGCCGGGTGCTGCCGGCTCCTGGCTCACGCGCCCATCGTCCGCCGCATGGACACCCCGATGGCCGCGGCGACGGCGGCCAGTGCCGCGACGCTGGTGAGTGCGGCCGACAGGGAGAACCAGTCGGCCATGAACCCGATCGCGGGCGGCCCGAGCAGCATGCCGCCGTAGCCGAACGTCGAGGCGACGGCCACGCCGGACGGGCCGGTCAGCGCGCCGGCCCGCTCCACGGCGACCGGGAAGAGGTTGGCGAGCCCGAGTCCGGTGACGGCGAAGCCGATCAGCGCGGCCCACACGGACGGCGCGAGCGAGCCGAGCAGCATGCCCACCGCCGCGACGGTGCCGCCGGTGATCACCGTGCGGGCCCGGCCGAGGCGCTCCAGGAGGCTCGTGCCCGTCGCCCGGCCCACGGTCATGGCCAGCGCGAAACACGAGTACCCGGCCGCCGCGACGCCGGACGACGCCGAGAAGTCCTGCTGGAGGTGGAGCGCGCCCCAGTCGGCCATGGCGCCCTCGCCGTAGGCGGTGCACAGCGCGATCAGCCCGAAGACGACGACCAGCCCGCGGCCGCCGGTCCGCCGCGTCGCGGGACGGTGCGTCTCCGGATGCGAGGAGGGGGTGCGGTCCGCCGGGGCTGGTGGCTCCTGCCGCAGCAGGGCGCGCCCGGCGACGGCCGTGACGAGCAGTCCGATCAGGGTCAGGCCGAGCAGATGCCGCGTGGGGGAGAGCGCGCCGGCGACCAGTCCGCCGAGCCCGGCGCCGGTCATGCCGCCGAGGCTGAACGCCGCATGGAACGACGGCATGACCGGCCGCCGCAGGGCGGCCACCAGATCGACGGCGGCGCTGTTGAAGGCGACGTTGATACCGCCGTAGGCGGCGCCGAAGACGAGGAGTACGGCGCCGAGGGCGGGCGCGGAGTGGGTGAGCGGGGGCAGGCTGACGCTGAGGGAGAGCAGGACGGCGCAGGCCACGGTGACCGGATGGCTGCCGTAGCGGCGGCACAGCCGGCCGATCAGCGTCATGGTGACGACGGCGCCTGCCGAGACGCCCAGCAGGGCCAGGCCGAGGGCGCCGGCGGAGGAGTCGGTCTGCTGCTTGATGGCGGGGATCCGGACCACCCAGCCCGCGAAGACGAAGCCATCGAGGGCGAAGAAGGCGGTGAGCGCGACGCGGAGCCGGGAGAGATCGCGGCTGCCACCCGGCACTACGCTGTGCGTTCGGGGTTTGTTTATTTGCGGCACAAAGTCAGGCTAGGCCGGTGCGCGGGGCGGGGCAAGGGACATTCCGTGTGCGGGCCACGGAAGGAGGCGCTCCTGCTGCCGACCGAGGACGCCTGGCGTGTGCGACGACTGCCGCACACACCCACGGGCTTGGATCCCGAGTGCCCCGAATCGACCGATGTGCCCTTCACCTGCACCGACTTGTGCTCGTTCGGCCCGGCGGCGGAGTCAACGCGGCGGGACGGACGCCTTGTTCGGCGTCCTGCGAAGGTGTCCACGCGCGCTTCGCGGTCGGATACAGGTCGGTTAATGCTTGCTCACGAGCTGGTTGCCGAGGGGTGAGCGGGCCATGATGGCCCCATGACGTTGGCCTCGCGCGCGCTCGCGCAACTGGCGACCTGGCCCGACCTGAGCCAGGCGGTCCCGAGCTGCGGCCTTGGACAGGCGGTGAGTTCGGCCCAGGGCGAGATCGCCCACTTCCACTCGGACCGCGATGTGGATCTGCGGTTGACCGACCGGGCGATCCGGCGGTTCGCCAAGGACCTCAGGGACTCGGGCGCGATCAGGATCGTGCCCGGTTCGCACTGGGTGACCCTGCGCCTCGACGCGGCGAGCGACGTCGACCTGCTGCTGACCCTGGTGAGCGTGGCGCTCCAGGCCCAGCAGGCCTGGCCCGACCCACTCGACCGGCCGCCGGTGGGCTGCAACGACCAGCGCGGCGCGGGCTTTGTGAAGGCCGACCGCAGTGGTTTCTGAGGCGAGCGGCGTGCCGGCCGGCCGCGGTGGCGTCTGAGCCGGGCGGCGCGGCACGGTGACCATGAGGGCCGGCCGCGCCCGAGTGCCGCCCGGCGTCACACCGCGACGACCCGGACGCCCGCCTCCTCGAAGCGGCGTACCGTCTCCTGCTCCACGGCCGTGTCCGTGACGAGCGTGTCCACCAGCTCCGCCCCGCAGATCCGGGCGAACGCACGCTGGCCCAGCTTGCTGGAGTCCGCGGCGACCACCACCCGCTCGGCGCGCTCGCACAGCAGCCGGTTGATCGCGGCCTCCGCCTCGTCATGGGCCGCCGCGCCGTGCGTGACGTCGAAGGCGACGACCCCGAGCACCGCCACGTCCAGTGTGATCTGCCCGAGCACCCCGTCCGCGAGCGGGCCGATGAGCTCGTAGGACTGCGGGCGCGCCACCCCGCCCGTCACCACGATCTTGAACTGCGGCCGTACGGCGAGCTCGTTGGCGATGTTGAGCGCGTTGGTCACGATGGTCAGCGCGGGCGATCCGGTGGACAGATCGCCGCGTACGGCCAGGGCGCGGGCCACCTCCGTGGTGGTCGTGCCGCCGGTCAGTCCCACCGCCTCGCCCGGCGCGACGAGTTCGGCCACGGCCTTGGCGATGCGCTGCTTCTCCGAGGCGCGCCGGGCCGTCTTGTAGCGCAGCGGGAGTTCGTACGACACTCCGTGCACCACAGCCCCGCCCCGGGTGCGCACCAGCATCTGCTGCTCGGCGAGCTGGTCGAAGTCCCTGCGGATCGTCGCCGCCGACACCTCCAGCTCGGCCGCCGCCTCCTCGACCTCCAGCCGGCCGCGCTCGACGAGCAGGTCCAGCAGCGCCTTCCAGCGGGCGTCCCGGGACATCCGCAGCCTCCGTTCCGAAGTGTTCCCGGCGACCCTAGCGCACCTCTCTCTGCGCTCGAATGCTTGATACTGCTCGAAAGCTCGCTATATCTTGCAGGAACAATCAGCGAGGGGGAGGGTGTGGCCATGAGTCATGTCGAGAACGAGCTGAACAGCCAGCCGGAGTGCTGGACACGGGCGGCCGAGGAGGCGGGGCGGCACCGGGACGCACTGCCGGGACCGGGGGAGCGGGTCGCGATCGTGGGGTGCGGGACCTCGTACTTCATGGCGCAGGCGGTGGCCGCCCTGCGGGAGGGCGCAGGCCAGGGCGAGACCGACGCCTTCGCGGCCTCCGAGTTCCCGTACGGGCGCCCGTACGACCGGGTGGTGGCCCTCACCCGCTCCGGCACCACCACCGAAGTACTGGAACTGCTGGGCGAGTTGAGGGGCAGGACCCGGACCACGGCCATCACCGGCGATCCGGACACCCCGGTGATGTCGGCCGCCGACGACCTCGTGGTGCTGGACTTCGCCGACGAACGCTCCGTCGTCCAGACCCGGTTCGCCACCACCGCCCTCACCCTCCTGCGCGCCCACCTCGGCCTGCACGCCGACTCCGTCGTCACCGACGCGCGCACGGCCCTGTCCACTCCTCTTCCCGAAGGACTGGTCGCCTGCACCCAGTTCACCTTTCTCGGGCGCGGCTGGACCGTCGGGCTCGCGAGCGAGGCCGGGCTGAAGATGCGCGAGGCCTCACTGTCCTGGACCGAGGCCTATCCGGCGATGGAGTACCGGCACGGCCCGATCAGCATCACCACCGAGGGCACCGCCACCTGGATGCTCGGCGAGGCACCCGAAGGGCTCGCCGAACAGGTCCGCATCACCGGTGGGTTGTGGATCGCAGGCCGGCTCGACCCGCTCGCCGAACTCGTCCGCGTCCAGCGGCTCGCGGTCGCCGTCGCCGCCGCCCGCGGCCTCGACCCCGACCAGCCGCGCCATCTCACCCGCTCGGTGATCCTCGCCCCCTGAACCCCGACCCGCCGCCCGCGCCCCGGAAGGACACCACACGTGCCCCTCGCGTCCACCGGCGAGCTGGTCACCGCAGCCGCCGCAACCAGATCCGCCGTCGCCGCGTTCAACGTCATCACCCTGGAGCACGTCGAGGCCGTCATCGCCGGCGCCGAGTCGGCCGGCGCACCCGTCGTGCTCCAGGTCAGCGAGAACGCCGTCAGGTTCCGCTACGGACGGCTGCTGCCGCTGGCCCGGGCGGCCGTGGCCGCGGCCGAACGCGCCGCCGTCCCCGTCGCGTTGCACCTGGACCATGTGCAGAGCGACCACCTGCTGCGCCAGGCGCCCGACGCCGGGTTCAGCTCGGTGATGTACGACGCGGCCCGGCTGCCGTACGCCGACAACCTCTCCGCCACCCGGTCGGCCGCCGACTGGGCCCATGCCCAAGGGCTCTGGATCGAGGCGGAGTTGGGCCAGATCGGAGGCAAGGACGGCAGGCTCCCGCTGGACGCCCACGCGCCCGGCGCCCGCACCGACCCGGACCAGGCCCGCGACTTCGTGGCGGGCACCGGTGTGGACGCCCTCGCCGTCGCCGTCGGCAGTGTGCACGCGATGACCACCCGCACCGCCACCCTCGACCACGGCCTGCTGAAGCGCCTGTACGCCGCACTGTCCGTCCCGCTCGTCCTGCACGGCTCCTCCGGAGTCCCGGACGACGGCCTGATCGCGGCGGTCGGCGGCGGCATCGCCAAGGTCAACGTCGGCACGGCACTCAACGTGGCCATGACCGGAGCGATCCGGGAGTTCCTCGCCGCCCACCCGGAGGCCGTCGACTCGCGCAAGTACCTCAGCGTGGGGCGGGACGCGATGGCCGAGGAGGTGCGGCGGATCATCGGGGTCCTCTCCCGGACGGCCTAGCCCCTCTTGACGGCCCTCAGCACCACGAACTTCGGGTCGGAGGCCACCAGTTCACAGGTGCCGAACAACCGCCTCAGCTTCACGTGGTACCCCAGGTGCCGGTTCCCGATCACCCACAGTTCGCCCCCCGGCCGGAGCGCGCGCAGCGCCCCCGTGAACATGCGCCACGACGTCGCGTCGGTCGTGGCCTGGTGGGAGTGGAAGGGCGGGTTGTTCAGGACCAGGTCCACGCTGCCCGGCGCCACCCCGGCCAGCCCGTCCCCGACCCGGAACTCCGCGTGTCCGGGCACCCCGTTGGCCTTGTACGTCGCCTCGGCCGAGGCCACCGCCTGGAAGGACTCGTCCACGAACAGCACCTCTGCCGACGGATCGGCGAGGGCCACCGCCGTACCGACGACGCCGTTGCCGCACCCGAGGTCCACCACGCGGCCCGCGCCCGGTCCGGGCAGGTGCTGGAGGAAGAAGCGGGTGCCGATGTCCAGGCGGTCGGCGCAGAAGACACCGGCGTGGTTGACGACCGGGCGCCCGGAGACCGGCCCGACGCCGTCCGGGAGGTCGTAGGCGTACGGCCACGGGTTCGCCGGCCGCTCCAGCGCCGGGTCCGGGGTGCAGAAGATGAGCCGGGCCTTCTGCCGTGCCAGTGAGGTCCGGGTCGGGCCCAGGATCCGCTCGAACAGCTGCAGCGTGGAGGTGTGGATCTCCTTCACCATCCCGGTGCCGACGACGACCGTGCCGGCGTGCACGGCGGGGGCCAGCCGCAGCAGCTGGTCCTCCAGCAGCGCCAGGCTCTTCGGCACCCGCACCAGCAGCACGTCCACGCGCTGTGGCGGCGGATCCTGGGTGGTCAGCAACTGCACGGCACCGGGCTCGACACCGGCCCGCACCAGGTTCGCCCGGGTCGCCTCCTGGCTCAGGAAGGAGTCGGTGATCTGCGTCGGCCGGTGCTCCGCGAGCGCCGTGGCCAGCGCCCCCCAGCGGTCCCCGACCACCACGACCGAGCCCGTGAGCGGCACCCCCTCCTCGGCCAGGTGGCGCAGCAGGTACGCGTCGGAGGCGTCCCAGGCACGCAGCCGGTCGCGGGGATCCTCGGGGAAGCGGGACAGCTCGACCTCGCCCCACGGTGTCGTCATACGGTCGCTCATCGTGTCTCCCAGGCTAGCGGAGCCGCAGCTCAGGGCTGGTGGGGCCGGCCTGCGGCACCATGGAGCGTGTGGACGCGGAGCTGTTTCCCAGGGAGCGCGCTCAGGTCGCGCCGGGCGCCGTGCACGTCCCGGACTGGCTCGACGCCGGCCGGCAGCGCGAGCTGCTCGCCGCCTGCCGGCAGTGGGCGCGGCCGCCGGCCGGACTGCGCACCGTACGCACCCCGGGCGGCGGCACGATGACCGCCCGGCAGGTCTGCCTGGGCCTGCACTGGTACCCGTACGGCTACGCCCGCACGGCCGTCGACGGCGACGGCGCCCCCGTGAAGCCGTTCCCGGCCTGGCTCGGCGAGCTGGGCCGCCGCGCCGCCGTCGACGCGCTGGGCCCGCAGGAGCCGTACACCTACGACATCGCACTGATCAACTTCTACGACCGCGACGCCCGCATGGGCATGCACCGCGACAGTGACGAGCAGGCGGACGCGCCGGTGGTCTCCCTCAGTCTCGGCGACACGTGCGTGTTCCGCTTCGGCAACAGCGAGACGCGTGCGAAGCCGTACACCGACGTGGAACTGCGCAGCGGTGACCTGTTCGTCTTCGGCGGGCCCTCGCGGCTCGCCTACCACGGGGTTCCCCGGGTGTACGGCGGCACCGCGCCGACCGGGTCGGGGCTGTCCGGACGTCTGAACATCACACTTCGGGTCAGCGGCCTGTAGGCCGCCGCACCTGCGGATCATGGGAGACTCGCCCTCATGAGCGGCAAGGCGGATCCCCGGACGGCGGGGGAGAGGACCACCTCGAGGGCGCGGCTGGACCGAGGGCGCGGAGCACTCGGCCCCGCGCTGGAGCTGGTGCACACCGGGCGGGCGCCGACGCGGGCCGTGCTCACCGCGGAACTCGGGGTGACCCGGGCCACGGCCGGAGCGGTGGCCGCCGAGCTGGAGGCGCTCGGACTGATTCGCGTGGATGCCCGGCCGGGCGCCGCGGCCGGTTCCCAGGGCCGCCCCTCGCACCGGCTGCAGGTCGCCGAGGACGGCCCGGTGGCGCTCGCCGCGCAGGTCCACGCCGACGGCTTCCGGGCCGCGCTGGTCGGCCTGGGCGGGCGGATCGTGGCGACGGCGCCCGGCTGCGAGACCGTCGACGCCGACCCGGCGAAGGTGCTCGGCTCGGTCGTCGAGGCGGGCGCGGAGCTGCTGCGCACGACCGGCCGGCGCTGCGTCGGCGCCGGACTCGCCGTACCGTCCGCCGTCGCCGAACCCGACGGTCTCGCTCTCAACCCGCTGCACCTGGCCTGGCCCGTCGGCGCCCCGGTCCGGCGGATCTTCGCGGAGTGCGTGCGCGCGGCCGGCCTCACCGGTCCGGCCTTCGCGGGCAACGACGTCAACCTCGCCGCGCTCGCCGAACACCGGCACGGTGCCGGCCGGGGCGCCCGGGACCTGCTGTGCGTGGCCACCGGGCACCGCGGTGTCGGCGGCGCCCTGGTCCTGGACGGCCGCCTGCACACCGGCAGTTCGGGGCTCGCCCTGGAGGTCGGCCACCTCACCGTCAACCCGGAGGGCCGGCCCTGCCACTGCGGCAGCCGCGGCTGCCTGGACGTCGAGGCGGACCCGCTGGCCCTGCTGGTCGATGCCGGCCGCGAGCCCGGCCCCGAGGTGTCGTTGCTCCAGCAGGCCAACGACCTGCTGCGCACCCAGTACGACGACCCGGCCGTCCGCACGGCCGCCGAGGCCCTGATCGACCGCCTGGGCCTGGGCCTGGCCGGACTGGTCAACATCCTCAACCCCGACCGCATCATCCTCGGCGGGCTCCACCGCACCCTCCTGGACGCCGACCCCGGCCGGCTCCGCGCGGTCGTCGCCGACCGCAGCCTGTGGGGCCAGAGCGGCGGCGTACCGATCCTGCCCTGCACCCTGGACCACAACAGCCTGGTCGGAGCGGCCGAGCTGGCCTGGCAGCCGGTCCTGGACGACCCCCTGGGCGCGCTGCGCTGACGGCACTTCCGGCCGCCCCCGGGCACTGTGTTCAGCCGGGACCCTTCGGTATGAGGTTCTCGGTTCTCGAGACACCGAGGTCAACCTCTTGACCACTGTGGCCGCACTCATTATTTTACGGTGGAAGTCGACCCGTAACTACCGGAAGGAGGCGACCAGCGGATGTACACCAGCTCTGATCTCGGTCGCCTCGCCCACAGCACGGTCTGGATTCCGGGTCGGATCGCGCACGGCTGCTGAACACGCCGTTCTGATGTGCCCGTCCGAGGCATATTCCTGATGCTCCGTCACCCTCTCTCGGCACCTCGCTGTCGCGTGCCGTTTTGCGCCCGCTCATCTCACGTGGCGCGTCTGAACACAGAAAGCTGCCTGAAATTGGCGAACATGATGAATCGATCGATCGCGCACCGAAAAGAAGGCCTGTCATGGTAGCGGCGCGGATCACGGTCAATGGGAAAGAAACACCGATTTCACCGGCTGCGCCCCACACGACGGTATTGGACTTTCTGCGCGAGCGTGGCCTCACCGGCACCAAGGAGGGCTGCGCCGAGGGTGAATGCGGCGCCTGTTCGGTGCTGGTGGCCCGTCCCGGGGTGAACAAGCCCACCGACTGGGTGGCGGTCAACGCCTGCCTGGTCCCGGTCGCGGCGCTCGACGGGCAGGAGATCGTCACCTCGGAGGGCCTCGCCACCGCCGGGGACCCCGGCATGCCGCCCACCCTGCACCCCGTGCAGGAGGAGATGGCGGTCCGTGGCGGCTCCCAATGCGGTTACTGCACGCCGGGATTCGTCTGCAGCATGGCGGCCGAGTACTACCGACCCGACCGCTGCGCGCACGCGGACCCGGCCGACAGCACCGACGCCGAGCACGGTCCGAACGGTTTCGATCTGCACGCGCTGAGCGGAAACCTCTGCCGCTGCACCGGTTATCGCCCGATTCGCGATGCCGCCTTCGCCGTCGGCACGCCCACCGACGAGGACCCGCTGGCGCGGCGTCGGGAACAGTCCCCGCCCGCACCGGTTGCCACCGCGTACACCCAGGACGACAGCGCGTTCGTACGGAAGAGCACTCTGGCCGAAACGCTGCGGTTGCTGCGCGAGCGGCCCGACGCGGTGGTGGTCGCCGGCTCCACCGACTGGGGCGTGGAGGTGAACATCCGTTCCCGCCGGGCGGATTGCGTGGTCGCCATCGACCGGCTGCCCGAACTGCGGGAACTGCGCGTCGAATCCGACCACATCGAGATCGGGGCGGCGCTGACGCTCACCGAGATCGAACGCCGCCTCGACGGCGACGTCCCGCTGCTGGCAGAGCTGTTCCCGCAGTTCGCCTCCCGGCTCATCCGCAACAGTGCGAGCCTCGGCGGCAACCTGGGTACGGGCTCGCCCATCGGTGACAGCCCGCCGGTGCTGCTCGCGCTGGAGGCGTCGGTGGTGCTCGCCGACGCCGACGGTGAGCGCGAGGTCCCGCTGGCCGACTACTTCACCGGCTACCGGCAGAGCGTACGTCGTCCCGGCGAGCTGATCCGCGCGGTGCGCATCCCGCTGCCGTTGTCGCCGGTCACGGCCTTCCACAAGATCGCCAAGCGGCGCTTCGACGACATCTCCAGCGTCGCGGTCGCCTTCGCGCTCGACATCGAGGACGGGATCGTCCGCAAGGCGCGCATCGGCCTGGGCGGCGTGGCCGCCACTCCGATCCGCGCCCTCGCCACCGAGGCGGCCCTGGAGGGCACGCCGTGGTCGGCGGAGACCGTCGAGGCCGCGGCCCGGGTGCTGCGGGGTGAGGGCACGCCGATGGACGACCACCGCGCCAGCTCCCTGTACCGTTCCGCGATGCTCGGCCAGAGCCTGCTGAAGCTGCACGCACAGACCACCGAGGCGGTGTCGTCATGAGCCATCTGTCCGAGCGTCCCGAAAAGCCCGTCGTCGGCGTTTCGATGCCGCACGAGAGTGCCTTCCAGCACGTCACCGGCACCGCGCTCTACACCGACGACCTGGTCCAGCGCACCAAGGACGTACTGCACGCCTACCCGGTCCAGGTCATGAAGGCCCACGGCAGGATCACCGCGCTGCGCACCGAGCCCGCGCTCGCCGTGCCCGGCGTCGTCCGTGTGCTGACCGGTGCCGACGTGCCCGGCGTCAACGACGCCGGCATGAAGCACGACGAGCCGCTGTTCCCCGACGAGGTCATGTTCCACGGTCACGCGGTCGCCTGGGTGCTCGGCGAAACCCTGGAGGCTGCCCGGCTCGGCGCGGCGGCCGTCGAGGTGGAACTCGAGGAACTGCCCTCCCTGGTCACGCTGCAGGACGCGATCGCGGCCGAGAGCTACCACGGTGCCCGGCCCGTGATGCTGCACGGCGACGTCGACGCAGGCTTCGCCGACTCCGCGCACGTGTTCACCGGGGAGTTCCAGTTCTCCGGTCAGGAGCACTTCTACCTCGAGACGCACGCGGCGCTGGCCCAGGTCGACGAGAACGGGCAGGTGTTCATCCAGAGCAGCACCCAGCACCCGTCGGAGACCCAGGAGATCGTCTCCCACGTGCTCGGCGTGCCCGCCCACGAGGTGACCGTGCAGTGCCTGCGGATGGGGGGCGGCTTCGGCGGCAAGGAGATGCAGCCGCACGGGTTCGCGGCCGTCGCCGCGCTCGGCGCCAAGCTGACCGGCCGGCCGGTCCGGTTCCGGCTCAACCGGACCCAGGACCTGACCATGTCCGGCAAGCGGCACGGGTTCCACGCCACGTGGAAGATCGGCTTCGACGCGGACGGCCGTATCCAGGCCCTGGACGCCACCCTGGTCGCGGACGGCGGCTGGAGCCTGGACCTCTCCGAGCCGGTGCTGGCCCGCGCGCTGTGCCACATCGACAACACCTACTGGATCCCCAACGCGCGCGTCGCCGGTCGCATCGCCAAGACCAACACGGTCTCCAACACCGCCTTCCGCGGCTTCGGCGGACCGCAGGGCATGCTGGTGATCGAGGACATCCTGGGCCGCTGCGCGCCGCAGCTCGGCCTGGATCCCACGGAGCTGCGGGAGCGCAACTTCTACCAGCCGGGCCAGGGTCAGACGACGCCGTACGGACAGCCCGTCACGCAGCCCGAACGGATCTCCACCGTCTGGCGACAGGTGCAGGACGACGCCGGCATCGCCGATCGCAAGCGCGAGATCGCGGCCTTCAACGCCGCGCACCCGCACACCAAGCGGGCCCTTGCGATCACCGGCATCAAGTTCGGCATCTCGTTCAACCTGACCGCCTTCAACCAGGGCGGCGCGCTGGTGCTGATCTACAAGGACGGCTCGGTCCTGATCAACCACGGCGGCACAGAGATGGGCCAGGGCCTGCACACCAAGATGCTGCAGGTGGCCGCGACCACGCTGGGTATCCCGCTGCACAAGGTCCGGCTTGCCCCGACGCGCACCGACAAGGTGCCCAACACCTCGGCCACCGCCGCCAGTTCCGGGGCGGATCTCAACGGCGGGGCGATCAAGAACGCCTGTGAGCAGCTGCGCGAGCGGCTGCTGCAGGTGGCCGCCACCCAGCTGGGTGCGAACGCCTCGGATGTGCGCATCGTCGATGGCGTCGCGCGGGCCCTGGGCAGCGACAAGGAGCTGGCCTGGGACGACCTGGTGCACACCGCGTACTTCCAGCGGGTTCAGTTGTCGGCGTCCGGTTTCTACCGGACCGAGGGGCTGCACTGGGACGCGAAGACGTTCCGGGGTTCGCCGTTCAAGTACTTCGCCCACGGCGCCGCGGCGACCGAGGTGGAGGTCGACGGGTTCACCGGCGCGTACCGCATCCGGCGGGTGGACATCGTGCACGACGTCGGCGACAGCCTGTCCCCGATGATCGACATCGGTCAGGTCGAGGGCGGCTTCGTGCAGGGCGCGGGCTGGCTGACCCTCGAGGACCTGCGGTGGGACACCAGCGACGGGCCCCACCGCGGCCGGCTGCAGACCCAGGCCGCGAGCACCTACAAGCTTCCGAGCTTCTCGGAGATGCCCGAGGAGTTCAACGTCACGCTTCTGGAGAACGCCACCGAGGAGGGCGCGGTCTACGGGTCCAAGGCGGTGGGTGAGCCTCCGCTGATGCTGGCGTTCTCGGTGCGGGAGGCGCTGCGGCAGGCGGTCGCCGCGTTCGGACCGGGCGATGTGAGCGTCGACCTGGCCTCGCCCGCCACGCCGGAGGCGGTGTACTGGGCGATCCAGTCGGCTCGCGAGGGCGACGCCTCCCGCAAGGGGCACGTCCGCAACGGGCTTGCCGCCAACGGGCACGCCGCCGACGGGCACGCCGCCGACGGCACGGTCCGAACCGACGCAAAAGCGCTGAGCGGTGCCTGACATGACGTGGATCGCCGCGGTCGCACGGTTGCGAGCACGCCGGGAGCCCGGCGTGCTGGTGACCGTCGCGACCGTGCGCGGTCATGCCCCGCGCGACGCCGGTGCGAAACTCGTCGTGGGGCAGACCGAGACGTGGGGCTCGATCGGTGGCGGCAATGTCGAGGCCGTCGCGATCGACCGGGCCCGGGAGGTGATCGCGGCGTCCAAGCCGGAGCCGGAGCTGATCGATTTCGCCCTGAACGACAAGGTGACCAACCAGCACGGCGTGCAGTGCTGCGGTGGCACGGTCTCGGTGCTGCTCGAACCGTTGCCGGTGGTACGGGCCGTGGCGATCTTCGGCGTCGGGCACGTCGGGCTGGAACTGGCGCGCATCCTGGCACGTCAGGACCTCGACCTCCATCTGATCGACACCCGCTCCGACGTCCTCGCCGAGGAGCGGCTCGACGTGCTGGCAGACGCGGTGGCGCAGGTGCACGTGCATCACACGCCGCTCCTGCCCGAGGAGGTGCTGGAGGAGTTGCCGCGCGGCACCCACATCATGATCATGACCCATGATCATGCCGAGGATGCCGCCCTGTGCGACGCGGCCCTGCGCACAAGCCATCTCGGCTCCATCGGGCTGATCGGGTCGGCGGCCAAGTGGACGCGGTTCCGCAAACGCCTCGCCACCGAGGGCGGTCACGACGAGGCCACCATCGACCGGATCAAGACCCCGATCGGGCTGGCCGACATCACCGGCAAGGAACCCGCGACCATCGCCGTGAGCGTCGCGGCCGATCTGCTGCGCACCTTCGAAACCGAGGAGAACTGACTCTCCGGCCGGATCGGCGGGGTGCCCCGCTGCCGTGCGCACGCATGCATGCGGGGCTCCCGTTCGGTGCGGTGTCGGCCGGCTCTCATCGGCCGGGGTGACAGGATCTGGGCGCTTACTTCCAGTCGGCCGCGAAGGCCCGGCCCGGATGTTCGGCCAGCATCCGGTCCACCAGTTCGGCGCCCAACTCGGCCACGAGCCGCGCCCGCACCCCGCGCAGCAGGTGCGGCATCCCGGTCCCGCCGTCGACCGAGCGGGCCCCGGCGACCACCGTGTCGCCGCCGAGCAGAAGCCGGTCGCCGAAGCCGGCGTCGGCCAGGGCCCGTACCGCCTCCGGCATCCGCCAGTCGGTGGCGTGATGGGCGCGGGAGGGCCCGTCGAAGGCCAGCCAGCAGCCCGACTCAGCGGCCTGCCGCTGCACCACCGGGTCGGGGAACCGGTTCAGATGGCCCAGGATCACCCGGTCGCCGGGCACCCCCAACTCACCGCACAGCAGGTCGAGTACGTCCAGCGCGGCGGTGCCCAGCTCCAGGTGCACGGCGATGGGCGCACCGGTGGCGTGATGCGCCTCGGCCGCCGCCCGCATGGTCCAGCGGGCGTGCGCGTCGAGCGCGTGGAAGCCGCCCGCCACCTTGATCAGACCGGCTCGCACACCGGTCGTGCCGATGCCGTCGGTCAGCTCGGACACGAACAGCCCGGTGAGGCCGTCGCCGGCCGGCCTGCCGGGCAACGCGGAGTCGTAGTGCACGGCCTGGTGCAGTCCCGTGGCGCAGACCAGCCGCACACCGGTGGCCCGGGACAGCTCCGGCAGGTCCGCCGCCCGCCGTCCCATGCCGTACGGCGTCCACTGCACGACGGCTGCTCCGCCCGCCGCCCGGAACGCGGCCAGCTCGGCCCGCGCCGCCGTCAGGTCGTCGAGCTCCTGGCCCGGCAACCGCGGGCTGCGCAGGAAGAGATGGTCGTGCGCGTCGCACACGCCCAGCTCCCCGGGCCGGATGTCGCCGAGGACCGTGCGGACCTGGCTCACCACTGCCGCCCGCGCGGCAGCCGGTCGCGGCCGGGCGCGGACAGGTGCAGCACCTGGTACAGGTCTCCGTCGGCCTTGGGCGTGTCGTGCTCCCAGAGCGAGAAGTGGACCAGCTCCCACGCGCGCGTGTCCACGGCCGCCGCCGCGAGGACCGCACCGTCCTCCGCCGCGAGCCGCTCGGTCTCGGCCGTCGCGTCCGCCATGAAGGCCGCCAACTCCACGCCCTCCGGCATCGGTTGACGCCGTCGCACGGCGAACGCGGGTGCGGTACCGGTCGCGGTGCCCTCCTCGAAGGCCAGGCCCGTCCACTGCCGGATCGCCGGCCGCCCGAAGTCGTCGACCGGCCCCTGGAAGGCCCCTCCCCACAGGAAGCTGTTCATGCCCTCCACGGTGTTCCACAGGTAGAACGGCCCGTACTGGTTCACCGGCGAGCCGTGCACCCCGCGCTCGCGCAGCACGTACGTTTTGACGCCGAGGCCGTCCCAGTCGTCCAGCAGGTGCGCGACGCGGGCGACGCGGGAGCGGATGACGCCCATGTCGTAGTCCGCGGGCAGGGTGAACTCGTACTGCATGGCGTGCATGTCCCGGATCCTTTCGCGGGTCTCACGTATCAGGTCTCGTCGGTCTCAGGCGGGGTAGTCGCCCACGTGCGCGTGCCACTCGGTCGTCGTGCCGTCCTCGGCGGCCTCCACGACAGCGAGATGGGTCATGAAGGTGCGGGGCGCGGCTCCGTGCCAGTGCCATTCGTCCGGCTCGATCCACACCGTGTCGCCCGCGCGGATCGCCTCCACCGCGGCGCCCTTGCGCTGCACCAGCCCCTCGCCGTCCAGGACGTGCAGCACCTGCCCGTGCGGGTGCCGGTGCCAGGCCGTGTGGGCGCCCGGGGCGAAGTGGACGTTGAACATGCGCAGCCGGGACGGAGCGGCGGGCGCGGCGATCTCGTCCAGCCAGACCGTGCCGGTGAAGTTCTCCGCCGGGCCCTGCCGGGTCTCCGGACGCCGTCTGGTGATGTGCACGTGACTCAGTTCTCCTGTCCGGGAGTTCGGGGTGCGAGCAGGGAGAGCAGACCGCGCACCCCGGCGTCGAAGGCGGCGGGGGAGCCGGAGGCGCGGGCGAGGACGTAGCCGCCCTGCACGGTGGCGAGGACGGCCGCGCCGATCTCCTCGCCGTCCAGCTCCGGTGCGAACTGCCCCTGCCGCTTGCCCTCTTCGACGAGCTCGGCGATCCGCTCGCGGATGGCGGCGATCGTCTCGTCGACCGGCGCGCGCAGTTCCTCGCTCGCGATCACGTCGGGGTCCATGGTCAGCCGGCCGACCGGGCAGCCGCGCAGCACGTCACGCTCACGCAGCAGATACGCCTCGATGCGCTCGTACGGCGTGCCCGGCCCGTCCAGGACCCGCTCGGCGGTGGCGCGCAACTCCTGTGCGGTCCGCCGGATCGCCGTCAGGGCGAGATCCGGCTTGCCCTTGAAGTGGTGGTACATGCTGCCCTGGCCGGCGCCGGCGCGTTCCAGGATCGCCTTCGGGCTCGTGCCGACGTACCCGCGCTCCCACAACAGCTCACGGGTGGACTCGATCAGTCGTTCCGAGGTGCTCATGCGACCACTGTACATACTAGTAGTTACAGTCCGCCAGTCCCCGGGGAGCAGTCCGCCGCCCCCGCCGTACTCCCCGGGAGGTACCCGCACTGCCGCCGGCCGCACGACGACCGAAACCCCCTGCCGGAGGGAGTCTCGTGGCATCCCCGAAGAGCGGGGAGGACGACACCGACGAGGAGATGACCCGAGATGCAGACCCTGGCCGACTGGGGTGGCGGCGGACCCGGCCCCTGGATCCTGTTCTTCCCGCTGATCTGGGCGGCCGTCGTGCTCGGCGCCGTCACCTTCCTGCGCCGCACCGGCCTGCGCGGCCGCGGCGGCCCCTGGCGGCACCTGGACGCCGGACGCCCAGCGGGCGACTCGCCGCTGTCGGTCCTCGGCCGCCGCTTCGCCTCCGGCGAGATCGACGAGGACGAGTACTGGCGGCGTCTGTCCGTCCTGGAGGAGCAGTTCGGCCGCGCCGGCAAGGGAGGTGCGGCATGACCACGACTACCGCAGTGCGGACCGCGGCCCGCGTGGTGGACGCGGTGAAGGTGTACGGCGGTGGCGACACCGCCGTACACGCCCTCGACGGCGTCGACGTCTCCTTTCCCGCCGGACGCTTCACGGCGATCATGGGCCCCTCGGGCTCCGGCAAGTCCACCCTCATGCACTGCGCGGCCGGCCTCGACACGCTCACCTCCGGCGCCGCCTACATCGGGGACACCGAACTCGGCGAGCTGGACGACCGGCGCCTGACCCTGCTGCGCCGGGACCGGGTCGGCTTCGTGTTCCAGGCGTTCAACCTGGTGCCCACGCTGACCGTCGCGGAGAACATCACCCTGCCCCTGGACCTGGCGGGGCGGCGCGGTGACCGGGAGTGGATCGACGCGCTCGTCGACGTCGTCGGGCTGGGCGACCGGCTGCACCACCGTCCCTCGGAACTCTCCGGCGGCCAGCAGCAACGCGTCGCCGTGGCACGGGCGTTCGCCGGGAAGCCCGACGTGGTCTTCGCCGACGAGCCGACCGGGAACCTCGACTCCCGCTCCGGGGCCGAGGTGCTCGGCCTCCTCGGCTCCGCCGTGCGGGAGATGGACCGCACGGTCGTCATGGTCACGCACGACCCGGTGGCCGCCGCGCACGCCGACGAGGTGCTCTTCCTCGCCGACGGCCGCCTGGTCGACCGCATGGAGTCACCCACGCCCGACAAGGTGCTGGACCGCATGAAGGCCTTCGAGGTGCGGTCATGAACGCCTCGATCCGGCTCAGCCTCACCTCCCTGCGCGCGCACCGGCGACGGTTCGCCGGCACCTTCCTCGCCGTGTTCCTCGGCGTCGCGTTCCTGGCCGGCACCCTCGTCATGGGCGACACGCTGCGCGCCGGCTTCGACAGCATGTTCGGCCAGGCCACCAGCGGCACGGACGCCGTCGTACGCGGCGCCGACGCCATCACCGCACCCGGCCAGGCCCAGGGCGTACGGCGGCCCGTGGACATCTCGCTGGTGAAGAGCATCGAGCGGGTGCCCGGCGTGGCCGCCGCCGTCCCGGACATCCAGGGCGCCGGGCAGCTGGTCGGCTCCGACGGCAAACCGGTAGGCGGCCAGGGGCCGCCCACGCTCGCCGGGAACTGGATCACGGACCCCCGCCTCAACCCGTACCGGCTCGCCGAAGGCCGGGCTCCCGCCAGGCCGGGCGAGGTCGTGGTGAACCGGGGTGCCGCGAAGAAGGGCGGTCTGAAGATCGGTGACACCACCACCCTGCGCACCCCGGACCCCGTGAAGGTCACCGTCGTCGGGCTCGCCACCTTCGGCGGCCAGGACGGCATGGCCCAGGTGACGTTCACCGGCATGACCCGGGCCGACGCCGAGAAGTACCTCACCGCGCGGCCCGGTCAGGCGGCGTCCATCGCGGTGCGGGCCGAACCCGGAGTCGGGCAGGAGGAGCTGGTCCACCGGCTGACTCCGGTGCTGCCCAAGGGAGTCGAAGCCATCACCGGTCAGCAGTCGGCGCAGGAGAACACCGACATGATCTCCAGCCAGTTCCTGACCATCTTCACCACCTTTCTGCTGGTCTTCTCCGGCGTCGCCCTGCTCGTGGCCACCTTCTCCATCCACAACACGTTCGCCATCGTGGTCGCCCAACGCACCCGCGAGAACGCCCTGTTGCGCGCCCTCGGTGCGGCCCGCCGCCAGTTGACCGCCGCCGCCCTCGCCGAGGCCTGCGTCGTCGCGCTCACCGCGTCCCTCACCGGACTCGCGGGCGGCATCGGCATCGCCGCGGGCCTCCAGGCGCTGTTCCCGGCCATCGGGTTCCCGTTCCCCGACGGCGACCTGGTGATCAAGACCCTGTCGATGGTGCTGCCGCTCGCGGTGGGGATCGCGGTCTGCCTGGGCTCCGCGCTCCTGCCGGCCCGGCGCGCCGGACGCACGGCGCCGCTCGCCGCCCTGCGCGAGACGGCCGTCGACACCTCCGGTGCCTCCCGCGTGCGTGCGATCGCCGGGAGTGTCCTCGGCGCGCTGGCGCTCGCCACGACCCTGACCGGCGTCCTCGTCTCCCCGTCCGTGTGGCTGGCGGGACTCGGCGCGCTGCTCGCCCTGGCGGCCTTCGTCGTCCTCGGCCCGGTCGCCGCCACCACGGCCGTACGGCTGCTCGGCGCGCCCCTGGACCGGCTGCGCGGGGTCACCGGCTCGCTGGCCCGGCGCAACGCCCTGCGCAGCCCGAAGCGGACGGCGGCCACCGCGAGCGCGCTGATGATCGGCGTGGCCGTGGTGTCGCTGTTCACCGTCTTCGGCGCCTCACTGAAGGCCACGATGGACCGGACGGTGTCCCGGTCCTTCGCCGGTGACGTCGCCGTCAGCAGCCCGTCCTTCGGCGCGGGCGGCAGCGGGCTCAGCCCGCGGCTCGCTCCGGCGCTCCAGCGGCTGCCGCAGGTGGACACGGCGGTGGGACTCGGCCGCGGGGTCGCCGAAGTCGACGGCAGGGGACGCGCGTTGACCGTCACCGATCCGGCCGCGCTCGCCCGCACCTTCGACCTGGGCACGGTCACCGGCTCCCTGCAGGGCCTCGGCACCGACGGCATCGCCATCACCCGGAAGGAGGCCGACCGGCAGCACCTGCACACCGGTGACACAGCCAGGCTGACCTTCACCGACGGCAGGACGGACGACTTCACCGTCCGTGCCGTGTACGGCCAGTCGGAACTCGCCGGCGACTACGTCATCACCCGTGCCGCCTGGGCGCCGCACCGCACCCAGGACACGGACACCCTGATCGCCGTCACCTTCAGGCACGGGGTGAGCACCGACGCGGGCAAGGCGGCCGTACGGAAGGTCGCCGCGCAGTACGGCAACCCGTCCGTGCAGACCCGCGACGAGTACGCGCAGTCCTCGGCGGGCGGCATCGACATGATGCTCACCCTCGTCTACGCGCTGCTCGTCCTCGCGGTGGTCATCGCCCTGCTCGGCATCGCCAACACGCTGACCCTCGCGCTGCACGAACGCACCCGGGAACTCGGCCTGCTGCGGGCCGTCGGCCAGACCCGGGCCCAGTTGCGGGCCATGGTCCGCTGGGAGTCGGTCCTGGTCGCCGCGTTCGGCACGGCCGGCGGTCTCGGACTCGGTGCCTTCCTGGGCTGGGTGCTGGTGAAGGCCTCCGACGGCGCGAGCGACACCGCGTTCGCCTTCGCCCTGCCGCCCGCGCGGCTCGCGGTGGTCGCCCTCGTCGGCCTCACCGCCGGCGCGCTGGCGGGCCTCCGCCCGGCCCGGCGGGCGGCCCGGCTGGACGTCCTGCGGGCCATCGCGACGGAGTGACTGCGTCGCTTCGGCCGGGGCGCCCGGTCATCGGGTCGCGGGAGACCGTTCGCGGGTGCGGGTGCGGGTGCGGGTGCGGGTGCGGGTGCGGTGTGGCCGGTCGCTCAGTTCCCCGCGCCCCTGGGGAGTTGCAGCCGGCCGCACCCCCGGAACCGCGCGACCAGCCCTCCGCATACCCGTACCCGCGCACGGTCCGCACCGACCCGACGCGTGGGCGCGCTGCCGCGAGGCCGGAGGTCCCTCACCGCCCGGTCAACCGGCAACGGTCGACCGGGCGGGAGCCTGCGCTCCGGCGGGAGCGCGAGCCGCGCTCGCCGCCGGCGCCGCCGCGACGGGGGCTTCGGCAGTCAACGCGACCCCGGCGCCGACAGGCGTCCCCGCCGGTGTCTTGGCCGCCGTGCCGAAGCGGACGGGCTCCGGCGTCGGCCGTACCTCGGCGGCGCGGCGCGGGACGTGGGCCGGCCCAGGCCGTACCACCGCGGGGGCGGACAGCGTGAACCAGACGACCTTGCCGTTCTCGCCGTCCGGCCGGGCGCCCCAGCTCTCGCTGACCGCCGCCACCATCGCGAGCCCCCGCCCGCACGTGGCGAGCGGGCCACCGTCCGGCAGGTCCGCGATGTCGGACGGGACCGGAAGCCGTGGATCGTTGTCGCGCACCGAGACCGTGAGCCGGTCCGGCGCCAGCTCCAGCTCGACCGTGCACGACTTGTCGGGCCTGGCATGCCGGTGGACATTGCTGAGCAGCTCCGTCACACCGAGCGCGGCCCGGTCTATCAACGCGTCCATGTGCCAGTAGCGCAACTGCGCAGATACGATTCTGCGGACCTGGCCGATCCGCGACGGCAGGGCTTGGAGCTCCACCGTGCAGTGCCTGCTTGGGTGACTGATCACGGCTGCGACTCCCCGATGTAGAGGTCCGAAGGGACCGGAAGAACACGGAGAACAACGGATCCAGCAGGGTGCTTGCGTCCAAACGTCCGCCTGCTGTCGTGGCCGGCGGGCTGGTTCGCAGCGTTATCGCCGGTAAACCCAGAGTGACGTGTGACCAGCGTGACGCAGCGGATGCGGTCCCGCAACTCGCCGCGACGGACCGCTGCTCGGAGTAACGCGACCGGCCCGTTCCCCGGCCGGCGGCCGTACGGCTCTCAGTGGCCGCGTCCGGCGGCCCGGCGCACCGCCTCGATGAACCGCCGTGCCGCGGGCGGACCCGGCTCGCCGGGGGCGGGGTCGTGCTCGCCCAGCGTCAGCAGGTACCGCTTGCCGTTGAGGTCGGCCAACGCCTTGTCGTCCGGCCGGAACCAGGGCCTAGACGCGCGCACCGCCTGCACCGGGGCACTGTCGATCTCGCTGCCGTAGCTGGTGAGCAACTCCAGCCTGCCGTCGTTGATCCGGACCTGACCGGCCCGGGTGAGCGAGCGCAGCCGCTTGCCGATCCGCACGCCCGTGGCTGTGAACTCCGGCTCCGCCATCCTTCGCCGCCCCCTTGCCCGTGTGCTTCCGCGATCCATTGTGCGCTCGCGTCCGGTCCAGTGTGCGCCCGCGTCCGAACAACGGCGTGCGCCTGCGTTCGGGACGATCGTCCCCTCGCGTGCAGTCTGCCCCGATGCGGCCGGGAGCACCAGTACGCGCGAGGCGCCCGCCGAAGTCGCCCGGAGCACTCCCGCCAACGCGCCCCCGCAGGCCTCCCGCGCCCTGCGCCCCAGGGCGGCTTTGGGTGGCTCAAAGATGCGTTTATGCAGGTGGGAAGTGGTGTGAAAGATGCCTATGCTCGAGATGCCGGCCGCGTGAGGCGTCGTCGGCGCCCAGCGTAAGGAGCACCGCCGTGAGCACCACCGACCAGACCCGGACCGGCGTCACCCTCGACGTCGACCGCAGCGACGCCGCCTACCGCGACTGGCTGAAAGAGGCCGTCCGCAAGGTCCAGGCCGACGCCAACCGATCGGCGGACACGCACCTGCTGCGCTTCCCCCTCCCCGAGCACTGGGGCATCGACCTCTACCTCAAGGACGAGTCGACGCACCCCACCGGAAGCCTCAAGCACCGCCTCGCCCGCTCCCTGTTCCTCTACGGCCTCTGCAATGGCTGGATCCGCCCCGGCCGCCCGGTCATCGAGGCCTCCAGCGGCTCCACCGCCGTCTCCGAGGCCTACTTCGCCAAGCTGATCGGCGTGCCCTTCATCGCGGTCATGCCCCGCACGACGAGCGCCGAGAAGTGCCGCCTCATCGAGTTCCACGGCGGACAGTGCCACTTCGTGGACGACTCGCGGAAGATGTACGAGGAGTCCGCCCGCCTCGCGGTGGAGACCGGCGGCCACTACATGGACCAGTTCACCTACGCCGAGCGGGCCACCGACTGGCGCGGCAACAACAACATCGCCGAATCGATCTTCCGCCAGCTGGAGTTGGAGCGGTTCCCGGAGCCGGCCTGGATCGTCGCCACGGCGGGCACCGGCGGCACCTCCGCGACCCTCGCCCGCTACGTCCACTACATGCAGTACGACACCCGTATCTGCGTCGCCGACCCGGACAACTCCTGCTTCTTCGAGGGCTGGACCACCGGTGATCCGGACGTCACCTGCGACTGCGGCTCCCGCATCGAGGGCATCGGCCGGCCGCGCATGGAGCCGAGCTTCGTGCCCGGTGCGATCGACCGGATGATGAAGGTCCCGGACGCGGCCAGCGTCGCCGCCGTACGGGCCCTGGAGCGGGCCATCGGCCGCAAGGCGGGCGGTTCCACGGGCACCGGGCTGTGGAGCGCGCTGAAGATCATCTCCGAGATGGTGGCCGAGGGCCGCACCGGCAGCGTCGTCACCCTGCTGTGCGACCCGGGCGACCGCTACCTCGACAAGTACTACTCCGACGCCTGGCTCGTGGAGCAGGGCCTGGACATCACGCCGTACGCGGCGGCGATCGAGACCCTGCTGGCCACGGGGGTGTGGCCGGACTGAGCCCGTCCCCGTCCTCCGGCGGCCGGTGGCCAACGGGCGGGTGACGGGGTTGTGAGGGTTTGGTGACGTCTCAATTGAGGTTCTGGGCAAGGTGGTTGTGCCTGTGTGACTGATAAGATCATCCCACTTTTCGGTGGGCTGACGGCGCGTCATGAACGCGTACGGGGGGACAGTCTCAAAGGCACCATCGCGCTCGCACGCTCCCGGCGCGATGCGACTTGAAGAGAGTCTCATGACGTCATTGACCACGGATCCACTGCTGTGGATCTTGCTGGTGGTGCTCGTCGCTGCGGTCGTCGCAGTGATGCGGGCCCGGAGAACCAACATGGCGCTCCGAAGAACGAGAAAGGACCTGGAGGCAGGACTGGGACAGGCCCGCGGCGACGTCGGGCAGCTCCACACGCACATCGCCGCGCTGACCGCACAGCATCAGCGTGACCTCGCGGACGTACGGGCCGACGCGGAGGCTTCGACCAAGGCCGTGCTGAAGTCCGCGATGGGCACGCTCCAGTCGCTCGCCGAGGAACAGCAGGTCCTCCTGGACAGCCTGCTGAGGAAGTACGGCGACACCACGGACGTCCTGGCCGACCTGATGACGGTCGACCACACCGGCAGCCAGTTCGGCCGCCGCGCCAAGGGCATCTCCGTGCTGTGCGGCGGATGGCTGGGCCGGCGCGAGGGCGCCGCCACGGTCTACGACGTCGCCCGCAGCGCCCAGGGCAGGATCAAGGACTTCGACCGGGTCAGCGTCCACTCGCAGGTCAGCGTCTCCCTCGTCGGCAAGGCGGTCGAGCCGGTGGCCGTCGTACTGGCCGAACTGCTGGACAACGCGACGAACTACAGCGCGCCCGGCACACCGGTCGAGGTCAACATCCAGACCGTGCCGACCGGTATCTGCTACATCGTCGACGACGCCGGACTCGGCATGGACCAGGAGACCAAGGACCGGGCGGCGGCCCTGCTGTCCGTGGACGGTCCCGTCGACATCACCGGTCTCGGCGATCCGCCGCGGTTCGGCTTCGCCGTGTGCGGCATGCTCGCCGCCCGCTACGGCTTCGCCGTCTCCGTCGGCTCCGTTTCCCCCTACGGCGGAGTGCGTGCAGTGATTCGTGTGCCCGAAAGCCTCCTCTCGGCCGACACTCCTTCCCCGGCGGCCGGCGCCCAGGACGACCGGGACGCCACGGCCCCGGAGGCCGCGCCCCAGCGACTGGCGCCGGTCCCGGTCGTGGGCCCCTCGCACGTGGTGGGAACGACCTCGGGAGGTCTGCCCAAACGCCGGCGGCGCAGCGGCACCGTCACCGTGGTCCCGGCCCCCGACACCGCAGGCCAGGAGGGCTCTCCCGAGCCGGCCAGCGAGGTGACGGCGTCCCGGATCGGGGCGTTCGCGCGCGGAACTCAGCTCGGGCGGACCACGCAGACCACGGAAGGACCTGACAACCAGTGAAGATCGACCTGTCCTGGGTGCTGAACGACGTGCTCGAAGTACGCGGAGCCCGGCACGCGATCCTCGTTTCGGGAGACGGCCTGCTGCTGCAGCGCTCGGACGACATCGCACGCGACGATGCCGAGACGAACGCGGCCGCGATGAGCTCGATGCAGTCGCTGAGCCGCGCCGTCGCGGGGTTCGTGGGAGCGGGACACGGAATCTGGAAGCAGACGCTGCTGGAGTACGACGGCGGCTGGATCTTCCTGATCGCCGCCGGCCAGGGCTCGTACCTCGCCGTGTCGGCCGCGCTGGACGTCGACATGGAGGCCATGTCCTTCCGCATGCAGAAGACGGTGGCCGCCCTGAGCAAGGCGATGAGTGTGGCTCCGCGCTCGGAGAACGGTGCCGGGGTATGACCACGCCCGGCGAGGAGGCCTCCGTCACCAGCGAGTTCGTCCGCTCCTACGTCATCACCGGCGGCCGTAGCCTGCCGGCCGCGGACGACCTGGCGCTGCACACCCTCGTCACCCTGGCTCCCGAGCGGACCCCGCCGCTGGGAGCCGGCCCCGAGGTGATGGCGATCTGGCAGCTGTGTGCGGGCGGCTACCTGTCGGTCGCCGAGGTCGCGGGCCACGTGGGCCTGCCGGTGGGGGTGGCCCGGCTGCTGCTGACCGATTTATCAGAGCAGGGCCACCTCCTGCGCCGCGCCGAGCCGCCCCGGGCTCAGAACGTTGACAGAGCGACCCTCGAGAAGGTTCTGAATGGACTCCAATCCCTCATCGGCTGAGACGGCCCCTGGATCCATCTACGTCTCCAGCGCGGTGACCAACGCCGCCAAGATCCTGGTCGTCGGGCATTTCGCCGTGGGCAAGACGACCCTCATCGGCTCGCTGTCGGAGATCACCCCGCTGCGCACCGAGGAGAAGATGACCCAGGCGTCCCTCCACGTGGACGACCTCAGGGGCGTGACGGACAAGACCACCACCACCGTGGCCCTGGACTTCGGCCGCCTGACGCTCAGCGACGACCTCGTGCTGTACCTGTTCGGCACCCCGGGGCAGCAGCGTTTCATGCAGCTGTGGGAGGACATGGCCCGCGGCGCGCTGGGGGCACTGCTCCTGGTCGACCCGGCCCGGCTGGAGGAGACCTTTCCCGTCATCGACCTCGTCGAGCGGTACGGCCTCGAGTACGCCATCGCCGTCAACGGCTTCCAGCCGGGCACGGTCTACGAGGAGGCGGAGGTGCGCGAGGCCCTCGACCTGCTCCCGGACACCCCCGTGGTCTACTGCGACGCCCGCGACCGGCAGTCCTCCGCCCACGCGCTGATCGCGCTCGTCCGTCACCTGCTCACCCGAGCCGCCTGACCCGCCCATCCGCCCGGACCGTCTCTCCCCCGGACCACCGGCCCGGAGCCAGCAGAAGGAACCCCATGGACCGCCAGTCAGTCCCCGCCCCCGCCGACGCCAGATGCCCCATGCACGACCACGCGTTCGCCGCCGACCCCCACCAGGTCTACGACCGGTTGCGCGCCCACGGTCCGGCCGGACCGGTCGAACTCGCCCCCGGCATCGACGCCACACTGGTCGTCGGCCACGAGACGGCCCTGCGCGTGCTGCAGAACACCACGCTCTTCGCCCGGGACTCCCGCCGCTGGAAGGCGCTGAACGAAGGGCACATACCGCTGGACCACCCGGTGCTGCCGATGATGGCGTACCGGCCCAACTGCCTGTTCACCGACGGCGCCGTGCACCTCAGGCTGCGCAAGGCCGTCACCGACAGCCTGGCCCGGCTCAACATCACCCGGATCCGGCGCGACGTCGAGCCCATCGCCGACTACCTCATCGACCAGTTCTGCGAGCGCGGCCGTGCCGACCTCCTCAACGACTACGCCAAACTGCTTCCGCTGCTGCTCTTCAACAAGCTGTTCGGCTGCCCGGCGGACATCGGTGACACGCTCACCAGCGCCATGTCGGCGATCTTCGACGGCAAGGACGCCCTGCGCGCCAACGAGGAGCTCACCGCCTGCCTCATGCAGCTGATCGCCCTCAAGCGCCGGCAGCCCGGCGACGACGTCACCTCATGGCTGATCCAGCACCCCGCGGGGCTGACCGACGAGGAGCTCAAGGACCAGCTGGTCATGCTGATGGGCGCCGGCGTGGAACCCGAGCGCAACCTGATCGGCAACGCCCTGCTCCTGCTGCTGTCACCGGACACCAGCGGACGCGACTCCGGGCTGCTGATCGAGGAGGCGATCGATCACGTGCTGTGGAACCAGACGCCCATCGCCAACTACGCCACCCACTACCCGGTCCAGGACGTGGACCTCGGGGGAGTGGTGGCCGAGGCGGGCACGCCGGTCGTCATCAGCTTCGCCGCCGCCAACACCGACCCCGCGCTCGCCGAGGCCCGCCACAGGCACAGCAAGGGCGCCCACCTGGCCTGGGGGGCGGGTCCGCACGCGTGCCCGGCCAAGGACCCGGCGCAGGTCATCGCCGTCACCGCGATCGAGAAGCTGCTCAACGCCCTGCCCGACCTGATCCTGGCCGTCCCCGAGAAGGACCTGGAATGGCGTCCCGGCCCGTTCCACCGGGCGCTGGTCACGCTCCCAGTGGCCTTCAGCCCCGCACCGGCCACCCATATCGCCGCCGCGCTGCAGAGCCGGACCGTCCCCGCCACGGCAGAGCAGCCGCTTCCCACGGCGCCGGTCGCCGCCGCCCGCCAGGAGCCGGCCAGGAAGAAGGGCTTCTGGAGCACCTTCCTGGACGTCTTCCGGGTGTGATGCCTGAGATGTCGCGGTCTCATGTGCGGCATGTGACGGGAGCAACACTGTCGGGCGCATGACGAAGGAGAGGGGAAGGGTAGGTTCCGGCGGTATCGGTAGCGCCCAGCCACAAAGGAGCTTCGCGTGACCGCCGTTGGCGTCATACGCGGTACCACCCCCACCGACCGCCGAGCCGTCATCCCCCTCCTCCGTCGCCTCCGCTCCGCCGAGGGACAGGCCGATCCCCTCCCTGTCTGGGACGAACTACGCGCACTGGGCGAAGTGGTGCCCGCTCCCTGGGGCGGGTACTTCGTGACCGGATTCGATGCCTGCAACCAGATCCTGCGCGGCAGGGACTGGCTCGTGCCGGATTTCGCCTGGCAGCAACGCCGGCCGGACATGGCGCGCTGGCAGGACCCGGCGACCCGGGAGATGACACGGACGCTGTCCCGCCTCAACCCGCCCGAGCACACCTCGCGGCGCCGCGCCCTGGGCAACCTCTTCGACCGCGGCACCCTCGAGGCCATGCGGCCCCGGATCGCCGCCCATGTCACCGAGCTCCTGGACCGTCTCGCCTTACAGCTGCGCGCCCACGGCGAGGCCGACTTCGTCACCACGGTCGGCGACCAGCTGCCCGTCCACACCGTCGGCCACTGGCTCGCCATCCCGGCCGAGCACTACCCGCACATCCTGGACTTCACCCACCGGCAGGTGCACGCCCAGGAACTGATCCCCACCAAGAGCGAACTGGCCGTCTCGGCCGAGGCCACCCTGGAGATGCGGGCCTACTTCACCGGCCTGATCGCCCACCGGCGCGCCCACCCCGGCGACGACGTCCTCAGCGGCTGGATCCGGTACTGGGACGCCGAGTGCCCCGACGACCGCGCGGCGGCCGACCAGATGCTGTACGACCTGACGATGTTCATCACCATCGCCTCCCTGGAGACCACCGCGACGCTGCTGACCAACGCCGTGTGGTTCCTGACCCAGGACCCGGCCCGGGCCGACTGGCTGCGCCGGCACCCCGAGCACGTCGACGACGCGATCGAGGAGGTGCTGCGCTACGACCCGCCGATCCACCTCAACTCGCGCTTCGCCGCCGACGACACCGTCCTCGCCGGTGTTCCCATCGCCAAGGACACCACCGTCCACGTCCTGTACGGCGCCGCCAACCACGACCCGCGCCGCAACCCCGACCCCCACCTCTTCGACATCCGCCGCAAGGGCGCCCACCTCACCTTCGGCGGCGGCGTCCACTACTGCCTCGGCTCGGGCCTGGCCCGCCTGGAAGCCCGAATCCTGCTCACCCGCCTGCTGGAACGATTCCCCACCCTGCGGCCCACCGCGGGCCCGACGTATGCGAACCGGATGGTCTTCCGGCGCATCACCTCCCTGAAAGTGACGACATGACCGCCCTGCCCCTCACGACCCTCCCGGCCGGCGCCGTACGCCCGACCCTGCGGACCCACCGGGAGGGCCCCGTCCTCACCGTCGAGCTGAACACCCCCGAGCAGGGCAACACCGTCACCGACGCCCTGCTGGACGACCTCCTGGGGGTCCTGCAGGACCAGGACCCGGCCGTCCGGGTGCTCGTGCTCACCGGGAGCGGTGACGACTTCTGCCTGGGCGGGGACCGCCGCGAGTCCGTCCGGCATCTCGCCCACGACCCCACGGGCGGCGCCATCCGCATGTCCGGGGCCAAGGCGCGGCGCGTCTGCGAGGCCCTGACCTCGAACCCGGCCGTGACCATCGCACGTGTCCACGGCAAGGCCATCGGGGCGGGCTTCGCCCTCGCGCTCGCCTGCGATCTGCGGGTGGGATCCGAGGACGCGACCTTCCGGCTGCCCGAACTCGCGCTCGGGCTGCCCACCGCGTGGGGCGGCCTGCTGCCCCGTCTCATCAACGAGGTCGGCGCCGCCCGTGTCCGCGAGATCGTCCTCACCGGCCGCGCCATCACAGCGACGGAGGCCCAGTCCCTGTCCATCCTGCAGAAGGTCGTCCCCGCCCACGAGCTGGACGCGGCCGTCGCCGACTGGGCGCGGCCCGTCGTCCGCCGCCCCCAGGCGGCGCTGCGCGTCACCAAGACCCTGCTCAACTCGCTGTCCGCGGCCTCGCGTCTGGCCGATGTCTCCGCACTGGACGCGGAACTGATGGCGGCCGTCGTGACCGAGTCGCACCATGCCCGCAACAGCAGCTGATCAGCGCCGCGCCAGGCGCCGGTCCAGGGACGTCACCGCGTCGCGGAAGGCGCGCCCGAGGCCCGCCCCGGCCAGCCCGAGAACGAACCGGAACGGCGCCGTCCCGTCCGCGGCGAAGGTCCACTGCACCCGGGTGCCCGTGCCCCGAGGAGCCAGGCGCCACTCCTCGGCCAGGGCACGGACGCCCGGCGCGTTGGTGGCGTCGACGCGGTAGGCGTACACCTCGGGCGCCTTCGCCGCGAGCACCGTCTCCTCGAACCGCGTCCCGCCCCTGAGCCGGATCTCACGCCCGGCGCCACCTTCGGTGGCTCGGGCGAGCGTCACCGCCGAGAACCACTGCGTCCAGCCGGGCACATCCTCCGCGAGCGCGCGGAAGACCTGCTCGGGGGACGCGGAGACCCCCCGCGCGAAGACCAGACGTACGGGCGCGGCCCCGACGAAGTCGAGATCCACCGGGCGCAGACGACGAGCCATGGACGTAACCCCCTTGTGCCACTCCCGCAGGGCGGTCGACCGGGCGGCCCACCATAGCTGACAGACCCTCAGATGTCTGCGTCGTCTTCCCCGGGCTCGCCCGCCACCACCACCCGCAGGTGCTCGGAGATCTCCGCGCGCGCCTCGGCGGGCAGGCCCGCGTCGGTCACCAGCGTGTCCACCTGCTCCAGCGCGGCGAAGGAACTCAGGCCCACCGTGCCCCACTTGGTGTGGTCGGCGACCACCACGACCCGGCGCGCGGAGTGCACCAGCCGCCGGTTCGTCTCCGCCTCGGCGAGGTTCGGCGTGGACAGCCCGGCCTCGACCGATATGCCGTGCACACCGAGGAACAGCAGATCGAAGTGGAGGGCGGCGATCGCCTGGTCGGCCACCGGTCCCACCAGCGAGTCCGAAGGGGTGCGCACGCCGCCGGTGAGCACCACGGTGGCCGCGCCCTGCCGCTGGCCCGAGGTGCGCTGCGCCGCGTGGAAGACGTCCGCGACCCGCACCGAGTTCGTCACGACGGTCAGGTCCGGCACCTCCAGCAGCTGCTGGGCGAGCGCGTACGTCGTCGTACCGCCGGACAGGGCGATCGCCGTGCCCGGGGTGACCAGCTTGGCGGCGGCGCGCGCGATGTCCTCCTTGGCGGTCAGCTCCAGACCCGACTTCGCCTCGAAGCCGGGCTCGTGCGTGCTGGCCTCGACCACCGGCACCGCGCCGCCGTGCACCTTCTCCAGCACACCCTGGCGGGCGAGGGCGTCCAGGTCACGGCGTACGGTCATGTCCGACACGCCGAGCCTGCGGGTCAGTTCGTTGACCCGCACACCGCCCCGGCGCCGGACCTCGTCCAGGATCAGGGCGCGGCGCTGCTCCGCGAGGAGGTTCTGATTCTCACTCACGTACGCTCCGGTCCTTTCGCCGCCATCCGTCCGACCCGCCCGGCGCACCGGCCCCGACCAGGAGGTTCCGGCCGGCCGGAGATGCACGGGCGTCCCATCTTGTCACGGGTCGCCACCGGTTGCGCCACCACCTGTCACGACGCGCACATGCCACGTCCGCCACATCCGCCCCGGCCGGCATCACACGGATCGGGGAGATTCCGTGACGAGAGGTGTACGACACCCCCGGACCGGAGATCCTGAAGCCCGCATCGACACAGTTCTTCGGGTGCGTCACGGGGGTGCCGGAACGGTGGACCACGCACAGGAAGGCCGCAGCCTGCGGCAGCCGGACGCCGAGCTGGAGTTGCTGGTGCACGGGGTGGGCGGGACCACTCCCGAGAAGATGCTCGGCGACCCGCGCACCGTCCGGGTCACCGGCGACGACACGGCCGCCGTCTTCCGGCGCGCCGTGGACGCCGAGGCCGGGAAAGAACCCGGGAACGGGCCGGTCCAGGAGGCGTACGTCTGGTGCAACCTCACCTCCGGCGACAGCAGCCGCGCCCTGTGGCTGTTACTGCTGCCGTTCATGGTGGTCAACCTCGCCCACTGGATGCGCCCCGCCGCGGCCGGCCGGCACCGCACCGTCCGCCTCTACGGCCTCCTCGTACGGCTGGCCGCCCTCAGCCTGACCGTGCTGCTGGTGGCCGCCGCCTGCGAGGTGGCCCTGGACCTGGTGGGCTGGCAGTGCGCCGGCGTCCGGTCCTGCGCCCACCGCCACTCGTGGCTGGCCTTCCTCGCGCCCCCGGCGTCCGTGGCCCCCGGCGGGCACGCCACCTGGTGGAGCCTGCCCGGCCGCCGGCTCGCGCTCGCCGCACTGGTGCCGACCGCGCTGACGGCCCTGCTCTGGTACCTCTCCCGCCGGACCTGGAGCGCCTACGAGTCCCACCGGCCGATGACCCACGACCCCGAGCCGGACACCGATGCCAGCGCGCTGACCAGGCCGGGCTTCTGGTACGGGCGCCGCCTCGTGGCCCGGCTGCGCGCCGCGCACACCGCCGCGGCCCTGCTGACCGTCGCCGCCGCCGTCGCGGCCCCCGCGGTCCGCTTCGACCACCGGCTCGGCGGCCCCGCCGCCCTGGACATCCTCGGCCGGCTGCTCACCGCGGCCCTGCTGGCCTGGGCGGCGACGGCCGCTGGGGTGGTCTGCCGCCGGGGCCGCAGCGAGAACCGCCTCGACCAGCGGCTCGACCGGCACCTCGTACGCCTCCTGCCGCTCGGCGCGCTCATCCTGCTGCTGCTCACCGTGATCTACGCCGGCTGGGCCCGGCCCGGCTGGCGGTCCACGGGCCGGCTGCCGGGCGACCCGGCCTTCGGCGCTCTCATGCTGGCCCAGGGGCTGCTGGTCGTCGCGCTCGCCGTCGTGGCCGGGTGCCTCCACCGCCGCAGCCCCGATCCGCGCGCCGGCATGTGGGGCCTGGGCGGACCGGCCGTCGCGCTGCTCGCCTGCGCGCTGGGCGGCGTGATGTCCGGCGGGGTCGCACAGCGCGTCGCCGACTGGCTCGACGGCACCCACGCCGCGCTCCCCGGGCCCCCGGTCCTGCTGACCTGGCAGGCGTCCACGATCCCGCCGGTCCTCGCGGTCCTGCTGCTCCTCGCCGCCCGGCTCGGGTTCGCCGCCGCCCGGCTGGCCCGCGCCGAACGCCACCGGGTCCGCCACGAGCATCCGGGCGAGCCCGAGGACCCGGGCCGTACCCGCGCCATCGCCCACGTCCGCGCCATGGCCACGCTCACCGACCGGGCACCTCTCGTCGTCGCCGTGCTCGCCGCCACCACCCTGCTGCTCGGCGCTGTGGCGCTGGCCGGTGCGCTGGCCACCCGGAAGACCCCCGACGGAGCCGCCCACCGCACCTACGACGCCGTACAGTCCGTCGCCGCGACCTCGCAGGCGCTGGGCTCCTGGCTGGTCGGCCTCGGCTTCGTGCTCTTCGTGACCTGGGGCAGGCGCGCCTACAAGGACGCCTCGGCGCGGCGCACGATCGGCATCCTCTGGGACGTCGGCACCTTCTGGCCGCGCGCCGCGCACCCCTTCGCACCGCCCTGCTACGCCGAGCGCGCGGTGCCGGACCTGACCTGGCGCATGGCCACCTGGACGCAGCGCACCGACGGCCGCCTGGTCCTCTCCGGCCACTCCCAGGGCAGTGTCCTGGCCGCGGCCGCCGCCTGGCAGCTGCCCCCGTCCGTCCGCGCCCGGATCGCCCTGCTGACCTACGGCTCCCCGCTGGAACGCCTGTACGGCCGCTGGTTCCCGGCCCACTTCGGACCGCCCGCGCTCGCCGCCCTCCACCGCGACGTCGCCTGCTGGGGCAACCTCTACCGCAGCACCGACCCCATCGGCGGCCCCGTCCGCGTCCCCGACGACGGCACGCCCGAGGTCGACCACGGCCCCCTGCGCGACCCCCTCGCCTACGGCCGTACGCCCGCGCATCCCCTCCCGGCGCCCATCCTCGGCCACTCCGACTACCAGGCCGACCCCGTCTTCGCCCGGGTACGCGCACGTCTGCTGGCCCGGCTGCGCCCGGAGCTGCCGGGGCCACGGCCAAAGCCCACGGAGCACCGCGCCGACACCGGCTAGATGTATTGATCACGAGCGTTGTTGACAGCCGCAGGGCTTGATCATGGCGAAGACCTCCGGTGTGGTGGAGCTGTCTAGGACTGCACCGCACGGAGG
>NZ_JBSFJZ010000073.1:0-33165 GCF_053598315.1 Streptomyces sp. NPDC001153
TGAGTTGCCTACGTGTCACACCCAGCGTCCTACCAGGTCCTGTCCCCGCACGGGACCAGAACCCGAGATTGATCACGACCTCACACAGGCCCTAGTGCTCTTACCTCGTTGGTTCGCCGGGTTGGTCGACGGGGCGGTTGGATGTGCGGTGACGTCCGTTCCGACCGCTGGGGGTGCGGTGGCCGAGCCTGTCCGATTGCGCAGACTGACCGACCAGGAAGGGCAGAAGCTGCAGCAGATCGTGCGCCGGGGCGGCACCAGTTCGGTGCGCTACCGGCGCGCGATGATGCTGTTGGCCTCGGCGGGTGGGAATCGTGTTCCGGTGATCGCCCAGTTGGTGCAGGCTGACGAGGACACCGTCCGCGATGTGATCCACCGGTTCAATGAGATCGGCCTGGCCTGCTTGGACCCTCGGTGGGCGGGAGGCCGTCCCCGCCTAATGGGACCTGCCGGGTCGTAGAGACTCGGTGCCGTAGCCGCCAGCAGGTGAGCACTCTCCCCGCCGGAAGCGTCGACTTCTGTGAGCAGACCGTGCCCTTGTTGGTCGGCCGGAAGGCCCTGACCGCTGATGGGGTGTCGTGCCCGCCGAGAAGAGCGTGAGCACTGGATCCATTAGGCCGCGTGCCGTGTCTTCCGCAGGCTGCATGCCGCTGAAGTATCCGACTTGGAGGAAGAGTTGCTGCTGATCGGCGACGACTGGGCTGAGGGCCATCACGACATCGAGGTCCAGGACGCAACCGGCCACAGGCTGGCGACCGCAAGGCTGCCCGAGGGCGCGGAAGGCATGACCAAGCTCCACGAGCTGGTGGCCAGGCACGGCGACCAGGACCTCGACGCTGCAGGCGTGATCGTGGGAATCGAGACGGACCGCGGCACATGGGTGCAGGCCTTGCTCGCCGCCGGCTACCAGGTCTACGCGATCAACCCGCGGCAGGTCGTCCGCTTCAAGGAGCGATACAGCACGTCCGGTGCCAAGAGCGACAAGGGCGATGCGCACGCGCTGGCCGATATGGTCCGCATCGACCGTGACCAGCTGCGACCGGTTGCCGGGGACAGCGACCAGGCCCAGGCCGTCAAGATCGCTGCACGCGCTCATCAGACCCTGATCTGGGAACGCACGCGTATCTTTCAGCGGCTGCGCAACGCTCTGCGTGAGTACTTCCCGGCCGCGCTTGCCGCCTACGCAGACGTGGAGCTGACCAGCACGGACGGACTAGAACTGCTGATCAAAGCACCCACGCCGCAAGCAGCGGCGAAGCTAACACGCTCCCAGATCGCCGCGGTCCTAGCCCGTGCTCGGCGTCGCGGCCGGGACGCGAAAGCCAGGGCGATCCAGGCCGCGCTACGCGAGAAGCACCTCGAGCTGCCGGAGCAGGTCACAGCCGCCTACGCGGCCACCGCCACCGCCCACGCCCGTCTCCTGCTCGCCCTGAACGAGCAGATAGCCGCGATGGAAGAGCAGGTGAAGACGCATTTTCTCGCGCACCCGGACGCCGAGATCTACCTCTCGATGCCCGGTATTGGGCAGGTCACCGGCGCCCGCGTGCTCGCCGAGTTCGGAGACGACCCCACCCGCTACAACTCGGCCAAGGCCCGCAAGAACTACGCCGGGACCAGCCCAGTCACCCGGTCCTCTGGCAAGAGTCACACCGTCCAAGCCCGCTACGTGCGCAACAACCGCCTGGCTGACGCTCTCCAACTCCAGGCTTTCTCCGCCCTACGCGCCTCGCCCGGCGCACGCCGCTACTACGACAAGCAACGAGCACGGGAATCCGGCTACAACGCCGCCCTGCGTCAGGTCGGCTACCGGCTCGTCGGCATCCTCCACGGCTGCCTCAAGTCCCGCACCCTCTACGACGAGGCGACCGCCTGGTCGCACCACGCCCACCTCCAGGCCGCTTGACCTCAAATGTCATGGGGTGTCTGCTCAGCCCTGACGACGAGGACTTCGTCGTCGCGACGGCCACCATCCGCCCGACCAAGCTCGGGCAGCCCTTAACCCGCTGGTCGATCCGCAAGCTGCTCGCCTACCTGCGCAAAGTGCATGCCGGGTCATCCGCATCGGCCGCGATACGTTACGCCGCTTGCTCGCCCGCCGCGGCGTCACCTTCCAGCGCACCAAGACCTGGAAGGAGTCCCCAGATCCGGACCGTGATGTGAAGTTGGACCGGATCGAGGAGGTCCTGGACCGTTTCCCGGACCGGGTCTTTGCCTTCGACGAGTTCGGCCCGCTCGGTATCCGTCCCACTGGAGGGGCGGGCTGGGCTGCTGCCGGCCACCCCGAGCGGCACCCGGCCACGTACCACCGCACCCATGGTGTCCGGTACTTCCACGGGTGCTACTCGGTCGGCGACGACACCCTCTGGGGCGTCAACCGCTGCAAGAAGGGCGCTGCGAAGTCGTTGGCCGCGCTGAAGTCGATCCGGGCCGCCCGCCCTGACGGTGCCCCGATCTACGTGATCCTGGACGACCTGTCCGCTCATAAGGGCGAGAAGATCTGTCGCTGGGCGAAGAAACACCGGGTCGAGCTGTGCTTTACGCCGACCTACGCATCCTGGGCGAACCCGATCGAGGCCCACTTCGGCCCGTTGCGGCAGGTCACGGTCGCCAACTCCAATCACCGCAACCACACGGTCCAGACCCGGGCGCTGCACGCCTACCTCGGCTGGCGCAACAAGAACGCCCGACACCCCGACGTCCTCGCAGCTCAACGTCGTGAGCGCGCCCGGATCCGCAGCGAGAAGGGCATCCGATGGGGCGGACGCCCTCTCGCTGCCGCAGCCTGACCGATCTCGAACTTGCCCGGCCAGCTCTAGCAGTAGCCGTCCAGCCTGGTTCCGGCAGGGGTGAGGTTGGGCCGGGGGTGCCCTGCTCTGTCCGAGGCTGCGGACCTTAGAAGATCAAGAAGACTGCATCCCGGGTAGCCGCGGAAAGTCGAATAGGCGGAACGGTAGTAGCAGCTCCAGTAGCTCACGACCCGTCGCTGAGTGCGCGCGAAGAAGGCCGGGTTATCAATGATGAACTGCCCGTAAGCGAGGTGGCTTCGGGTGCCCGGTGCGGCGAGACTACGAAGCTCATCGCGGATGACGACCAGGATCTCCAAGACGTACTCGCCGACCAACTGCACGACGAACGGGACGACCCACGGGTCCGTGGAGCCAACGACCTCCGCCAGGTGGCGCTGCCTGACCATCCCGTCGCAGTGCCTTGAGTACAAGCAGTGCAGAAGTTGACGTTGACGCGACGAGAGCGACGCTACCGCTTCTGCCGGCGGCTCGTCTTTGTAGAGACGGCCAGGAATGGACACATGCTGACCCTCCACAACGACCGAAAACGGCTCAAGCGGCCGGAAGCGGGAAGCAGGCATGACCGCCAGAACTGCCTCGGCATCGCCTGCAAGCTCGGCTGGGAACGCCAAGATCAACGGATCGCTGCTGTTGGAAGGCGGCTGCACGAGCTGAGCACAAGCGGACGCCCCAGCCACGAGCCTGGCCCCCACGACCTCACGGTCGCTCAAGCCGGTGAACGTATGTGGTCAGAGCACTAGAGGCCACCCGTTCGGGGGTGTTTGCCGGGCGGGGGTCGGCCGCGCCGAGTTTTTCTGGTGTGGTGCCCGTCCGGCAGGCAAGAGACCGGTCGGGCCCTAGACGAGGAGAAACCGTGTCTCAGCACAGCATCAGGCAGTACAAGGACGCCCACACCGTCATCTACGGCGGCACCGGCCTGGACCGCAACGTCACCGAGGAGCAGGCCGGCCACGCGGCTGCCTGGGAGGCTACCCGGAAGCTGAAGGAGTCCGGGCAGCCGATCGACAACCAGAGCCTGACCAACACCCTGGAGGCACTGGCGCGCCAGCAGGCCGAACGGCTCATGACCGACCTCGGCCTGGACCACCTTGACGAACAGCAGGTCAAGCGCCACGCGGCGGCCGCAGCGGCGCGCATCGCCCCGGAGTTCGCCACCGCCTGACCGCATCGGCTCGCCCCCTCCGGTTCTCCCTCACCGGAGGGGGCCACCGTCAACCTCCCCATGTTGTGAGGCACAGCGGAACCTGGCGCCACTGGCATGCTTCGGAACTGCATTCCAGGGGACACCACACGACCTTTGACACCAACGCGTCGCCGTCGCCCCGGACCGGGACGGCACCTGCCCGGCAGTAGGCAACCTGAATCGCTTCTTCGAGGACTCCTGCAACCGGACCCCGCACGCCGTCGCCCTCGATTGCGGAGAGCAGCGGGCTGACCTATGCCGAACTGGACGCCCGGGCCAACCAGATCGCCCACCGGCTGCGTGGTCTCGGCCTCGGCTCGGACAGCAGTGTGGCGCTGCTCTTGCCGAGGCCGGTCGAGATGTACGCGAGCCTGCTCGGCGTGTGCAAAGCGGGCGCGGCGTTCGTACCGGTCGACCCGGCGACGCCCGTCGACCGGGTGGACTTCATCCTCCGAGATGCCGGCGTCGATGCCCTGCTCACCACCTCCGCCCTGGCATCCGGCGCACCGTGCCCGGTCATCGAGATCGACGGATGCGTCGAGGAGTGGACGCTGCTGCCGTCCACACGGCCGCCTGAAGACGCCGAGAGGTGCGGGCCCGCTGGCGTACATCATGTACACCTCGGGCTCGAACGGCAGGCCCAAGGGGGCGAAGATCGCCCGGTCCAGCATCCGCAACTTCCTGCGGGTCGTCGGCCCGGTCTACGACATGCGGCCCGGCGACCGCGTCTACCAGGACATGGCCATCTCCTTCGACTTCTCCATCGAGGAGATCTGGCCCACCTGGGCCGCTGGCGCCACCGTCATCGCCGGCCCGACGGACTCGGCACGGCTGGGGGCCGAGCTCGCTGACTCCCTGGACCCGCGCGAGGCACAGCCATAACAGCCTCCTCGGCCACCAGGCCGGTCTTGACCAGCGCATCAGGCGCGGAGCGCCAGCCGTTTCCACCGCGCCAGACCCACGCGGCCCTGGGCGCGGGATGTCACAGCCCGGGCGCACTCCAGAGCGGGAACCAGCGGCCGAGATCCTGTTCGACGCGCAGGTCGTTGCCGATCACCGTCTTCACCTGGAGCTCCATCGCGTTGTCGCGTTTTTCACCTGGCAGTGGCGAGAAGGGGTAGAAGGTTCCCCGCTTGTACAAGTACACGAGCGCGAGCCTGCGGCCCTCCGGGTTGGCGAAAGCGACCAGAGAGCACAGCAGTTGCGGGCCGAAGCCGTTGTCCTGCAGGGCGGTGTTCACCGCGTGCAGGTCGTTGACAAGGGAGACGATGTCGTCCGGCGACTGTCGGGAGAGCAGCCAGGTGTAGCCGTAGCTGTCGCGGCTGATCTCGACCGGGGTGCCCTGGTCGGCGTTGAGCAGCGCCTGAACGTCCTGCTGGACCTGGGCGAAGGCGCCGCCCTCTGCGGCAGCGAAGCACACCGAGCCGAGGCCGGTCGGAGTGAAGCCGGCTGCAGCCTGGAGGGTGATCGCGGCGGAGGGCAGGCCGAAGAGCTGGTCGAGGTCGGGTCTGACGGGCTTGGTGCGGCCGAGCAGCGTGCCGAGAAAGCCCATGGCGGAGCTGTTCCTTCCTGGTCAGGGCGTCGGGCGTCAGCGGCCCAGCTCGGCGGAGATGCGGCCGAGCTGGTCGAGTCGCTGCTCCAGCGTCGGGTGGGTGGAGAGCAGGTTGCCCGCGCTCTGCCGCGCGGAGAAAGCCGGGGCGAAGTAGAAGGCGTTGAACGGCTCGGCCTGGCGCAGGTCGCGCGTCGGGATCGCGCCCATCGCGCCGGTGACCTTGGTGAGCGCCGAGGCCAGCGCGGAGGGGCGGCCGGTGAGCAGCGCCGCCGAGCGGTCGGCGGACAGCTCGCGGTAGCGCGACAGCAGGCGTGTCAGCAGGAAGCTGACCGCGTAGACGACGGCGCTGACCGCGATGACCACCAGCAGGGCCAGGCCCTCGTCGTCACGGTCGTCGCGGCGGTCACCGAACCCGCCCCACAGACCAAACTGAAGGCCCATCCGTGTAAGGAAGCCGGCCATCACGCCGAGGAACCCGGCGATCGTCATCACGGCGACGTCCTTGTGTGCAACGTGCGAGAGCTCGTGCGCGAGCACGCCCTCCAGCTCCTCCGGCTCCAGACGGCGCAGCAGGCCGGTGGTGGCACAGATCACAGCATTGTTCGCATTGCGGCCGGTCGCGAATGCGTTCGGGACGTCGCTGTCGGCGACGGCGACCCGGGGCTTGGGCATGTCGGCCAGGGCACAGAGACGATCGACCGCGCCGTGCAGTTCCGGGTACTCCTGCTCGGTGACCTCACGAGCGCCCATGCTGAACGTGGCGATCTTGTCGCTGAACCAGAACTGCGCGATGAAAATGCCACCCGCGATGACGGCCACCAGCGGCCAGGCACCGCGTAGCAGCACGAACAGCGCCCCGACAAAGACCACGTAGAGCAAGCCGATCATGAACATCGTGGCCACCATGCGGCTGGTCAGGCCCCGGTCCGGCGCGAATCTCGTCCCGCTCATCGCCCATGCTCCACTTCTGTTCGGACCCCCGCTGGGTCCCACCGTGGTGACGTTCGACAAGCCCCGGAAGTTCCCATGCGGCGTGGCCGACGTGAGGATCTCGGATGTGCTGGAGGGCAGCTGCGGCAGCAGGGGTGCCCTTTCCTGTATAGCCGCCGGAGCGCGATCGGAGAGAACCCACCGAAAGCGGTCGGCCGACTACGGCCTCCCGTCAGCTGTCACTGCGCGACAGCCTCGCGAGCGGGTGGGCCGATGGCCGCGCCGAGCACAGCGTTGTTGGGCAGCAACACCTGACCGTCCTCCGTATGGAGTTGGACGAACAACAGGGTCATGTCCGTCACCTCGCCCTCGATCCGGCCTCCGAGGGGTCCGGACTGAATGCTGATCCGCTCACCGATCGCGAAAGGGTGCGAGACGAGCAGTACCAGACCAGCGCAGATATTGCCGAGGACCGGCTGCGCGGCGATCCCGAGGATCACTCCGGTCAGCGCGCCGCCCAGCAGGAGCTTTTCCCACGGCACTCGGATCAGGCTGAGGGCGCCGAGGATGACCAGGGCATAGCCGCAAAGCAGGCAGATGACCCGCAGCGCGGCCGACCGGCTGTCGCTGATCCGCCCGGTCAGAAGCTTCACCAGACGCCTTCGTGCTCCGGCGTCCACTCGTCGGTGGTCTGCATACAGACGTGGTGTGCGAGGCGGCCCGGGTCTACGGCGCAGGGGCCGAGTATCCGCCAGGGCGCTCGGCACTCTGAGGACGACGCGGCCCTCGGCCTGGGTGCCCAGGCTCGACACCCGGCGACCCGGCAAGCAGGCAGAGGCCGACGCTCAGGAAGAATGGGGCGCTTATCCCCCGGCGCGTGTCGTGCTCATCTTCGAAGGTTTCCGCATCAGCTCCTCCCGATCGCCCGGAGTGCGGCTGCCGTTCGGCCACGGCCTCCTCACCGCATCCGCGGGCGTTGCCAGGGCCGGGAACGGGTGCTGTCCTGCAGCGCGTGTGCCTCGCTGCTGCTGTCCGGCCGGGCGGCGCCTGGCCCGGCAAGCCGATGAAGCACCTCTGCGCAGCCTCACGTCACACAGGTGATCCGGACAGCGTCCGCTAAAGGTCTCCGTCTTGAGGGCCGTCCGGGCAGGAGCCCTCAAATCTGCGGCGCTGGTGCAGGTATCGCGGCGGGCGGCCGAGGCGGGTTCCCTCGTGTGGCAATCCCCCCACGCACCTGCTCATTTGCGTGATCTTGCAACTAACGTGACGCCCTATGCGTCCTACCCGTCATCGACAGAGCATCCGACGACCGACCGGACGGACTGGGCACGTGCAAGAGCAGCAAACCGGAGCGACCGACAGCGGCGAGGTGTGGCGGCAAGGTCAGCAGCCCGCACATCTCGACTGGGGGGTGTCGTCGCCCGCCACGACGTACCGATTTTCTCCGGCGGAGACAGAAACCAGGCGCTCCGGCCGCCGAGGGTGTCTGGTGGGTCTGGCCCTCGCAGCCGTACTCGTCATCGCCGCTGTCCTCGGTGCCGTCTGGTGGCTGACCCGACCGCCCGCACTGCCCACCATTCCCGGTCAGTATCTGGCGACCGTTCAGTCAGCCACCAAGACCTGCCCGGAGCTGAGCGTTCCGATGCTGGCCGCGCAACTCGACGCGGAGAGCCACTGGAATCCGAAGGCGGACTCCGGCAAAGCCCAGGGCATCGCGCAGTTCCAACCCTCGACCTGGGCGGAGTGGGGCAAGGACTACACCGGCGACGGCCGGGCCGACGTGTGGAACCCACAAGACGCCATTCCGGCCCAGGGCGCCTACATGTGCCACCTGTTCAAGGAGGTCAAGGGCGTCCCCGGCGACCCCACCCAGCTCGCACTCGCCGCGTACAACGCCGGCCCCAACGCGGTACTCAAGGCCCAGGGCATCCCACAGATCCCCGAGACACAGAACTACGTCAACCGGATCGAGACACTGATCCCGAAGTACACCCAGACCTACGCCAAGCAGATCAGCGCGTCGCCCAACCCGCCGGGCGACTGAAGCCCCCTGCTCCGAGTCAGATGATCAACGGCCCCGGACTGGGCATCGTCACGAGAACCCGGGCGGACGACCGGGTTCTGCTGGCCGGGCTCGACGCCTGGCGACGGCTGTGCCGTCCGCTCCTGGTCGCGGCCTCCCGCAAGCGATTCCTGGGCACGCTGCCGGCGGACCCGTCGACCGGCGATCCCCGACCGCCACGCGCCCGGGACGCGGCGACCGCCGCCGCATCCGCGATCGCCGCCGCTCAGGGAGCCTGGGCCGTCCGGGTGCACGAGGTACGGGCCACGGCGGACGCGGTCCGCGTCGAGGCCGCGATCAGGAAGGCCAGGACACCGGAGCCCGGCTCGGACCTGTGAGCGAGAGCGGCGTGGGCGAGGTGTATGGACCACCTCAGTCGGGAGCGGAACGGCGAACAGTGCCGCCCGTGCGGAGACAGACATCCGATGCGGTTGATCAGTCAAGCGGTGTCGGGGAAGGCGGTCTGCTCGTCGTAGCCCCGGCCCGCCGGCAGGGACAGCACGGCGTCGGCGGGATGGACGTTGCCCGCGCCCCGGCCTCGGTGGGCGCGACCCGGGTGACCCGGACCATCCCGAACACGGTGGCCGGCCAGCGCGCGTGTCCGGTCTCCCGCCAGGGCCGCACACGGCCTTCCGGCCCCACCACGACCGGGCCGCCACCGGAACGAACCTGTTCCTCCTCTCGCACCGCGCGCAGCTCGAGGCGGCCCTGCAGCAGCAGGCGAAGCAGTTCCCGCCCGGCCGTCCAGGTATTCCTCCAGTTCAGTGTGGGTCCAGGTGCCCGCATCGCTGTCTGACAGCGAGGTGGTCAGCATCTCGAAGGCGCTGAGGGAGCGGCAAAGGGGTCAGCGGCGGCATCAGTGTCGTACGGTGTCATCTTCAAGGCTCTTCCCGTCCAGCATCGTTTGGGTCGCGCCTTCGAATGTAGGCGCGGAAGTGCCCTACTGTTGACGGGAGTTGGGCGAAGCACCGCCCCGACGGGGGCCAAAGTGAACAGGCCCCGGGACATCCTCGTCCAGCCAGCCCCCGCTCCACCAGCCGCTTCAACTTCGCCCGCGTGGCCTCGATCTTCCCGGTCTCGACCTGCAGCCCGATCCTCGGCACGATCCGCTTGGCGCGGACCGGCCCCGGCGCCTCCGCCACCACCTCCACGATGTCCTGATACACCCTCGGCAGGATCTCCGGCCCCATCCCGGACTGCCAGTTCGGCACGGTCAGCACTCCGATGACCTGTCGCTCGGCCCCTGCATACGCCGACGCCACCGGCTCAGCCACGGTTGGCCGGTGGGGATCGATCGCGCCCGCGCTTCTCTGGCACCAACTCCACCAGCACTTCGGCGACCGTCTCCCGCGCGATCCGGAGACGCTCCAATCCCTCCCGGGCCAACTCCAGTCGAAGGCGGTCGGCAAGAGAGGCGAACGCGACAGGAGATGTGCGCCTCCGGTCAATTGGTGCCGAAGGCCATCAAGGAGGCGCATCGTTTCTCCACAAGCGAATACATGTTCGCCATGTGTTCACCTACCGTCTGTCTCTCGTTCCGGTCTTTCGGGGCCTTCCGGCCTCGGTACTTACAGGGAGTGCAGTCATGGAGTTGTTACGGCATCTCGCTGCCCACCTCGGGCTCGACCTCGCCGCCGTCGGCGTGCTGACCTTCGCCATCTACTATCCGCGCCACCGTCGGCGCGACCTCGTGCCGGCCTATCTCGCCCTGAACACCGGCCTCTTCACCGTCGTCACCGCCCTCGCCGAGGTGCGCAGCGGCGGGGCGGCCCTGGGCTTCGGCCTCTTCGGCGTGCTCTCGATCGTGCGACTCCGCTCCGACGCCGTGCAGCACGAAGAAGTCGCCTACTACTTCACCACCCTTGTCCTCGGCCTGCTCTGCGGACTGCCGAGGCTGCCGTTCGCGCTCACCGGCGGGCTGTGCGCCACCCTGCTCCTCATCGTCTGGGCGGCCGACAGCCCCCGCCTCCTCGCCGACACCCGGCGCGCCGTCGTCACTCTCGACACCGTCCACGAGGACCCGGCCGCGCTCCGCACCGACCTCGCACGGCGCCTAGGTGAGCCCCTCCACTGGACGGTCATGGAAGTCGACTTCGTCCGGGACCTCACCGTCGTCGACGTCCGCTACCGCGAGAGCACAGCGACCCCGGCCGACCGGGGCCCCGTGCCCGCCGCCGGACCCGCCCACCGGACCACACCCACCTGGGAAAGCGCATGACCACCGCAACGGTCCGCTCCGCCGCTGCGGTCCGCGCCATCGGCGACGCCGCCCACGGCGCCGGCCCGATCTCGCTCGACGAACTCAACGAACGGGCGGCTCTCCTCGCGCGTTTCGACCACAGCTACCTGGTGCCCGCGAACACCTTCCTGCGCATCGTCGGCCGGCTCACCGACCCGCACCGGCCCGGCGGCCCCTTCCGCGCCCTCGCCATAGACGGCCGACGTGCCTTCCGCTACCACTCCGTCTACTACGACACCCCCGAGCTCCGCTCCTTCCACGACCACCGGCAGGGCCGCCGGCTCCGCTTCAAGATCCGGGAACGGGTCTACACAGACACGGGTGAGCGGCAGTTCGAGATCAAGCTCAAGGGGCCGCGCGGCGACACCGTCAAACGCCGCCGTCCGTTGACCGGAGCGGCCACCCCGCTCGACCCCGACTGCCGGGGGTTCCTCGCCGACACCCTGCGCACCGCGTACGGCATCGGCGCCCCGGCAGTCCTCGAACCGTCCTTGTGCACCGACTACATTCGCGCCACCTTCGTGGCCGACGGCGAGCGCATCACCTGCGACGCGGCACTGGTCTGCGACGACGTGCGCACTGGGCGCACCGTGCGGTGCACGGACGACCTCGTTCTCGTCGAGACCAAGACCACTGGGCATCTCACCGAGGCGGACCGCCTGTTGCACGCCCACGGGATACGCCCCGCCGTCTTCACCAAGTACTGCAGCGCCTACGCCGCACTGCGACCCGCGCTCCCCGCCAGCCGGTGGCGCCGCGCCTCCCGCCGTGCTTTCGGTGAGGTGGCCCTGGAGCCGGAGCGTTGAACGGCCGGTGAAGGCCCGGTGGCATGACGGGCCCGCCGCCGGGACAGCCCTGCGGCCGGGAAGCGATGTGCGTCCTCCCGGCCGGACACCGGGGCCCTGTCGCGCGGATCTTCGCTCGTGGGCGCGCCCGGTGTGGCATGGCGGGCCCCGGCGGCCGGCTACCGCTGCCGCCACGGTCACACCAGCACCACCCGCCCCGACCCCGGCCGCATCCCCAACACCTACGTCCGCGAAGACCACGTTCTGCCACATCTGCCGGCCCTGCGCCTCCGTCTCACCAGCCGTCTGGATCCTCCCGGGTCGGCGTCCGTCAGCCGTGACGCGGTGCAACCCACACCCGCCCAGGCGATCGCCCACCTCCGCAGCGAGGAGATCATCCTGACCTACGACCCAGCGGCCAGGACCCTGGCCGCGAACACACCCCAGGCAGAAGAGATCACCATCAGCTGACCAAAGCCCAGCGACAATCCGGCGAAGGCAGAGAAGCCGAACCGAAACGACGAACACCCGCCCCGGCCGGGAGCCGAAAGCGGGTGCCAATACCCCCTGCCCAAGAACAGGGCGTCGTGGGGCAACTCTCTCTGTGTCCGAGGGGCGAGTTGACGGCTGACGATTCGGGCGTCGTGGCTCAAGGCAGACTCGGCCACCGAGACCTCTTTCAGCCCACGCCGACAACCGGCTGGGCCCCCTCCTCCGTACCCGGAAGCCTGCAGCACTCCGCCCCAATCGCCTCGTCCGGCCTCGGCACCCTCGGTCACGGCAGAGGCTCTGCGTCTCCTTCGCCGGAAGCGGATACGAATCGCGCATGCAGCACAACAGCGCGCGCCTGAAGGCAGCGTGGACCTGCCTACTCATCGTCGGTATCGGCATCCTGATCTTCGGTGTCGTCGCCGCGGTCGCACCGGGAGCCGGCGACGAGCAACTCATGCGGGCCGACGGTGCGGCCGCGATCGGCATGGGCCTGTTCGGTGTATTGATCACCCTCGTACCGTCCCGCTGCGGGGAACGGTGGGCGTGGTACGCACAGTGGTACTACCCGGCCTTCTGGATCGCCCACTTGGCGGGAGGGCTGCCGCCGGGCAAGGACCATGTCCACCAAGTGGTGTTCAGCGTTCTGTCGCTCGTCGGGCTGCTGCTGCCCGTTCGCGTCTTCTTCCCCCGCGCCACGACCACCGCCTGACCTGGGTGCCCGTCAGTGTTCGTGCGCGCTCGAGCCGATGAACGGGACCGTGGGCGTAGTCGCAGTGTTCTGCCTGTTGTCCGGCGACGAGGTGGTGAGGAGGCGAGCGGTTGGTCAGCCTGCTGGTGAGGGGCCCGTGGGCAGATGTTCACAGCACTGGTCGGCGCCGACCGTCACGAGGGTCGTCGTCTCAGCCGGTGGCGGCCCGAGGTCGGCGCCGCAGGCCGGCGAGGTGCCAGGTGATCGGGGCCACCGACAGTCAACGGTCGCACGCGGAGACTCACCCACCACCGAGGATGCGCACCTGAGCGGGCAGCATGCAGGCGTTGTGCCTGGGCAGTGACCCCAATTCACTCGTTCCGGCAAGCACCGCACTGCTGCACTGACCTCGTGGCCATGCGAGTCGGAGTTCCGGACAGACACCGGAGACGAATGCCGCCAAGGCCTGTGGCTGCTGCCTTCGTCCCCATCATGCTGCCGTGTCAGGGGACCGACAACCGGTGGGGTCGCCCGCGCCGTGCTCAGGAGCGAGGCCCCAACCGACAATGGCCGGGGCCCAGTCGCATCCGGCTAGCCGAGCGTGCCGCCGAACTGGCCTGCGGCCGCCAGGCCAAGGGCGGCCTGCCCGCCCTCGACGCCCTACCTGCCGTGGTCGAGGCGCCGACGGCCTGCCCATCGTGTTCGACTCCGGCGTCCGCACGGGAGCAGACATCATCCAGGCCCTCGCCCTCGGTGCCGCAGCCGCATGCGTCGGCCGACCTACGCCTACGGCCTGGCCCTCGACGGGACGGACGGCATCGTGCACGTCCTGCGCTCTCTGCTTGCCGAAGCCGACCTCGTCGTGGCCGTCGACGGTTACCCCGCTCTGGCCGACCGTGCGCCCGACGCCCTCCGCCGCATCCGCTGATGCGAGACGATCCGTACTTCCGGTGACGTCTGGCTCGAAAGGCGGACCCTCGGAAACTCGAGTTCGACCCGTGTCGTCGCGGTCATCTCCGACTCCACCGTCGCCCGGGCGGAGCCGACTCTCCGGGGGCAGACCGGCTGGTCGCCCCCGCTTCACGTGGCACGGCAGAGGAGGATGATGCGGCACCCCGCTCAGGTCGGCCTCTTCACTGACCGACGCCATGAAGCAAGCACGCAGGTTCCGTTCGGATGCGCTGACAGCTTGTCACGGCCAGCCATGGACGGCCGCCCCTTATGGCGTGTGCTGAGCCCCCTAGCACCCGCAGACTGGTCGGCTCTGCGGCATGGGAAAACGTGATGATGTCGTAGGCAACCGGGGTGGCCCGCCGAGAGCGCGGCGGGCTGCGGCTGCCGAACGTCGGCGGGCACGATCAGGGCGTGTATCCGCCGGACGGTGCGTCGTGACACAAAAGAGGGCCGGCGCACCCCAACCACCGGCTGCGCGCAGTGAAACGCCCTGACTGCCATCAGCTACCGACACCATGTCGACAACACCGACTCAAAGCCGGTAAATGCCGTGGAGCTTCGCCGCTTCGATGGCGACTTCCTGCCGGTTGGCAGAAGTACGCCACCCTGCTCATCTTGTGGCGGCCTTTCCCGGTTGAAAGATTCCCCGCAGCGTGGGCGCTGTTCGGGGGCAGCGCCTTGTCTTTGCTTTCCCCGAGTTCGCTTGTAAGAAGTGGAGTGCCCATGAAACGGCGGAGACGAGCGTTCGCTCGCGGCCTCGCCATAGCCAGTGCGGCCGTACTGCTCGCCGCACCCGAGCAGTACGCGTCGGCCACCGGAGCGAAGACCTCTGCGGTCGATTCCGGTGTGAAAGGTACGGCTTCGGGAGGCGCGTTGCCCGGCATACCCGGGTCCTCGGCGCTCGGTCCGTGGCGCTCGTTCCAGCAGCCCATGCCCGCGCAGTCGACGAAGAACGGCCCGCACCAGGTCCTTGTGGTGCTCGGCTCGGCCACCCACGTGACCGGCAAGTCGCTGGGCAAGAACCGCAGTTTGCAGGTCCGTACCCCGTTGACCTCGGACACCGCGGTCAACTCCGCACTCCACCGGTCTCACGCCGTCTCCATGCGGCCGCTGGTGCCGGGTCTTACCGCCGCCCAGGCCCGGCAGCTGCACTCAGCCGCCAGGGCGAAGCTGGGATCCGCTGCGATCGACCTGTCCAAGGTCCAGGTCGTCCAGCTGGCCGGCGGCGACGCCTCTGCTGCCGCCCATGCGCTGGCCGCCGCACCCGGGGTCGTCTACGCCGAGCCCGACCGGACCGTCTCCCCCATGAACACCGGCGCCGTGCCGCTGCCCTCCTCAGTGGGCGCCACCGCAGGGAAGGCCGACTCGTCGGCGAGGGGGCAGGACAGCGGTGCGACCGGCACCGACGGCGTTCCCGGCAACGCGGCTCTCGGCACCTCGCTGCAGAGCTTCCTCAACGCCGGCGGCGTCGACGCGACAGGCGCCTACAGCCTGCTGAAGCAGCAGTTCCAGCAACTGCCCGGCGCCGGCGAGACCATCACCAACGTCTCGGTGGGCGACCTCACAGACGCGTCGACGCCGAACCTGGGCCCCGCGGGGCCGACGACCGTCGTCCAGAACGGCCAGCGGTACCTGGACATCCCGACGATGCCCTTGATCCCCACCTACACCGCGGACGCGACCGGCGCACTCGACCCGACCGGCTCGACCCGGGGGCAGGACTCCGCGCTGGGTGAGGTGCTGCTGGACTTCTCCGTGATGGCGCCGCTTCCGCACGACCTGCAGCGTCCGGGCATGCAGGGCGGCGGGAACTCGGACCTGCTGGGCATCGCCCCGGGGGCCGACTACCGGCTCGTCGTCCCGCAGCAGCCGACGTTCAGTCAGATCGCGGTGGCTCTGCTGGCTGCTGCCCGGCAGCAGCCGCGGCCCGATGTGATCACCGCCAGCCTGGGCTACGGCACCGACGCTTTCGGGTTCGCCGGACGCTACCTGGAGGACGACCCGGTCCAGCAGTCCGTGATCGCGTCGATCGTGCAGCAGTACGGCATCACCATGGTGGTCTCGTCGAACGACGGGACACGGTTGTTCACCAACGCGGCCGTCGGCCCCGACGGCGGCAGCACCGCGACCGACGTGACGCGCGAGGCCGCCGACACCACCAGGATCGACGACGACCAGCTGTCAACCACGCCCAGCAAGGTCCTGGACTCCGGCGCGATCGCCGCGGGCGGCACCACGACCGACGACACACTGGCCGTGCCCCCGCAGAACGGCGCAGCCGCGTCGGGCAACGGGACCTGGGCGACCACCAGGCTCAACGGCTCCGGGATCTTCTCCTCGGGATTCGGCACCCGGGTCGACGTCTCGGCGCCCAGTGACGGCATCCCCGCCTTCGAACACCGAGGCCAGACCGCGCAGTCGGTGACGGAGGTCCTCAGCGGAGGCACTTCGGCATCCGCACCCGAGATCGCGGCCGCCGCGGCGGTCGTGCTGCAGGCCTCCCGGCTGACCGGGCAGCACCCGTCGCCCCAGGACGTACGTGCGCTGCTGGAGCGCACCGGCCGGGCAGTGCCCACTCCGCCGCAGATCGACCGGCCGCTGCACGTCGGTCCCCAGCTCGACGTCACAGCCGCGGTGCAGGCGGTCCTGGCCGAGGCGCACGGCAGCCGGGCCGGTGCGGGTACGCCCCGGATCGTCCGGCTCTCCGTGGCGCATCGCCAGAGCATCGGCGGGCTCGGTGGCTCCTACCTGGAGGCCACCGACCCCGGGTACATCGACCTGGCCGGACCGGGCACGGGCGCCGGCGCCACCGGTGAGGGCCTGGTGGGACCGGTCACCATCGGCGCCGACGTCACCGGCCTGAGCGACCGGGACGGCGTGAGCTACGCGCTGCGCATCAAGAACCATGAGTTCACCTCCGCTGTGCCGGCGATCAGGCTCACCCCCACGCAGATGCTGGCCGCCGCCGGACTTCCGGTCGTCTCCGCGACGGACCGTCAGGTCCCGCTCACCTTCGAGGTGCGCCACGGCAACGAGGTGCTGGCCTCCACCACCCACCAGCTGAGCTTCGGCCCCACCGACGGCGGCTACGCCGAAGCACTCGCCCCGGTGGTCCAGCCCGTGGTCGAGGCGGGACGCTCCGTACAGGTGCGCTACGACCTGACCGGCGTGCGGAACGTCAGCTCGCCCCAGCTGGTCGTGTCGCAAGTCGGCCGCTGGAACCCCGCGTTGGCCCCCATCTTCTCCGCCTCCTACACCGCCCCGCTGACGGGACTTCGCGGCAGCGTCACCGTCCCGGCCGACGCCTTCTCCGCCGGCGGCGGCATCTACGGCATCGGTGTCGTCCAGAACCCAGCAGGCGGCGCCAAGCGCGGCCCGGTGTACGGCGAGTTCGCCTCCGTCCGGGTCGACGGCGGTGACCCGTCGCAACGCCCGGCGGCGCCGACCCTGGCTGCGAAGGGATCCGAGGAGATCGGTCACCTGCTGGAGGTGACCCGGGCTGCGCCGCGATTCTCGGTGCACTACGACGTGTCGCGGGTCAAGGGTGCCACTGGCACGCTGCTGGAGTTCTCCGCACCCGGACCGAACATGTACAACTCCTACAACATGGTCAGCAACCAGAACGGCACCACCCGCGACCACAACGGGGTGGACAGCCCGGCCACGCTCGACCGCTCGTTCACGGGCACGCGAGGCACGGCGGACCTCGACGCCCTCGCGCTCAAGCTGCCCTCTTCGATCGCCTACGACCTGCGGGTGTTCGCCGTCGACCAGCACGGCAAGACAGTCGGGCAGGCTTCGCCAACGTCTCTGCTGGCCTACGACGACGGAACAGCCCCCGACGGCACGAACCTGACCGACTTCGCCATCGTCCCCGACGGCACGTCCGTCGCGGCGGTCGAAAGCCCCACCGGTGAAGGCTCGGTGTACGACTACGACGCCGCCACCGGATCCTATGGCCGCAAGCTGACGAGCGACCCCGCGTACGGCTCCATCTACGAGGTGTTCGGCGTCGACTCCGCCCACCACGCGTTGGTCCTGCACAAGCAGACGACCACCGGCGAGCAGTGGCTCGAGACGTACGACACGAGCACCGGCGACGCGGTCGGCAGCCCCGTCCGGGTCGATGACCAGTACGTCGTGACGGGCGGGCGGGTGGACGCCAAACGCCACCGCGCAGCGGTGCTCTCCCACCGTTCGAGTGACCGGGCGGGCTTCGTCCTGCCCGTGGACACGGCAACCGGCGCAATGGGCACCCCGCTCCAGCTCGACCCCGCTCCGGACGGGAGAACGTCGTACGGCCTGCTGGACGTGGACGAGTCGACCGGCCTCTTTTCCGCGCAGAAGACCGGCACCACCATCAACTGCGTGGCATCGATCGGCTCCGGCACGGTGGCAGCAGTCAACCTGGACACCGGATCGGTCACCCAGAGCCAAGGCGGTATCCCTTGCGCCGGGGACCTGGCGGCCGACCAGAAGGGCAACCTCTACGAAACGTGGTACCACTCCTACAGCGTCAACTTCGCCGGCACCGGATACCTCGGGCAGCTCGGCGGCGGTGACCCGGTGAACGTCGGAATGGCTCAGACGCCCCTCGCTCTCGCCGTCGACGGGGAGCACCAGCTGGCGTTGCTCGCCTTCCGGTTCCCGGACCTGAAACCCATGGGCGGCTTCCAGCAGTACGGTTTCACCGACAACAACGCCACCGGACGTATCGCCGTCGTCGACCTGAGGACAGGCAACACGGTGGGTACGGTGACCGGCGTCGCGTACTCCCTGTACGGCTCCTGGAACGGCCGGCTCGAAAACCATCGCGAGCGCGTCATGCAACTCGACCCGGCAACCCGGACCGGCTGGACGTACGCAGGCGACGGAAGCCAGATCCAGCAGTTCTCCTACTGATCCGATCCGCTTGCTCGACGACCTGGGTCCGCGGGCGCCACACCGCCCGCGGACCCACGGTCTTCAAAGCTGTTGCCTTTTCGATCTTGAGCGGTGGCGGTCGAACGCGATCCCAGTCTCGTCCACAGGGGCCGGCACCTCACCGACGCGAGAGCGGGCAATGGCTCACCTTTTCCATTCCTGCTCGGCTGCGGCCCAGGGCCGACGGCTGCGCGGTGGCCGCCCGCGGCGGCTTCGCCCGATACGAGGGTGGCGCTGCCCGCAGGCCCCCGGGCCAGGGCCTCCTTTATGACATGGAAAATGTCGACGGGGCAGCCGCGGCGCAAAGACATAGGTGGCCGACATCCGCCGGCGGCGGGCAGGCGACATGAAGGCGGAAAAGGGCATGACATTCAACGTACTGGGACTGGCAGAGGAGACTGAGCGCGTCTACGCCGTGCTGGTCCATACGCCCCACGCCACGGCTTCGGAGCTCGCCGGCGCCTGTGAACTGTCCGTTCCCTCCACCACACGACAGCTGGCCGATCTGGTCAAGGGGGGCCTGGCGACGCGGGCCACCGGCCGACCGCCCCGGTTCACCGCGGTGGCCCCCGACATCGCTGTCACCGCGCTGATCCGCCGCCGTGAGAAGCAGCTCGATGAGGCTCGGTCGCAGGTGCACCGGCTGATGGAGGCACACCGGGAGGCATCCCGGATCAGCAGCCCGGACCTCGCGGTGGAACTCCTCACCGAACGCGCCGACGTCAGTACCGCGGTGCAGTGCATGACCACCCAGGCACAGCGCGAGATACGGGCTTTCGACAGGCCCCCCTACGTCGACCGGCCTGGCAGCAACCTCGACGAGCAGATCAAGCGGCAGCGCCGGGGCGTCGCCCACCGGGTGATCTACGACCGCGCCGCCGTCGCCTGGCCGGGCCGCCTCGCAGACGACATCCTGCCCAGTGTCCGAGCCGGCGAACAGGCGCGTGTCCGTACCGAGCTGCCGCTCAAACTCGTGATCTGCGACAGCCGGGTCGCGATCATCCCCATCAGTTCGGCGCCGGGCGGTCAGTTGGCGGCGTATCTCGTGAAGAGCTCACCGATGCTGGTGGCCCTGGAGGCGCTCTTCGAGGTGGAGTGGGAGCGGGCGGTTCCCCTGCCCCTGACGAACCGCACAGCCGCCGACGGGGGCCTTGAGAGCGGCACCGGCGAACCCGACCAGGAGACCCGGTCACTGGTGTCGCTGCTCGCGGCAGGGCTCACGGACGCCGCGATCGCCCGGGCCCAGGGCTGGAGCGAACGCACCACCCAACGCCGTATCCACCGCCTGATGAGTCAACTCGGGGTGAACACCCGGTTCCAGGCCGGGCTCACCGCCGCCCAGCGCGGCTGGCTGTGACCTTGTGCCGGACGGTCACTGACTCGGGAGTCTCGGAGGGCCAGTTGACGTCGGTCGGCAAGTCGTTCTGCGTGTAGCCGGGCAGCAGGGACACGATCCAAGATCCGGACCATGTGCGGACCAACTCGGCTCACCATCAGGTGATTCCACCCGTTACGGTGCAGGTCATCGGTCCTCACCGGGTGGGAGCGGGCGGAAGCTCACCCAGCGCACGCATGAGGGCGATCTGCGCCTGGTCCCGCTGAGTTGCGAGTTCCTCGATGGGTCGGTCGCCGAGGTAGGCCTCGGCCTGCTCGCTCAGGAGTTTGACGGTGGCCTCGTCGAAGGTCGGGCTTCCCAGGAACTTCCAGCTCTGCTCCATCGCAGGAGCGAAATGCGAGAGGAAGTGAGCAAATCCGCCGGAACCGCCGCCGAGATGGAAACTCTGGAAGGGTCCGGCAACCGCCCAACGCGGGCCGATCGAAGAAGTGACGAGTTCGTCGAGTTCCTGCTCGGTCACCACTCCCTCGGCCACCAGATGGACGCACTCGCGGAAGAAGGCGGCCTGCAGGCGGTTCGCGACGAAACCCGGAACTTCCTTGTGCAGGACCTGGGGCTTCTTGCCCAGGGCGCTGTAGAAGGCGCGCGCCTGCTCAACGGTCTCCTCCGAGGTGAGCCTGCCCGGAACGATCTCGACAAGAGGCACCAGGTGCGGCGGGTTGAAGGGGTGGCCGACGATCAGGCGCTCGGGCTGCTTGAGGACCGTGGCGATCTCGCCGGCCGGAAGACCCGAGGTCGAGGTGGCGAAGAGCGCATGCGCAGGAGCGTTCTCCTCGATGGTGGCCCACATCCGGTGCTTGATCTCCAAGCGCTCCGGGCCGTTTTCCTGCACCACGTCGGCGCGGGCCACCGCGGCGGCCAGATCGGCCTCGAAACGCAGCCGGGCAGTCAGGTCGTCCGTCCTCATGCCCAGCTCTTCCAGCGTGGGGGCGATGTCTGCCAGACCTGCGCGGACCTGGCTCTCCGTCGTGGGAGCCGGGTCGCTGATGGTGACCTCACAGCCGTGGGCGAGGCACAGGGCTGCCCACGACATGCCGATGACGCCGGCGCCGACGATGGTGACGTTACGGAACGATTCCGCGTTCGCAGTGTTCATGGTGTGCGATTCCTTACGGGTGGTGAGCGTCGCACCGCGACATTGCATGAAGTGTTTGAGGGCTGCCGCGGGCCTGCCATGCTGACGGAGGGCGTGCTTGATCTCTGTTGCCGAGAAATCGCAGGCAAAATGCGCATGGCGAATTTTCCGAGTTCCGCGCCTGCCCCTCTCGCGCTTCCCGGTGGTGTCGGCCCCGTACGGGCCGACACCCCACGTCACTTCGCCGGTACCTGCATGCGCCGGCTCGCGTCGATCACGGCATCACCATGGTCTTTCTCGACCTCGACATCGAGAACGGTGCAGACCCGTCCGAAGGACCAGTAGAACCCGGTCACCTGCATGATCTCGAGGATCTCGCGTGGAGTGAGGCGCTCCTTCACCGCGGAGAAGATCTCGTCGGAAACGGTCGGGGCGGCAATGACCGCGGCCACGAAGCGGATGATTGCGCGGTCATCGTCGGACAGCTCCGGGGCGTCGAAGTCCTTGCGCTCGATCGCGTCCCGTACGGCGTCCGAGACACCGACGGACGCTGAGATCGGCACGTGCTGGGTGAACTCGTATGCGCAGTCCGTGGCGCTGGCCGTGGTCAGAATGGTCAGTTCACGGTCTCGCGGGGAGAGCGCCAGCTGGGTGAACTGCGCCTGGCCCTGCCGGAGGAAGATCTCGACGGTGGCCTGCGAGTGCGACAGCATGTCGAATGCCGCGTGGTGCGGCAGCTGGTCGAGGAACTCACGCAGTTCCTTGGGAAAGTCCTGCCGGTCGGGGTAGGTAAGACGGGACACAACGGCTCCTTCTGGGAATGCGACGGTGAAGTGCTGCTCTGCGACGGCAGTGGATGGGCCACTCGGTATGCCGGGCCGTTAGGCCGCATGCCATACCATCTCCGCGTCTTCGAGGTCCACACCATTTCGAATGGTTGGCCGCCCTCGCCGGACTGCGGGTCGATTGCCTGCATTTGCCAATCTAGGCTTGCGTGACCGTGACGCACTCAAGCTCGACTACAAATTCTCGTAGTGCTTATGCCAATCGGCATGGAGTCGCATTCCGGTCAGAGTGCTACCGCGACCGGGCGCGGGCGAGGCTGGTCGGCTCGATGGAACATTCGTGCCGACCCGCCGTCGACCCTCGCCGTGATTGTCGTGAGCGGTCCGCCTGCGGCGCAGACCCCACGGCAGACAAGGGTGACGGAATCCTCCGTCACGTCCGGTAGAGACGGAGCGCGACCAGGGACGCGACGAGTCCGTCGCCGCTGCGCGGATCGAATCCGGTGAGTTCGTGCCACCGGCCGAGCCGGTAAGCCAGCGAGTTCGGGTGCAGGTGCAACCCGCGGGCCGCGGCGGCCACCGACAGGCCGTGGTCTGCGAATGCGACCACGGCCTGGGCCAGGTGGGGGTCCGTGCGCGCCGTGGCCACGGCCTTGGTGAACAGCGGAGCCAAGCGGGTGGCCTGCCCGCCGAGGCCGGCGGCGAGCCAGGCATCGGCGAAGTACACGACACGGCACTGTTCGCCCGTCCGGGACAGCGCCTGGGTCGCGTCGGTGATGCTGTCCGCCGCCCCGGCCAGGCCGGGGCGGGACAGGCCGACGCCGATCGCGGTGGCGTCCCGCCGCGGCGGGATGGCCGCGGCGGCTGCGGCCACGGCGTCCGGGTCGTGCCGCTGACCCAGGACCAGGAGCCGGGTGCCGGCGGTGGCGCAGTGGAGTTCGCCGGTCAGGGCGGTCAGCCGAAGGCGCAGCTGTTCGGTGCGGTCGTCCTGCCAGTCCTCGGCGGGCAGGCACAGCGCCTGGAACTCGCCGTCGACTCGGTAGCCGAGCGACTGGGCCATGGGGGCCGACGCCTCCACCTGGACGGGTTCGGCGGTGAGTGCGGCGAACAGCCGGTGGGCGAGCGTGACCCGGGTGACCTGAGCGCGCCGGACTTCCTCGCCGTAGGCCTCGGATGCGTTGCCGGTGAGGACCCGGATCCAGGTCCAGATGAGCGTGACCAGATGCGTCAGGTCGCCGACGTGCTCGGGGTGGTCGGCCGTGGCCCGCTGCAGGATCAGGTTCCACGCCTCGCGAAAGGTGACGTGGTAGGCCCCGAGCATGAGTTCGATGGGCAGGCCCTGCTCGGCACGCCGCCGCCCCAGCTCCCGGGCGTGCGCAATCTGCTCCTCCCCCGGCGGCCGCTGCTCGGCGATGCCGGCGAACAGCATGCGGCCCTGGTACAGCACGAAGTCCCGGTGTTCCTCCGTAGGCACGACGGCGTAGTCGGGGATCTCGGCCCGGATTCGCCGGACGACCTCGAGACTGATCACCGGCAGGTCGTCGGTGATGTGCGCGCAGATCTGAGCAACGGCGTTCCGGGCCGCGCCCGTGAGGGGCGTCGACAGTGCCGGGTTCTCGGATTCCACGAACTTGACCCTAGCATTTCCGGCTTTTCACCGTAGATCCAGAGCACCGAGTGGTGAAAATCTCAAATCTCGGACAGAAGATCGGCCGACGGGGAGGTGCCGACACGGGGAACCGTGAGGTCGAAGAGTGAGCGGCGAACGCTTGGCCCGACAGCGCCCGGCTCGTGGATTCCACAAATCCTGGCTCAGCATCTCCAGGTTTTCGCCGTAGTTTTGTCCGTTATGCAGTGAAATGCTCGAACCGTTAGCGAAAAGCCCGTGGAACAGGCGCATCTGCCGGAAACCGAGGTCAGACATGACAGGCGACTACACCGTTGGCGACCACCTTCTTGCCCGGCTCGACGAGATCGGTGTCCGGCACGTGTTCGGCGTGCCGGGCGACTACAACATGGCCTTCCTCGATCGCATCGTCGAGCACGACCGGATCAGCTGGGTCGGCAACGCCAACGAGCTCAACGCCGCCTACGCAGCCGACGGCTACGCCCGCGTCAACGGGGCCGGTGCCCTGCTGACCACCTACGGTGTGGGCGAGCTCAGCGCGATCAACGGGATCGCCGGCGCCTACGCCGAATACGTCCCGGTCATCCACATCGTGGGCGCACCGTCCACGGCGGCGCAACAGGCCGGCGCGCTGCTCCACCACACCCTCGGTGACGGCGACTACCGGCACTTCGCCCGGGCACACGCCGAGGTCACCGTGGCCCAGGCCTACCTGAGCGCGGGCAACGCGATCGCCGAGATCGACCGGGTGCTGGCCACCAGCCAACGGGAACGGCGTCCCGGTTACCTCGTACTGCCCACCGACGTGGCCGCGAGCCCGGCCGAGCCGCCGACACAGCCGCTTCTCGTACCCGCGCCGGAGGCTTCGGCCCGGGTGCTGGAGGAGTTCACCGACGCCGCACGCACCATGCTGGCCGAGGCCGACACACTGGGTCTTCTCGCCGACTTCCTGGCCGACCGGTTCGGTGTCCGGGCCGAGGTGGCCGAGCTGGTCGCTGCCGGCCGGATCCCGAACGCGACGCTGTCCATGGGCAAAGGCGTGCTCGACGAGAGCGCCCCCTCTTTCACCGGCACCTACTGCGGCGCCGCCAGCGACAAGCGGGTGCTCGCCGCCATCGAGCAGGCCGACGTACTGCTGTCGGTCGGTGTGCGGTTCAGCGACAGCACCACTGCATTCAGCCACCGTATCGACGCGGAGCGGACCATCGACATGCAGCCCTGCGCCACCCATGTCGGCGACCGGGTGTTCGCTCCCCTGCCGATGCGCGACGCCGTGCGTGCGCTGACCGGGGTGCTGGCCGAGTCGGGCCGGTCGTGGGCGCGCCCGGATCTTCCGCCGGCCTCAGCCGATGACCTGGCCGACGAGACGCCCTCCGACAGCGCGGAAGCCTTGCGTCACGCGACGTTCTGGCCGACGATCCAGAGCTTCCTGAGGCCGGGCGACATAGTGGTCGCCGAGCTGGGCACCTCGCTCTTCGGAGCGCAGGCGATGCGGCTGCCGGCCGGGGCGACTTTCATCGGCCAGCCGTTGTGGGCCTCCATCGGGTACACCCTCCCGGCGACCCTCGGCGCACAGCTCGCGGCGCCCGGGCGGCGCACGATCCTGCTCATCGGGGACGGCTCCGCACAGGTGACCGCTCAGGAGCTCGGCACCCATCTGCGGGAAGGCTGCACGCCGATCGTGCTTCTGATCAACAACGGCCGCTACACCATCGAGAACGTACTCCACGGTGGGGAGCGTCGCTACAACGACATTCCCCGATGGAACTGGAGCCTGCTCCCGGCGGCCATGGGAGGCGAGTCGGCGGCCACCATGCGGGCGAGTACACCGGCCGAGCTGAGCGCGGCACTGGCCAGCGCCGCCGATCCGGCCGACCTGGTGCTGCTGGAGGCCGTACTGCCCCCGTCGGACGTTCCGGAGGTGCTCGTGCGGGCCACGGAGCAGTCGCTCGCCGCTGCCCACGACGCCGACGCGGACCGCTGAACACCGACGACACCCGGACCGACCATCGAGACACCCCATCGGCGGAAACAGCACTATGGATCCTTTTCTCCCCGGCACGCGGCATGGAAGCACGGCGGTAATGCCGCGGGCCTGGACGGCCGCGCTGCGAATGATCAGTACGGTCCGTGCGAGAGAGAGTGAGTACGTCCTGCGCCATGGCGTGAAGAGCCTGGCCGCAGCGGTGCTCGCGTGGCAGCTCATCGCCTTGTGGCTACCGGGGCAGCAACAGTTCCTCGGCGTCGGCACGGCGTTGGTCATGGCCAATGCGTCCACGGTGTACAGCTCGGTGGTCCATGCCGCGCGCCGGATGGCGATCCAGGTGTCAGGTGTTTCCCTGGCTGTCGCCGCCGCCTGGTTGCTGGGGGCCACCGCCGGAGCCATCGTGGCCGTCCTGATCGTGGTGCTGTTCACCGGTGGACGTCGTAACGGTGAGGACCGGCTTCAAGTCGCTTCGACTGCGGTGATCAGCCTGACGGCCGCCGCAGCGGCTCCGGTCGGGCATGTGGTCGTCCCCGCGGTCTCCACCCTTGCAGGCGCCACGGTGGGAGTCGCGGTCAATGCCTTGGTCTTCCCACCGACGTATCTCAGCCAGTCCGACGCCGCCGTGCGCGGCCTGGCCCGCTGCACGGGCACGTTGCTGCGGGACATGGGCCGTGACGTGAGGGAAGGACGGTCTGCGAGTCACGCGCACCTCTGGCTGGAGAGGGCACGAGAGCTGGAGCGGCAGGTCTCGGACGCTCGCGACGAGGTGCAGAAGGCTGCTGAGAGCCTGCGCTGGAACGCCCGCGCAGCCGCGCACCGACAGCACATGTCCGCAGTCTACGAATACGCCTTCGAAGTTCTCCAAAGGGCGTCGTTCCAGGTGCGAGGTATCGCCAGGACTCTGGCCGACAGCCTCGACCAGGACAGCACCGACCACGGCCTGAAGCAGGGATTCGCAGTGCGATACGGGGAGGCCCTCGAGTTGGCAGGGCAGGTCTTCCTCACATATGCCGCTCTCGGTGTGGCGGCCGACGCACGTCAGGACGATGCCCGGAGGCAGTTGCGCACAGCTATCGATCGCATGCTGACCTGGCATGCGACGGTGACCGATCTGCTCGAGCGCGGCGCACTGACCGATCTGAACGCATGGCAGGTCTACGGTTCGCTCGTCGCCGACGTGGAGCGACTCCTCACTGACCTGGACGGCATAGAGCCACCCGAAGAAGCAGGTGCGGCTGAAGTTGTCAGCGTTCGTGGCGTACTGAGTCGGTGATCCGATCGAGCATCTGTCTCGAACGTCTGTCGTGAACATCTGTCGTGAGACACGGAGAGTAGACATGTCACGTGAGCCGAGAGCGAGGCGCGCAATGTCAGCCGCTGAGTCAACCGATGGCGTCGAAGCCTGGTGGTCAGGAGGCGAGTACGTCTCTCTCCGCCTGCGCGGCGTCGAGCACATGATCTTCGTACGCCGGATGGGCAGCGGGCCCCCGCTCACACTCCTGCACGGATACCCGGCGTCGTCCCACCAGTGGACCAAGATCGCACCCGAGCTGGCCCGCAACCACACCCTGGTGATGCCGGACTTCCTCGGCTTCGGCGCGTCCGCCAAGCCGCGCGAGCACGACTACTCCCTGATGGAGCAGGCCGATCTGGTGGAGGCACTGTGGGCGCACGACGGCTTGAGTGCCACCCGGGTCGTCGCTCACGACTACGGCAGCTCGGTCGGGCAGGAGTTGCTCGCACGACGTTCGGAGGGCTCGCTGTCTGTGGCCCTGGTCGACATGACTCTGATGAATGGCGGCATCTACCCCGAACTGCACCGGCGTACCGACGCGCAAAGCCGGCTCCTGGACCCCCAGCTCGGTCCCGTGCTGAGCGCGCAGGTCGACCTGGACCGATTCATCACCGACCTCGCCGTCACGTTCGCACCCGCCTACAACGCGCTGAGCGACAGCGTGGATATGTGGCGGACGTACAGCCGTGACGACGGACATCTGAACTCCCATCTGCTGCTGCGCTATGTCCGCGATCGGGAGACGTACCGCGATCGCTGGGTCGAGGCGCTCGAGGGGACAGACCTTCCGCTTCAGTTCGTGTGGGGTCTTCAGGACCCGGTCTCCGGCGCGCACATCGCCGATCGGATCCGCGACTGCGTGCCCGGGGCACGGCTGCTCGAGCTGCCGGACGTGGGCCATTGGCCGTCGCTGGAGGCGCCGGAGCGAGTGATCTCGGCACATGAGGACAAGCGCTATTGATCGCGTATCGCGTTACAGGAGGCGACTGGTCCATGATCAATGAACCGGAAGAATGGACCGACCTCCGACAGGAGATGGCGGTCTGGCGGAACCGGTTCCTGCGGCTGCTCGACCGGTCGCCGGCACCCACTGCGATCAGCCAGCCCGATGGATTGCTGGTGATCACCAATCCCGCATTTTCTGCCCTGTGGGGCCTGACGCCGGGACATATGCGTGATCTCAACCTGCTCGATCTGCTGGTCTCCCCGGACGAGGAGTCACTGCTCAAGATCTCGGAGGGGCTTCGATTCGGGCGTCGTTTCCGCTACCCGATTCGAGTCGAGTGGGACGCCGTGGGCGTGACGAGAACCGGCCAACTCACCGTGGAACCGGTCAGCGACGAAGTCATCACTCCGACGCTGCTCATGGTGTTCCTGCACGTCGACCCGATGGCGCACGGGGCAGAACCAAATCTGGTGCAGGAGTTGTCACCGAAAGAAGAACGCATCCTGGCGTTGGTCGCGTCCGGAGCCACCTCCGCGTTGATCGCCCGGGCGGTCGGCCTCACGGCGGACGGCGTCAACTACCATCTCTCCCGGATGTGCCGCCTGCTGAAAGTGCCGAACAGGACCGCGCTGGTCGCCAAGGCGTATGTCCTCGGAATTCTGAGCCCCACGTCCTGGCCCCCCGGCTCCGAAGAAGGCAAGTGACGTCGGGCGAGCCCCGCCCACTCCGACCGGGCGAAACGGCGGAGGCGCCGGACCACCGCTCGTCATGCCGGAACCGTCCCGCTCAGTCCGCTCAGTACCACGTCGTGGCACCGCGACCTGTCGCCGATCTGAACGATGGCGGCGTGGGGCTGGTGGTCGTCCGCCGTAGCAAGAAGGAGGCAGGCTCCGGATGCCGGCGCATCAATTTCGTAAGAGCCATCGGATTGCGTGCCGATCCGGCCCAGTTGGCTCCCGTTCAGCGAGAGAAGGGTGACGGCGGCCAGGGGCACAACGTCTCCGTAGGAGTTCCGTACCCGGCCGAAGACGCGGGGTGCTGCCTGCGAGGGAGGGGTTGGCTCGGTGGCGTTGCGCCGGTCGGGCGCCGCAGTTCGGGGAGCGGGCTTTCCACCGGATTCGTGCTGTGTACCGCCGGCTGTGGCCGCGAGGGAGACCGTGGAGCGGAAGTGTGCATGTGCGGCGGTGATCTGGTGGCCCGTGAGCCGCTGGTGACCGCCGTGATCACGGATCCACGCGACGATCAGGCCCAGGGCCAGGCCGACGAAACACCCCACGGCGATCATGATCCAGCCACGCGTCAGGCCGGCATCGCCCCGGGTGTCGAAGTAGAGGATCGCGCGAACGCCGTCGTCGATCTGCCGCATGGGTTCGAACTGAGCGAGCCACCGGTAGGGGCTGGGAACGGTCTGGAGGGGGAAGCTCCCCCCGGACGAGGGCACCGCCAAGGCGACGAAGAAGAGCATGCCCACCAGCGACCCGAGTCCTCCGACCAGCGAAATGATGGTCTGAGCGGTCACCCCGACGGCGATCGAGGCGCATACGGAATAGATCCATAGCAGACCGAAGTGGGGTGTATCCATGTGAAGGGCGAATTTACACGTGAGCAAAATTGCTGTCGCGGTGACCGGTGACAGGACGGCCGACATGGCGGTCTTGGCCACCAGTGTTTGGGTGCGGGTAATCGGGACCGGCAGTTTGCTGGACCAGCGACGTCCGCGCTCGGCTGACTGATATCCCAGAGCGAAATCGACCGAACTGCTGACGACACCCGCACCCAGATAGGCGCCAAGAGTGAGGACGAGGCTGACGTAAAAAGCGCTGAGGCCGAATCCGGAATGGTTGCCGAGAGGGCGATGCTCGCTCGTGTGCAGCGTGACGGGGCCGGCCAGCAACATCTTCTCGGCGGTCGGGATCGCCCGGCGGCTCGTGTGGTGCGCGGGCTCCACGTGCGCAGCCAGCGTCGCGGCGATACGACTCGATACGGTGTGGGTCGTTCGCTCTCCGACGGCTTGAACCGAGGAGATGGCCACACTGCCGGAACGGGGGTTTGTGAGCAGGTGGACACTCGGCTGCCGAGGAGCCGTCGCATGGGGCGCGACGGGGCCGGTCAAGGACAGGACGCCGCTGCTGAAATCAGCTGGAATGATCAAGGCGCCGTAGACTGCGTCTTTGTCCATCTCGGCTTCTGCCTCGCGCAGACTCAGCGTCTGCCATTCCACGCGTTGACGGGAATCCGACGCGGTCGTGATGCCCCGGACGATCTGCGGACCGAGGTGCACCTTCCGGCCGTCGACGTGCACCGCCTGGTCCTCGTCGACGATCGCGATCGGGAGGTGGTGGAGGTTGCCCGTGGGGTTGATGATGCCTCCGATGTAGGACAGCGACACCACCACGCTGACCGCGATCATGACGAGCGTCGGGAAGAACCAGAGGTTCGGTCGGCGCAGCAGGTGTCGGGCGGTGGCCTTCGGCACGCCGGGAACATTGATCCTCATGGGTGTCGGATGCCTTTCGGGTTCCAGGTGGAGCTGCGGGACGAGACCTGAATGACGGTCTGCGGCTCGGTTTACGGCGCGGCCTGAGCGACGTCCGTGCGAGCCGATGCCTGTGCGGAAGTGCCGCGTGCGGTGCGCACGCCTTCCGATGCGATGCGGTCCGTCTCCGCGAATTGCCGCGCAGCGAATCGATGCGGATCAGGACCGGATTTCGATGATGACGTGCGAAGGGGCCCGATTCGCCGGCACGGCCTACAGGAATTCGTAGTCGAGGGCGCGGAGCGGTCCGCCGCCGCGTTCCCCGGCAGCTGCTCCTCGGGGGCACGCAGGCACCGCGTCCGGTCGGAGAGGACGCGGAACGGGAGCGTGGAATCCAGTGTGGTGGACCTCTGCGACGACGTGGCGTCAGTTCTGTGGTTCGGCCCAGATGTCGGGCGTGACGACGCCCGTGGAGCGGCCGTAGGGGTCGAGCAGGCCGCCGAGGAGCTTGTCGTGGCGCAGGGTGATCACACGGTCGACGATGTCGAGGCTGGGGTGGGTGGTGGCGAGCTGGGTCTCCAGGCGCAGGGCGTCGTCCAAGGAGTGCAGGCTGGCCTGCACGATGAGGTTGTGGGGGCCAGTGACAGCGGCGCAGTTGCGTGTTTCGGGCAGGCGGATCAGGGCGTGTCCGACGGCGGGCAGGTCGGCGGGCGGCACCTTGGCCCAGAAGGTGGTGGCGACGGGCCAGCCCCCGAGGGGCGGGCGAAGTCACAACGGAAACGCAGGACGTCGAGCCGGGTCAGTTGCTCGACGCGGCGCTTGGCGGTGGACAGGCTGACGCCCAGGTCGGTGGACAGGGCCTGGTAGGAGGCGCGGCCATCGTGTGCCAGGCGGGCGAGAAGAGCGCGGTCGAAGGCGGTGATGTCTCCGCCGCCGTGCCGGGCCGGCTGGGGCGCGGCCGGTGCGGTGAGGTGCGCGCGTTGGTCGGGAGCGAGGGCCGCGATGCGCCATCGGCCGCCCTCGGCGAACATGTGGGTGACGATCCGGACGTCGACGGCGGTGATGCCGGGAACGTGCGGGAGCAGGTCGAGGGTGTAGCGGGACAGCGCGGGAAGGTCGCTGGTGGCGACGGTGGCGAGGATGTCGTGGCTACCGGCGGAGCGTTCGATGGTGAGCATGTGCGGATGACCGCTGAGGGCCTGGGCGACGGAGGCGGTCGCGCCGGGGGCACAGTCGATCTGGGCGAAGGAGAGGCACATCTGGTCGAACATGCGCGGGCCGGGTGACAGGCCGACCCAGGCCATGCCGTGCTCAGCGAGGCGGTTGAAGCGACGGGCGACGGTGACCGGATCCACCCCGAGGACCCGGCCGAGCTCGGACTACGAGGCCCTCGGCCGGAGTTGCAGCGCGTGGATCAGCGCGAGGTCGTCCTCGCTCAGCAGCTTGCCATCTTCCTGCATCAGCACTGGCCTCACGGCGAGAATCCTGCGTTCTCCTTCTTCCTGCTGACCAGTCTCGCACTGTGGGTCGATGAGCTCGCATCTGGCGGGCGGGAGCGGGAGGACCGGATCATGGCGTTCGCCGACTATCAGAACGAGATCTACTTCGCCGGCCTGCACGGGGTGGTACCACGCCTGCCGATGACTACGCCGACCTTGAACCGCCGGCCCAGGCCGCGATGACCCCGTCGGTGCGGTCCTACGTCGCCGGCGGCGCAGGGGACGAGCACACCCAGCGGGCCAATGTCACCGCCTTCGAGCAATGGGGTCTGGTCCCACGCATGCTGCTCGGAGCGAAGGAACGTGACCTGTCGGTCGACCTGTTCGGCATACGCCTGCCCTCGCCGCTCTTCATGGCCCCGATCGGCGTGATTGGGCTGTGCGCCCAGGACGGCCACGGCGATCTCGCCACCGCCCGCGCCGCTGCCCGCACCGGCGTGCCGATGATCGCTTCCACCCTGACCGTAGTCCCGATGGAACAGGTGACCGCGGAGTTCGGCGGCACCCCCGGCTTCTTCCAGCTCTACACCCCCACCGACCGGGATCTGGCGGAAAGCCTGGTCCACCGTGCCGAGAAGGCCGGGTTCAAGGGCATCGTGGTCACCCTGGACACCTGGATCACCGGCTGGCGGCCCCGCGACCTGGCCGTCAGCAATTTCCCTCAGCTGCGCGGAAATTGCCTGGCCAATTACACCAGCGACCCGGTCTTCCGCGCCCGGCTCGCCCACAGCCCGGAGGACGACCCGCAGGCCGCGGTCGCCGAGTGGGTGCGGATCTTCGGCAACCCCCTCACCTGGGACGACCTGCCCTGGCTGCGCTCGATCACTGATCTGCCACTGATCCTCAAGGGCATCTGCCACCCCGATGACGCCCGCCGCGCCAGGGACGCGGGTGTGGACGGCATCTACTGCTCCAACCACGGCGGACGTCAGGCGAACGGCGGCCTGCCGGCCCTCGATGCCCTGCCGGAGGTGGTCGAGGCCGCCGACGACATGCCCGTTCTGTTCGACTCGGGCATCCGCACGGGAGCCGACGTCATCAAGGCCATCGCCCTGGGCGCCACAGCCGTAGGCGTCGGCCGGCCCTACGCATACGGCCAGGCCCTGGGCGGCGCCGACGGCATCGTCCACGTGCTGCGCTCCCTGCTTGCCGAAGCGGATCTCGTCATGGCCGTCGACGGCTACCCCACCCTCGCCGACCTCACGCCCGGCACACTCCGCCGCATCCGCTGACAGGAGTTCCGGAGTTGACGCCGCAGGGCACCCTGGCCGAGCGGCTGCGGGCCGGGGGCAGCGGCATCCCGGCGTTCTACACCCCGGCAGGCACCGGCACCCAGGTCGAGTTGGGCGGACTGCCGTGGCGGTACTCATCCGACGGCTCGGTGGCGGTGGCCTCACCGCCCAAGGAAGTACGCGAGTTCGCCGGGCGCCGCCACGTCCTGGAGGAGGCCATCACCGCCGACTTC
>NZ_JBSFJZ010000074.1:0-32165 GCF_053598315.1 Streptomyces sp. NPDC001153
CCACCGCCCTGTGCATACCTCACGCCCCAGGGCTACCGGTGCCAACGGCCGACTGTCAGGCGAACGGCACCGACATCACCTAATCAAGTTCAGTAGTTTCAGATGATGCGGATCTTGCATCTCTCTGACACTCATCTCGACCGCTCTGGCGGTCCCGACGCCGACGGGGCCGATGGCACTGCCGCACTTCGCTGCCTGCTTGCCGAACTGGACCACCTGCGCGACCTCGACGCAGTAGTGGTCACGGGCGATGTCGCGGACGACGGTTCTCTCGAGGCATATGCGCGGGCGCAGGGGCTCCTGTCCAGGTACGCCGGCCAACGAGGGGCGGACGTCTTCTACACGACGGGCAACCACGACGACCGCACCGCATTCGCAGACGTGCTCGGCAGCGGCCACGTCCAGCCCGAGGCAGTGTACGAGGGAGCGGCGGGTGAGCGAGCAGGGGCAAGCACCATCGACGGATGGCGGCTGATCACGCTGGACACGCTCGTTCCGGGCAAGGGTTACGGTCGACTGGACCGTGGTCAACTCGACTGGCTCCGCGAACTACTCAGCAGCCCGGCACCATTGGGCACCGTCCTGGCCTTCCACCACCCGCCAGTCGCCCTGGACGTCGACGTCCAGCGGGCGCTGGGCTTGCAGAACAATGCAGAGCTGGCCGAGACCATCCGTGGAACCAACGTCCAACTCATCTTGAGCGGACACTTCCACCTGCAGATTCTGGGGCACCTGGAACAAGCAACCGTCTGGGTGACGCCCGGCGTCGTCAGCCGCATCGATCTGACGGCTCGGCCCGGCACCGAGCGCGCTGTCCACGGCCCGTCAGCCTCCCTCGTGCAGCTCGGAACACCCCACGGCCCCCTTATCCACACGCTGCATGTCCGTGACCCGCGCATGGGTGAGACGGTCTACGAGGCCGACGAGGAGGAGATGCGCGAGGTCATCGAGAGGCTCGGCCCCTCCGCGGTGAACCCGAACTGAGCCCAGGGCTCCGCTCCGCCGCTTCACTGGCTTGCTGCTCATGCCGAGCAGCACCCGCTGCGACTCTTGGCTGTTCGAATCGAGAGCCCACCAATTGCTGTCCGAAGTGCTGAACAACTGCTGCTCAATCTCGTGGACAAAGCCAGCCCGCGAACACCTGGCGCGCAGGTTGAGGTTGGCGAGGAGCTGGTGGGCGGGCGTGTACTTCTTTTGGCGTCGGGGCGGATCAGCATGCCGATCGGGAAGCGGCCTTTGACACGGCAGCTGTAGTTCTGGTGTTGGTGCAGGTCGGGCGTGTCAGGGGCGGGTGTGGGCATGGGTATGGGTATGGGCATGGCCACCGTGATCATGAACGTTTGTGAGGACGTATCAAGAGACGGTGGCCGTGGAGGCCACGATAGCCGGGCAGGCGTGGGCGAAGGCGTTCGGGACGGCGGTGGGGGGTGAGAGGTCTACTGCGGCCGCGAACTACGCACGGAGATCCGCCGGTTAGACATCTCCGATGCGGCTCTGCGCCGCTGGCACCACTTTGCCGATCGTAGTGGCGAGCGTGGCTCCGAGGACGCTGACGCCCACCAGGGTCAGCCAGATCGAGGCTGCCCCGGTGGACAGCAACCCGGAGAGCACGGCCGGAGCGACCGCTCCTGCGACAGTCACGGCGAGCTGGTTGAGGGCCAAGTACCGGCCGCGGAGAGCGTCTGGGGCGCTCTCCGCGGCGACAGTCGACGTGATGGGGCCGCCGAGGATTTCACCGAAGGTGTAGCTGATTGCACCGAGCAACAAGACGCCGACCGCGAGGGCGGGCGCAGCCACGCGGTCGGCGGCGAGGAACAGGAGGTAGCCGGCCGCAAAGGAGACGTGTCCGGCGACGAGGACGCGGCTGCGGATCCGCCCGCTGAGCCACCCGACGACGATGCCTTGGCCGAAGCCGACCATCAGGGTGTTGAGCGTGAAGACCGTGCCGGCATTCCAGCCAGGCAGTCCCAGCACGTGCACGGCGTAGACCGGTATCGCGATGTTGAGGGCGAACAAGGAAATCGCGAAACACAGTTGATGCGCGACCAGTAACAGGTACCGCCGGTCCCGGAGCACGCGCCCCCAGCCTCCAGCAGTGTCCTGGCCCGCCTCGGGACGGACATTCGGCACGGCCCGCATCAGAACGAAGGCGGCGACATAGGACAAGGCGTTGCCGACCACGATCGTGGCGTAGGCGCCGTGAGTACCGATACTGACGGCGACGGCGGAGAAGAGCCCGCCGAGTGCGTAGCCGAGGTTGCGTACCGACCCCAGAAGACCGAACCAGCGCTCGCGTTGGCCGGGCGCGGCCAGCGCCGTGACGGTCACGCCGTAGCAGCTGAAGAACACCGCCCGCCCGGCACTGTTCAACCAGGCGCAGATGGCGATCTGCCATGTCTGGCCCACGACGAGATACCCGGCGAAGCCGAGTGCCTGGGCCAGGTTTGCCGCCTGCACTACCGGCTTGGCGCCGTGCCGGTCGACCAGTCCTCCGACCAGAGGACCCGCCGGGAGCGCCAGCAGCCCGGCCGTCGTCAGTGCCGCGCCCACCTGCACCAGCGTCAGCGACGTCGTGGCCAGGAAATACAGCATCGAAACGGGGACGAAGACACCGGTGCCGAGCGAGTCGATGACGATCGCTGCGACGAAACGTCCGTGCCGAGCTATCGAGGGACGGACCGTGCAATCGGGAAGAGACACACCCCGGACGGTATAGATTTTATACCGGTATCCACAACGCTACCGGGAGTCGTGTATGGGTAAGGCCTACAACATCATGGCCGCGACCTGCCCCAGTCGCACCGTTCTGCACCGGATCGGGGCGCGCTGGACGGTGTTCATCGTCAACGCGCTGGACAACAGGCCGATGCGATTCACCGAGCTCAAGGCGCACATCCGGGGGATCACACCGAAGGCGCTCACCGAGACGCTTCGGGCGATGGAGTACGACGGTCTGATCTCTCGCACGGAGATTCCCGCAAATCCCCCACATGTCGAATACGCCCTCACCGACCTCGGCCGGTCACTGCTGACACCCCTACGTGCCGTCCGGGAATGGGCCGAGAGCCACGTCCCCGACATCGAACGTGCCCGCGCACAAGCCGACGCGCAACGGTAACCCCGTTCGCCGATCTGGCCACGAATCGCGCGGCGCGGGGCAGTCACGGCAGCTGTGGTTCCGATCACGGTTGGTCGTAAAGGTGGTGTCGTTGCTGGTGGCAAGCTTGCGCGATGGCCTGATGCCGTCAGCGCCAAGCGGTCCAGCGGAGCGCGTGCTCGCGATCACGCGTGGGTGGCGGCAGAACGAAGGTCCGTAGGAAGCGTACGAGTTCGGGGCAGGTCAGCGGGACGAGACGGGTCGGTCGTCTGGTGGTGACGGGTGTCTCGGTATGCAGGGTCATGGTGAGAACGGCGGCGGCGATCAGGGAGAACAGTGACCACCGCGTCCAGGAGTTCCAGCAGGTGACCTGGCCCTGGTCGAGGCCGGTGTAGCCCTTCGCGAGCTGGCGTCGGCCCTTGGCGCCGTCGCCGGTGGCCTGGCGCATCCACTGCTCGGGGCGGACCTTGTTGAGCAGTTGACGGGCTTGCCAGCGCCGTCCGGCGCCGTCGACGACCGGGTGGGTGGCCGGGACACCGACGGCATAGCCGAGTCCTAACCGGCGGATCTCCATGCGTAGTTCACGGCCGCAGTAGACCTCATCGGCGGCGAACCAGCGAGCGCGCACCCCGGCGTCGAGGGCATCGGCCACCATCCGTGCGGCCTGCTGTGACTTGGTGGCGAAGGTGATCTCGTCGGGGACGCCGGCCGCCTCGCGTCGCTCATCATCGGCGACCCAGTCAGCCGGGAGGTACAAGGCCCGGTCGATGATCACCCGTGTGGTCGATGTGACCACGGCCAGATGCACCGCGACCTGGCACAGACCCACACCGTGCAGGGCACCGGAATACTGCCGGCCCGCGCCCACACAGCCAGTCGAGGACTTGGCGTCCCCGGTCTCGTCCACCACCAGCACCACGTCCTCGTCGGCAAGGTGATCGATGACCATCCGGGCGACCTGCTCGCGCGCCTGGTCGTGATCGAAACGGGCGCGAGAGAGCAGATGCTGCAACCGATGCGGGCCGGGGTGCCCGAGCGCCTCGGCGAGGGTCCAACAGTTGCGCGTGTGCACCTCCAGCAGCAGCCCGGCGGTCAACTCCCGGTCGGTCTCGCGTGCTTCACGCCTCGCGAAACAGCCTCCAATCACGCCCATCGCCGCTCCGAACGCCTTCGCCCACGCCTGCCCGGCTATCGTGGCCTCCACGGCCACCGTCTCTTGGTACGTGCTCACAAACGTTCATGATCACAGTGGCCGTACGCATGCCCAGACCCGCCCCTGACACGCCCGACCTGCACGAACACCAGAACTACAGCTGCCGTGTTTGAGTCCGTCTGATTCGAGGGACGAACCACCCTGCCCAGTAGCCGAAGGAATTGGGGCTGCCATAGGCGTGAAAGCTCAAGCGACCCTCAAATAACGCGCCCATCGGCTTCCATCACAGTCCCTTCACTTGCATCGCAAGATCCAAGGCATGCACAAATAGCGAGGCCGCCGCGCAGCTGAAACAAGTGCTGCGTGTACGTGCTCACAGCTCTCTGAACAGGAGCTTCAGGCTGCTTGTGGGGGAGTTGCATGTTTTGGTGCGCGTCGTCGCTGCTTTTTGCGCGTAATGCGTATACGTACAGCGATCTCTGCCGCTCTTGCTTCGTCCCTGACTGCTGCTCTTGCTGTCACCAGCGCCCCGGCCTTCGCCGCTGACGGTGATACCGCCGTGCAGGCTGCCGCTGTTGTGCAGCAGGCCACTGGCACGCAGACCATCGCCGCGTCCACGGCCACGGCCACCAGTCCGGCGCAAGCTACGACGGGTGGTGTAACCGTCTCCACCCCGGAGAACGCCGGCGGTCAGGTTGCCGCCTCAGCACCGGGCACGGGCAGCCTGTCACTCGGCCTGCCCGGCCGCAGTGACGTGGAGGGGTTAAGGCCGGAGAGGGCACCGTCGTCTACCCGGATGCCGCCACCGCGACCGACCTGGCGGTCCAGCCCTCCACGGACGGTGGCGCGTCCACTTTGATCACGCTCAAGAATGCCCAGGCACCGACCACGCAGCGCTTCACCCTGAACCTGCCGGCCGACACCAAAGCAGTGGAAGACGGAGCTGGCGGCTACCTCCTGCTGCGCACCCTGGCAGGCGGCACCGGCGCCCAGGAGGTCGGGCACATCTCCGCGCCCTGGGCGAAGGACGCCAACGGCCAGCCCGTACCGACTCATTACACGCTCGAAGGCGATCAGCTCGTTCAGACGGTGGCGACCACGAGCAACACCGCTTTCCCTGTGGTCGCCGATCCCCACTTCACGTGGGGCATCATCACGGGCACCGCGTATTTCAACAAGTCCGAGACCAAGAAGCTGGCATACGGCGGTCCCGTCGCTCTTGCCGTCCTGACCACGATCGCCGGCTCCATGGACATTGTGATCGACCCTATTCTGACACTCGTCGTGGCACAGGCGGCTCTCGTCGAGCACGCGGACAAGTGTGTAGAGGTCAAGACCGACGGTGTTGTTGCACAGTACAAGGGCGGCTACTGCAAGTAGGTGCCGCCGCTGACTTGAGAGGGGACAGCGCAACGTGGCTGAAGTGCTGGTGTGGAGTGGTGCGATCGTGCTGACTGTGTGCACGTTGTACCGCGGCTATCTGCGCTCGACATACGGTCGGCAGCAGACATCGCCGATTCGGGGCAGCCGTATGGCGATGATTGCTCCGCTGGTGGTCATGGCCATCGTGTGGGGCACTACCTACATCGCTGTCGGCGACGGTTTGCTCGCCTGGGTGGCCGCCCTATTGTGGGGACTGGCCACCGCTGAGGTCGTCATCATCGCCCGGTCGATGCGCCGTCCGGCCTGAATCGGCCGCCCCAATGAGTGCGCTGGACCGCTCTGTACCGGTGATCGGCCGGCCCAATGGCAGGCGGCGCTTGGGAAGCGGTGACCGCGATATCGTAGAGGACCACTGACGACCATCCCATCGCATGATCTGGCAGGAGATCCGCGTGCCTGAGGACCCTGGCGCGCAGGGCGAGATCGCCGCTCTCACCCGCTGTTTCGAGGACGGGGCGGAGCGGACGGATCGAGAGTTCGGGATCGTCAAGAGCGATCTCACGGCACTGCGCCTGCAGGTGGGCAACCCTTGATCAGAAGGTGGGCAACCTGGACGCGAAAGTGGATGACCTCGCCGGTGAGGTCCGAGGCCTCACCGAGAAGATCGATCGTAACCAGGCGCAGATCGTTGAGCTGCTGACCCAGCTGATCGGGCGGAACCCGAACGCCAGCTGATCTCCCTTACGGCTGCGGCCCGCGAACACATCGGGTGTTCGCGGGCCGCAGCCGTATGCGCAGGTCGCATGGTTGGGAGGCGCTGACGTCCGTGTGCCCTCTCCTACGGGTTTCTGGAGTGCCGGTAAGACCTGTGCCACCAGCCAGAAGCGAACGAAGGGGCCGGGGCGGGTGACCGCCGCGGCCGCCGCGGGGTGGCTTAGCTGACGGGCTGGTCTATCTCGGTGGTGTCGGCGGGGTCGGTCGGGGTGCGTCGGTTGCTGCTGTATCGGGGCGGACCGGCGGGAGGTCGGGAGGAGTGCCGCACGCCGATCCAGGTTCCGTAGAGTCCGGAGAGGGCGGTTGCGATGGTGCCCAAGGACCCGGCCGGAACGTGGAGGAGGATCAGCAGGATGCCGGTGGCCAGGATGGCGAGGAAGACGGTCATGTCCAGATAGCGGTTGTTCCGGCGGACCGGGTTGATCGTGCTCATGATGTCCCTGCTCTCCCGAGTGGAGCCCCGCGGGTCGGGGCCTGATGTGGTTGTAGCCCGGGGCCGACATCGTTAGAACCGATCTTTCTTGCTGCTTCAGCGGCGGGATTTCGCTGGGCTGCCACCTGGCCGGGAGTTTCTTTCTGAATGGCCTCGGACCAGCGGGAATGCCCCTATTCCGGCCTCGCGAGCTACTCGATAGCCTGACGCCATGCCAGAACAGGGGGACGTCGGAGACGCCGGCGGAGATGGCGGGACGGCACGTCGGGGGGCACCGCGCACGCCTCTGGAAGACTTACCTGCTCCCTTGCGCGAGTTCACCCGGGAGCTGCGGGAGTTGGCCGGTGACCGGAGCAACACCGAACTTGCGGCGGCACTGCACTGGTCGGAGTCGCACATCTCCAGAGTCTTGAGTCCACGGAGTCTGCCCCACATGCGCGCCGTCGTCGGTGTGGCCGGGCATCTGGGCGCCGACAAGGCGGCGTGGAAGCGGAGATGGGCGAGGCTTCATCACAAACTACAGAAAGAGGGCAGGACGGACCTGCTTCCCGGCCGGCAGGACATGCCGGAGCACGAAGCGCTCAAGGCGGCGGCGGCTGAGGCCGAAGCCCTCGTCCGCACGATCGACGTCCCCCGTGCGGATTCCCGCCCGTACGACTCAATGCGGGCTGCCCGGCTGCTGGCAGGGATCAACAAGGACCGGCCCACCAGGACGTTCAAGATCGGAGCGTCTGCCGATGAGTGCTGGACCGATCTCACCGACTACCTCAAGCGGCTCGCCCTGCTCTTCGACCCCCGCCCGATCCCGACCAAGAACGACGGCCACACACACCTCAGGGACGTCCTGCCCCGCCTCGCCGGACTAGCCGAACTGACCGGCATGTCGGAGTGGCAGGACCTCACCGACCAGATCCACGCCACCTACAAGACAGCTGAGGGCAGCGGGTGGGAAGCGGTGGATCCTGGGTGGAGCGCTGCGGTCAGGTACAACGACGAATTCGCCGCGTTCCGCGCGGCGGCCGGCCGCAAGGCCTCGCAGCTGGCGCGAGCCGGCGCCGCCCACATCTCCGACCACCCCTCGCTCCCGCCCGCAGTAGCACCGGTCAACCGCCACCAGTACGACCCGCCGCGCAGCGACATCACCGCATCTGGCGCAGGGATGGCTGTGCTGGCCACCGTGGTAACCGTGATCCTCGTGCTCTTCGACGTTTCGTGGACGACCTGCGGCCTCGTGGGAGGGATCCTGGTCTTCGCTGCGGTCGCCTTCTTCATCAGCGCGAAGTTTCGGGATTCGCGGGACTGAGCCCGGCAGGGACAGGGACGATGCGGTCAAGACCGCTCGTTTGCGGCTGGTGACGATCCCGTCGGCTATTCCGCGGTGAACTGCGTCGGCACCTCTGCGGGATTGCCGAGGTTGAGGGCGCAGGATCCGGAGAGCATCCGCAGTTCGCCGAGGTTGACCCAGTACACGCAGTCCGGGTCCTCCTCCGGGGAATGGTCGCGGGCTCGGTCATAGGCGTCGAGCGCGGCGTTCTGGGCGCGGGCGGAGGCCCGGGACTCGCCGGCGTGCGCGTGAGCGCGGGCGAGGCGGGCGTGCAGCATCGCCTCCATCCTCGGTGAGCCGATCCGGCGGGCTTGGCCGAGCGCGCCGTTGACCAGGCCGGCGGCGCCGTGCGGGTCGCCGGTCGAATAGGACAAGCACACCGCCGTGCGCGGGCCGGGGACAGGCTGGGACCTGCACGAGTACCGTCATTCCGCCCTGACCCACCTGGGCGAGCAGGGAGCCTCCCTGCTGATGCTGAAGGCGAAGTCGAGGCACAAGAAGCCGGAGAACGTCCGCCGCTACTTCAAGCCGTCCCCCGAGGCGATCTCTGAGCTGACCAGTCTGCTCGCACCTGGCGACAGCCGCCGGTGAATGCGCGGTGCTGCTGAGACCGGTGCGTATCCGCGTCCGCGTCTCTCCCGGTCCGATGCGGGCCGTGGTGGGGACCGGGGCACTTGCTATAATCGAGCAGTCGGCCTTCGGCGCCCTAGGTTGGGAGCGCGCGAAGGCTTTTTTCATGCCTTCTGACACATCTGCCTCCGGCACACCTCCCACCACCTACCGTGACCTGCTCCGCAACCGTGAATTCGTCGGCCTGTACGCCAGCTTCACACTGACGGTCGCCGCGAGCACCTTGTCGGGCTTCGCGCTCGGCACGCTGGTCAACCAGCAGACCAAGTCCCCGTTCCTGACCGCTGTGAGCATGTACGGCGCCACCTTCGCGACGGTACTCGGTGCGCTGACGCTGATGTCGGTCGCGGACGGAAGCCGTCCTCGCCGGACCCTCGTCGCGCTCCAGTGCGTCTCGCTCGTAGGTGTTGCCGCACAGGCGGTTCCAGGGCTGCCGCTCGCCGCCCGGTTCGGTCTGCTCCTTGTACTGGGGTTCTTCCAGTCCCTGGGAACGGGCGCACGGATGGGGCTGCTCGCCGAGGTGGTGCCGACCTCAACCTATGCACTGGCACGTTCGCTGATGAACATCACCTCGGGAGGCATGGCCATCCTCGGCTACGCCATCGGCGCCGTACTGCTGCGGTACCTGAGCCCGCAGGAGGTCTTCGCCGTCGCGACAGCCCTGACCGGCGGTGGATTGATCATTGTGGCGGTGACGGTCCGGGAACGCTCGATCCGTCTGACCCGTCGCCCTGGACTGCGCCAGACCTGGACGACGAACATCGAGCTTTTCTCCCACTCCGGCCAACGCGCGCTGCTGCTGAACCTGTGGGTCCCCAACGGCCTGATCGTTGGCTGCGAGGCCCTGTTCATCTCCTACGCCCCCCATCACGCTGGCGTCTTCCTGGCCGCCGGATCGGCAGGCATGCTCCTCGGTGACCTTGCGGTCGGGCGGCTGTTCACCGCCGAGCAGCGACGCCGCTACGCATTCGCCCTGCGACTGCTGCTCGCCGCCCCCTACCTGCTGTTCGCCGTCCACCCGCCCATGCTGGTGGCGACAGCCGCGGTGTTCACCGCCAGTGCCGGCTTCGCTGCCACCCTGCCGCTCCAGGAGCAGCTTCTGGAGTTGACCCCTGATCCGGTCCGTGGCCAGGTCCAGGGAGTTGAGTCCGCCGGCCGGATGACGTGGCAAAGTATCGGAGCCGCGATCGCTGGCGGCATTGCCCAGCACTTCACTTCTGGTACGGCCATCACCTTTGTGGCCGCCGTCTCCATCGCCATCACCGTCTTCTCCCGGCCCTTCGTGGTCCGCGCCCGAGCCGTCCGCGTCCAGGCGGCCAACGCCTAGAGTTCCCAAGACGGTGCGAGCGGCGGGCGCGGCCAGACGCGCCCGCCGCGTCTTGCTACTCGTCGACAGCGTCCGGGGCACGGAGGGGCCGCATTCCGCCGGGCAGGTCGGGGGGGCTGGAAGGAGTACCGGCCCAGCACGTTGATGTGGTGGCGGACCGGGTGTGAGTAGTTGCGGTACAGAAAGTGCCGCTGAGATTGATCTTGCTCGGGTAGCACATTGTCCGTTGGTGGTGCTGGGGTTCGGCGATACCCGCCGCCGGCGCCTCACGGGTGACTACGGTCCCGGCCGTGCCGGTGGAGTTTCTGACTGATGAGCAGGCCGAGGCGTACGGGACGTTCACTCAGGTGCCCACGCGCCCGGAGCTGGAGCGGTTCTTCTTCCTCGATGACGACGACCGTGACCTGATCGCGCTGCGGCGTACGGACACTCACCGGCTGGGCATGGCGGTGCAGATCTGCACGGTCCGCTACATCGGCCGGTTCCTGGCCGGTGATCCGCTGGCTGTGCCGTGGGAGGTCGTGGAGTACCTCGCCACTCAGCTCGGCATCGAGGACACCTCGTGCGTGAAGCGGTACCCCGAGCGGCGCCGGACGCCGTACGAGCATGCTGAGGAGATCCAGGAGCGGTTCAAGTACCGGGACTTCACCGACCGGAAGTGGGGCCGGGAGTTCCGTAGCTTCCTGTACGGGAGGGCGTGGACGCACGCCGAGGGGCCGGAGGCGCTGTTCAACCACGCGGTGACCTGGCTGCGCAAGAACCGGGTGCTGCTGCCCGGGGTCTCGGTGCTGGCTCGGCCGGTGTCCGAGGCCCGTACGGTGGCCGAGCGGCGCCTGTACGAGGCGGTGACCCGGGCGACCCACCGGGCCGATCCTGCGCTCGCGCCGGCACTGGCCGGGCTGCTCGACGTTCCGGAGGGCAAGCGGGTCTCGGAGCTGGAGCGGCTGCGGACACCGCCGGGACCCGGACGCCGTCGAAGCCGACGCCGACGACTGAGCGGCCGTCAGGTGTAACCGTCGCGAGGTCGGCCGAGCGAGGGCGCTGGAAGGTCAGGGGTCGCTGTTGTCGGCCTGGTGTGACCGCGGTGGGCGGCGCTGGGTGGGGTGGGGCCACAGGAAGGTGATGGCCAGGAGGGTGATGGTGGCGCCGAGGAGGTTGTTACCCAGTCGCCAGGCGGAGTCCGTCACGGCGAGGGGCTTTTCGAGGCTGGTGAGGAGCAGCAGGACGGGGGTGCCGAGGAGGGGCCAGTAACCGTAGTTGTACTGGCGCAGCGGGCGGGCGAGGCCGCCGAGGACGGCGATGAAGGCAACGGTGGTCCAGTAGCCGGTGTGGGCGCTGATCAGGAGGAGCACCGCGGTAAGCGCGGACCCGCCGACCATGCCGATGCTGCGTTTGACCAGCCGTGCCTCGGTCGCCTCCCAGGAGGGGCGGAGTGTGGTCAGGACCCCGACGAGCACCCAGGTGGCGAAGGGCCAGTGCAGCGCGGTGAGGACCAGGTAGCCAACGCAGATGCAGACGGCTGCCTGTGCGGCGTAGCGGGCCTGCGGACTGCGTCGGCGGATGTGGTCGGCAAGCTGCCGCCCGGGGGCTTTGACTCGCAGGCCGGTGAACGGCGGTGCGACGGGCGAGGCCGCGGCGGGGAGCAGCAGGACGGCCAGGGCAGCAGCGCCACCGAGGAAGAAGGCTGCGAGGTAGCCAGTGGCGGTCAGGCCTTGCGGGGCGTTGGTCGCCATCAGGAAGGTGATCAGCGGGGTGATGGTCATCCCCGGCACGGGGATCATCAGCGCGAGGATGATGATGGCGGCCGCGGTCCAGAGCTCGTGGTGGCCGGTGAGGAGCCCGAGGCTACTGGTGGCGGTGAGAATCAGCAGCCGTCGGCCCAGGAACAGCAGGCGCTGGAGCGCGGTCCGGGGCGGGATCGCCAGCGCGATGAACCAGGCGGCCAGCGCGGCGGTGGCGCCGGCTGTGCGGGATCCGGCGAGCTCACCGGTGATCAGAGGGACCGCGACGACCGCGCTGACGAGGATCCCGAACCGCCAGTGGTAGTGCGCTCCAGCTTCGCGGCGGAGGTAGATTCTCAACCCCGCCGCGAGCGGACGAGGCTCGGTCACAGGTCGGCCAGCTGCCCGGTGGTGGTGATCGTCGCGATCCCGGTCAGCATCTGCACCGACGCCTCGTGTTCCTGGAGGGTCGGGGCGGCGCACGCGTCCTCGGCGACGACGACGCGGTAGTCGCGGTCGTGCGCGTCGCGGGCGGTGGCCTGGACGGCCCACACGGTGCTCACCCCGCACAGCACCACGCGCTCGATGCCCGACGCGGAGAGGCTCTGCTGGAGCCGGGTGCCGTAGAAGGCGTTGATGCGCGGTTTGGCGATCACGAAATCGTCGGCATCGACGTGCAGATCGGGGTGGAAGGCAGTGCCCGGGCCGGTCAGGTCGAGCGCGCCGAACTCGTGGGCACGGCCGAACATCGGCGAGTGCTTGGGCTGGTCGTGATACCCGGCCTCGAAACCGACCTTCACCAGGACGGTCAGCCAGCCGCGCTGCCGAGCGGTCTCCTTCGCGGCATTGAACCGGGCTACGACGTCCCGTTCCGCTGCCTGGGGCGCACACCGGGCGATCTTCCCGTCCGGGTGCATGATGTCGACGATATAGTCCAGACCGATGAGTGCCGTGCGCATGGGGTGTCCTTCTCTTTCATGCTCAGGGTTGTTCGCGGAAGTCCGCGACGCGCCGCATCAGGGCACCGGCCGCCAGGAGCTGCTGCGCTTCCGCTGGGCTCAGTGCCGCGGCGACGGCTCTCACCAGCCACGACTCGCGCTCCGACCGGTCACGCTCTAGCAGCTGCCGGCCGCGCTGGGTCAGGGCTGTGAGGCTCCGTCGGCCGTCGGCGGGATCCGGCGTCAGCTCGACGAGCTCCTTGGCCTCCAGGCGCCGCAGCAGGGCGGCCACATTAGGCCTGGCCATGCGCAGGTCATCTGCGATGCCGCTCGGACTGGCGGACGCTCCATGCCGGTCGACCGCTCCCAGGACCAGGACCTCGTTCAGCGGGATGCCGCCGACGTGCTCCTCGCGCAGCCGCCGGTGCAGCGCCATGAGGTCCTGCCGGAACACGTGGGCCTCGTTCCTCTCCATGAAGTAATTATGACTCATAACTATTGTTCGCCGCAAACGCGCATCCGTGGATGCCGAGATTCGCCTGACACCCCCACCGTCCGGGTGTCCGCCTGCAAGAAACCTTCGTTTTCTGAAGATCCCTCCCAGAGGGGTGTCGGGACCCTTCCGGGCCTTCAAAAACCCTTTAAAACCTGGGTCGTTCAAGAAACCCGAACCGCCGTTTTCTGACATGATCCCGGGGTCATGACGACCACTCAGGGGCCAGCGGAAATCGGGTACGCCCGGGGGTCGACCGGCGGGCAGAAGCTGGAACGGCAGCTCGACGCGCTCACCGCAGCCGGGTGCCGGAAGATCTTCGCGGACAAGAAGTCCGGCAAGGATGCGCTCCGCCCCGAGCTGAAGGCGTGCCACGCGTTCCTCGACGTGGGCGACGCCCTCGTCGTCCCCTCACTCGACCGCTACGGCCGCAGCCTCCAGGACCTCATCAACATGGTCGCCGAGCTGCGCGTGGCTGTGTCACTTTTCGTGGATGTCGTTTCGACGCGAGTTTGGGAGTCACTTGCGCCGATTCCGCGTGATCAATGTCAGTGAGAATTGATGTCACTCCGGTTGGAGCGCAGGGTTCGAACCAAGTGTCAGGTCTACCGGCGAGGTGACCGGTCCGTTCTCGCAGAGCATCGCATCGCACAGTTCGAACAGCGTGTCACCGCGCCGAGTCAGGCACGCACGAGGTCTTCCCGGAAGTGTGACGCGAAGTCGAACGCGTCCCCTCGGGCATCGTCATGCAGCAAGCTCACCTCTGCGGCCTTCGTGTGAACGTACCCAGGGCAAGAAGACAGATCTTGTCACGCCCTTTGATTCTCTGGACGTGGCCGGTAGACCGCGCCCGCTGGAATTGGTCACCGTCCGGCCTGGGCGAATCCTGCTGCGTGCGGCTACGTTCGTCGGACAGCCCCCGTTCACGTGGCCTCCTTTGAACCTGCGACAGGCCGTATGTCAAGCAGCGACTCGCCGACAATTCCCGGCGCCCCACCAGCATTGCGGGTGACTAGACGTTAGAAGATCACCTGCAAGGACTAATTGCTGTCCAACTGCTTGTGCTTACAGTGCATTTGATGGCCCACCAGCTCTGTCTCTGAGTGGCGTCGAGGGCTCCGCGTACCCGATTCAGCCCCACGGAGCCGGGATCCCGATTTGCTCGATATGACAGCGATAAGGGGTGTTAGTACGTTCAATCACGCACCGGCTGTCACAGCGGGCGCTCCTGTCCCAGTCTCAGAGGAGAGCAAGCGATATGTTCACGATCCGTTCCCGCAAGATCGCCACGGCCGTCGCGGCCGCCGCGGCCATGACCGCGACAGGCATCACCTACGCCTCGGCCGCCTCGGCGCCGGTTCCCCAGGTCGCCCCGGCGGTCACGGCAGCACCGTCCGGCGGTCCCAGCACTCCCAACACCAACGAGGGCAAGGGCAACGAGGGCAAGGGCAACGAAGGAAGAGAAGGAGGGGGGCCCCGCCGCCATTTCGAGGGCAGGATCCTCTTCAACGAGCGCGAATTCTCCGGCCGCCCCGACGGCTGCATCACCGTCGTCAGCGGCCTGGGTGCCAAGACCCTCAACATCCGCAACGACAGCCGCAACGTGGTCGAGGTCTTCCGCGGGGCCGTCTGCAACAACGGCGCCCCCGTCGCCACCGTCGGCCCCTTCAGCTCCGCCAACGGCGTCTGCCCGAGGTTCAAGGACGATGACGAGCACGAGCACGAGAACGAGAACTGCGAGGAGCGAGAGCACCACGAGAACGGCGAGCACCACGAGAAGGGCGAGCACCACGAGAAGGGCGAGCACCACGAGAAGGGCGAGCACCACGAGGAGATGGAGGACGGCGTGAAGGTCAAGAACGGAGTCGTCGCCAGCTTCCGCGTCATCTGCCGCCACGGGATTGGCGAGGGCGGCGGATTCGGCGAGGGTGGCGGATTCGGCTGGGGTGGCGCATTCGGCGAGGACTGAGGCCAGCAGCCACCTGATGCGCACGCTGGAGAACGCCGGCTCACCGGAATTGGGCCGGCGCCCTCCGGCAAGGCGCACAATACAGGATTCCGGCCCGTAATCGGGCCGGGATCCTGTTCATTCCCGCCCCTCTGGCCGCAGAGGCCCTTACCGGACGCAATGGCCTGCGCAATGACGTCCCCAAGCTCCTTGGAGTCGTTGCTGAGGTAGAGCTACGACGCGACGGTTTCTGCCTCGGCCGAGCAGCCCGCGGCGCACAGGGGATGAGCGGGGGGCCTGGGCCCGAAGGTGGACCACACTGCCGACCGTCGGCGGCCGTCAGGAGGCGCCCATGGCAGCGAGCAGGACCGCTGCTTCCTGTTCCCCGCCGACGGCATCGAGGCCCTGATCGCCGAGATCGACGCCGCCGCGAAGCACCGGACTGACGCTCACTGTCATCAGCGAGGTCAACCCTGCTGGTCTCACCTCGCTGGCCGCCCGTTGCGGTACGCAGCGGAGTACAGCAACCACCGCGACCGCAGCCGACCGACATAGACCTTCGAAGTCCCCATGACCGGCATCCTGGACCGCAACGGCCGTCCGGCCGATAGTTCGGGACGAAGAGGTCAGCGCCGGCCACTGCGCGCGCCGATGGATCGAGCGGCGATGGTGCAAACAGGTAGGTTGACCGTGGCCGTTCAGAACACAGTGGCTGGCTTGGGGGACTCCGTGGACGAGGACGAAATCAGGCGTGCGGTTGCGCGAGGGATGCAGGACTACAGGAAGTCCCGCCCGAAGCCCAAGGGGATCGTCGCGGAGGCGGAGAGCGCCATAGGCGGTTGCGTAGCGATGTTCTTCGTGGCCTTGGTAATTCTGGGCATCGTCGCTGCCTGCAGCAGGTGACGCACCTTCCCGGCACGCACCACCGGCGCGATTTCGGGGCCGTCCCCGGGCCGTGCGAGGCCGGCCAACGCCAACCAACAACGACAGAAGCGCACGGCATCTGAGCAGCTCAGAGCCGTGGGCTTCGTCAGTCCCGCTGGTCAGCGGGACCCGTGCTTACAGGCCATCTCATTTGGCTCCTCGCTGGAGTGTTCGGAACCACGATGAAGCGGGCTTCAGTTCCGCATGGCGCCGGTCAGCGGAGCCAGCACGTGCCATCCCTCCGTTTCGTACAGAGCCCGGCCTTCCGACGTCGCGACGAGCACGCCCTCTGTCGCGCCCTGTCCGGCGGCAGCGTTGGCGAGCGTGTGCATCACGAGGCGACCCAGACCACGGCGTTGATGAGCTGGGTCGGTCTCGACCTGGTCGACGACTGCGGTGGGGCCGACGACGGCGATCTGTCCGCGTGCGGCGAAGGCACCGTCGGTGGTGCGTACCAGGACATGGGTGACGCCGGCTCGGGTCCAGCTGCGCAACCGGTAGCCGTCGGCCGTCTTGGGTGGGGCGTCGGAACAGGCGGCGCTCAGCGGGACGGACATCAGGAAGCCGGGTCCGCCGGCGACGGACCATCCAAGCCCGAGCCAGGGCTCGAGTGCCTCTGGGGATGCGGGTGCCTTCACCCATGCGCCGGGCGCAGTGGTGTCTTCAGTGATCTTGCGGATAGCCGCATCGTCGGCGGTTGTTAGCACGTGGCGTACGACATGCCCGGGCAGGCCAACGTCAATGGTGAACCCCCAGGCAGTAGCGGCCGGGTCGGCTGTGCCGCGCGAAACGGACCAGCCAGACACCCACGCTTGAATGGCCTCGGCCGTGTTCATGAGAGGTTGAACACCCCCTGGATGCGAGTAATAGACGAATGGCAACAATACCTATTACGTCCAGGGTGTCGGCTGAGTTGCCCGGCCGTTGACGGGAACGGGCCTCGATTGTGGCCTTGACCGGAGCCGGGCTGTGGTCTTGCAGGTCAGTCGCGTGCCCGAGCCGCGTCGTCGGTTCACGAGTTGCCTCATTCCGCGCCTCGATAGCCTGCCTCGGTGGGGATAGTTGAGCGGCTGGTGCCGGATGAGCTTTGGGAGTTGTTCAAGCGAGTGGTGCCCGAGGCGCCGACGCGGCCGCAAGGTGGAGGCCGGCGTCGGTACGGAGACCGGGAAGTGCTCGCCGCGATCATGTTCGTGGCGGTGTCGGGTTGCACGTGGCAGCAGCTGCCGTCCACCTCTTTTGGGCCGTCGGGCGCAACGGCTCACCGACGCTTCGCGGAGTGGTCGAAGGCTCGAGTGTGGGCGAAGCTTCACCGCCTGGTCCTTGACGAGCTCGGCTCTCGGGGCGAGCTGGACTGGTCCCGTTGCGCGATCGACTCCGTAAACATGAGGGCGCTGAAAAGGGGGAGCTGACAGGGCCGAATCCTGTCGACCGAGGCAAGTACGGCTCGAAAATCCACTTGATCACCGATCATGCAGGTATGCCCCTGTCTGTCGTGATCTCCGGGGCCAGCATCCACGACAGCCAGGCATTGATCCCGCTCGTGCAGGGAATTCCGCCGGTCCGGTCCCGGCGCGGCAGACGGCGGCGAAGGCCGGACAAGCTCCACGGCGACAAGGGCTACGACTACAACCACCTGCGGCGATGGTTACGCGGCCGAGGAATCACGCCCCGGATCGCCCGCAAGGGCGCGGACTCCAGCCAGCGGCTCGGCCGGCACCGCTGGACGATCGAACGCACGATGGCCTGGCTTGCCGGGTGCCGACGCCTCCACCGCCGCTACGAACGCCAGGCAAGCCACTTCCTGGCTTTCACCAGCATCGCATGCACCCTCATCTGTTACCGCCGACTCACCAATTGAGATGGCCTGTTTGTAGACCCCTTGTGGGGCCGGGCCTCACTGAAGCTCCTGTGAGACGAGACCGCCCGCACTCTGCCTTCGGTGAGATCACTCAACCTTCGGTGCGACAGGACGGCAGCCTCCGCATCCGTGATCACGATCTACGGCTGGAGTAGCTGAGTATGCTCAGAAAACAGCCTCTGACCAGCGGCGATAGCGAAGTGCAACTGGAGTACTAGCGCGGGTACGCTGGCCTTGGGGACGACAGGGCCGACGCGGCGGCCATACCGCTGGGGCCCTCAAGAGTTCCGCAACTCCACGATCGCGCCGCCCCACCCCCTGGAGCCGTCGTGACCGCACCGCGTGCCCGAGCCGTGGCCGCACTCGGCTGCTTCACCCTCGCGGCACTGTGCCTGAACGCCTGCGGCACGCCGACCGCCCGGATCGAGAAACCCTCGTCGGCGACCTCCGCGCAGAACGTGGGCGGGATGCGCGCCCTGGTCGCCGCGGCGAAGAAGGAGGGCAGGCTCACGGCGATCGCGCTTCCGCGTGACTGGGCGGACTACGGCGGCCTGATCGACGGCTTCGAGAAGAAGTACGGCATCAAGGTCACCGTGGAAGATCCGTACGCGCACAGCGCGGACGAGATCAGCGCCCTGAGGAGCAGCCGAAACCGGCCGACCGCCCCGGACGTGATCGACGTCGGCGACACGTTCGCCCGGGCGGCGGCACGGCAGGATCTGCTCGCGCCGTACAAGGTCGCGCCGTGGGACGCGATCCCCGGCAACCAGAAGGACCCCGGGGCCCACTGGTCCAACAACTACGGCGGCTACATCTCGATCGGCTGCGACACCCGGCGCGTCAAGCCCTGCCCTGAGACCTTCGCCGATCTGCTCAAGCCCGCCTACCGCGGCATGGTGGCGCTCGAGGGGAACCCGACCCGGGCTGAATCCGCCTTCGCCAGCGTCTACGCGGCCGCACTGGCGAACAACGGGTCGTTCGACGACATCCGGCCCGGCCTCGACTTCTTCGCCAAGCTGAAAAGGACCGGCAACTTCAATGCACTCCAGTCCACCTCAGCCACGATCGAGGCCGGCCGGACGCCCATCAGCATCAACTGGGACTACCTCAATCTCGGCTACGCCGACCAGCTCCGCGGCAAGGGCGTGAACTGGCAGGTCGCGATCCCCTTCGACGGCAGCTTCCCCCAGTACTACGCACAGGCGATCAACAAAAACGCCCCGCATCCGGCGGCCGCCCGCCTGTGGCAGGAGTACCTCTTCAGCACGGAGGGCCAGAACCTCCGGCTCCACGGCTATGCCCGCCCGGTCCTCATGGACGTCATGCAGAAGGACGGCACCCTCGACAAGGCCGCCGCCGCCCAACTGCCGACGGTGGAGGGGACGCCGCAGTTCCCGACCGACGCACAACTGGAGAAGGCGAGGCAGACCGTCGTCCGCGGCTGGACGGCGGCCATCTCCGGCTGATCGGCGGTCGGCCGAGGTTTGCCGGGCAATCAGCCGGAGTCTGGCGCCCTGGCAGGGCCGGCCACACGGACGCCGACACCAAGCCTCCACCGTCGGCTTGAATCCGAGCTCGGTCCTTACAGCCCATCTCATTTGGACTGTTCGAATGCCTGCCGAGGTGGGGATCGTTGAGCGGCTGGTGCCGGATGAGCTGTGGGAGTTGTTTCAGCGGGAGGTGCCGGAGGCGCCAACACGTCCGCAGGGTGGTGGCCGGCGGCGGCACGGCGATCGGGAGGTGCTGGCGGCGATCCTGTTCGTCGCCACCTCGGGCTGCACGTGGCAGCAACTTCCGTCCGCCTCGTTCGGACCTTCTGGCGCGACAGCCCACCGGCGGTTCGCGGAGTGGTCGAAGGCCAGGGTGTGGGCGAAACTCCACCGCCTGGTCCTCGACGAGCTCGGCGCCCGCGGCGAACTGGACTGGTCTCGGTGCGCTATTGACTCCGTGAACATGCGGGCCCTGAAAAGGCGGGACTGACAGGCCCGAATCCTGTGGACCGGGGCAAGTACGGCTCGAAGATCCACTTGATCACCGAGCGGACCGGTCTGCCCCCGTCCGTCGGCATCTCGGGGGCCAACGTCCACGACAGCCAGGCCCTCATCCCGCTGGTGCAAGGCATACCGCCGATCCGGTCCCGTCGCGGCCGACGTCGACGCAGACCCGGCAAGCTGCACGGCGACAAGGGCTACGACTACAACCACCTGCGGCGTTGGTTACGAGGCCGCCGCATCACACCACGAATCGCCCGCAAGGGAATCGACTCCAGCCAGCGGCTCGGCCGACACCCCTGGACCATCGAACGCACCATGGCGTGGCTCGCCGGATGCCGACGCCTGCACCGCCGCTACGAACGCAAAGCCAGCCACCTTCTTCAGGGCGAGGTCCAATCGCGGCGCCTGCGCGGCCAGGAGGGCGATCAGCTCGTCCCGCCAGCGGCGGACGGTGGACTCGGACACGTTGTTGCCGCCGGCCATGTCGGCCGGGCGCTGGTCGTGCCGCAGCACGGCCAAGACGATCACCGCGATCTTCGGGAAGCGCACGCACCGCTTCGAGCACCGAAAACCGGCAGGCAACCGCTGGCGGATGATCTACTGCGCAGACAGCCGCCTCTGACCAGCGTGAGCACCCTGAGCACCGATCACACCAGCCCTTTGACCTGTGTCTTCAAGTTGGCGGAGGCCCAGTGGATACCACCGGCCGGGAGTGGACGACATCGTGCGGGAGTGCGCGACATCGCCGGGACGATGCCGTGCATCCACCCGATGCGCACCCGCCGTATTTCTCGTCGACCATGGCCCGTGTCAAGGAGGAATGCGACGCCACCAACCCGGACCGTGCCCTGCGGGTCCGGGCGCCACAGGCCGAGGGCACCCCAGATCCGGGAGATCCGTTCGGGACGGGTGCCCCGGCCTTAAGGTGCGCGTACCCCGATGGGCCTCTGGCACTCTGGTCACGACAAGCAGGCGGTCCGGCGGCTCCCCGGCTGTGATCCGAACCAGGAGAGCCTGGCAAGGACAGGCGCCCGGATCTGGCTTTGCCTGCCCGCGACGTTAGGTCTCCGCTGGGGTCTGGTCTAGCGGTGACATCAAAAAGTCAACCGGCATTGCACGCGTCTTTCACAGCCACCGGGTCTTGCGCGGCCCGAATTGCCAGGGCCGCCAAGGTCACAGCCGCTTGGAGGGCCCGGCTGCTGGGCCAGGTCTTCCTCGAAAGGTGGCGTTCTCAGTCGGCGAGGTCGGGCTTGCCGAACAGGACGGCGTAGCTGGAGGGGAGCTGGCTGATGATCTGGTTCAGCTCGCCGCCGCTGACGGTGTCCGCCACGGTGGTCAGCGCTGCGCTGGCGTCCCATTCGGCGGTGCGTGGCCGTGCACCGATACGTTCCGCGACCCGGCGGTAGAACTCCTCGATCCCGAACCTCTCGGGCTGCTGCTTGGTGTCGGCCAGCATCTGTGCGAGCGGACCGGGCAACTGCGATGCCAGGTCGTCGACCTCTCCGGGACTGATCCGCTGTGCCAGCACGCCCAGGACGGCTTCGGTGATCGCAGCGGCTTCATCCTGGTCGGTGTACTCGCCGCGCTCGGGTACGCGAGCAAGGAACTCGTCGTACCTCATGGTCACCTCCGACGTGCGTGCATCCCGCGGCACCAGAGCTTCTGATGTCACTGGCCCAGTACCCAGGAGACCGGCGCATGCGCAGCCGGCGCGCGCCGGGCCAAGGGCCGGCATGCCTGCACAAGGGGGTAGCCGGGAAAAGATCGTAGGACAGGACAGTACGCAGCGTCCGGGTGCGCAGCGGGCGGCACGACCGACGATCATGAAGGAGGCACACGCGTGGCGGAGCCGGAGCGGACCGAGAGCATGGATCAGCGATCCCGTGGAGCGGCTGACACCACTGTGGCCGGGGCGCTGGCCGCCATCGGCGCGGGGGCGTACGTGGTGGATGAAAAAGGGTGCATCATCGCGGTCAACGCCCGAGCCGAGCAGCTGCTGGCCCGGCCCGCTGAGGACCTCGTCGGCCGTGACGCGCACGATCTGCTGCACCGCGATGCCCGCGGCCAGCCGATGCCGACCAGCCGATGCAGCATGCGGCAGGCCTTCCACGCCGGACGCACCGCCCAGGCTGAAGGAGAGTGGTTCGCCCGCGGTGACGGCTCCCTGCTGCCCATCTCCTGGGTGATCACTCCCTATGACACCGGTGGCCAGGAGGCCGCCACACTCGTTGTCTTCCACTGCGACCAGCAACCGCAGGAAGCGGGCCGGCGGCCAGAGCCGGTGACTGAGGCGCTGACCGAGCTCGAGCGCCTGGCCCTGCTGGCAGAGACCACCACACAACTGACCTCCACCCTCGATACCAACGAGGCGCTGCGCCGGCTCGTGGCCTTGCTCGTGCCCCGGCTGGCGGACTGGGTGGTCGTCGACCTGATCACGGAGCGCGACGAGGTGTGGCGCACCGCCGTGGTCCACGCCGAAGGCGAGACTCTGGTGCATCACGAAGAGCTGCAAGGACCGATGCCCCCGGTGCCGGAAGAATCCACGATGCCGCTGTCCAGAGCTCTGCGTGGGGTTGCTTCCACTCTTGCCGGTCCGAAGACATACCAGCGGGCACCCGATTCCGGCATCGCGGTCGAACAGCGCCGCCTGTTCGAGGTGACCGGTATCTGCTCCGCGGCCATCGTCCCCATCCGCAGCACCCGGGAGGTTCTGGGGGCCCTGACCCTGGGCCGCGCAGACCAGGCGGGGGACTTCACCACCGCCGACCTGCCGCTGGTCGAGGACATCGCACGCCGGGCCGCGGTCGCTTTGGACAACGCGCGTCTCTACCAGCGTCAGCGCAAGGTCGCCGAGACCATGCAGAACCATCTGCTGCCCCAGCTGCCGCGCGTGCCCGGGCTGGAGATGATCGCCCGCTATCTGCCGGCACCCGACGCCTCACAGGTCGGCGGCGACTGGTACGACGCCTTCCGCCTGTCCGACGGCGCTACCGCCCTGGCCGTAGGGGACGTCGTCGGCCATGACCTGGAGGCAGCGGCCGGCATGGCGCAGGTGCGCAACGTGCTCCGTGCCTACGCGTGGTCCCAGCAGGAACCCCCGAGCCGGATCGTCGAGCGGCTCGACGAAGCGATCACGCACATCACCAATGTCCCCATGGCCACCATGATCTTCGCCCGCCTCGAGCAGGCGGACAACGGCCACTGGGAACTGTCCTGGACCAACGCCGGCCACCCGCCACCGCTGCTGGTCAGCCGTGACGGCCTCAGTCGCTACCTCACCGACGGCCACGACATCCTCCTGGGGACCGGGACCCGCACACACCGCCCCGACGCCACCGCCGTGCTGCCGCCCCGATCCACCCTCCTGCTGTACACCGACGGCCTCATCGAAGAAGCCGGCCACTCCCTGGACGAGGGCCTGGGCCGGCTGCGCCAGCATGCGGCCGCACTCGCCCACCGCCCCCTCGCCTCCTTCACCGACCAGCTACTGCGGCGGGTCCGCGCCGCCGACAATGACGACGACGTCGCCCTCCTCGCTCTACGGACACCAGTGGAAACACGAGCCAGATAGGCGCACTGCTCCCCTGGCTGGACGGGTGGACACACGCGTGCTGCCGTAACGCATATGCGGGCCCTACCTCTCCAACACCGGGGCGGGGCACCACAGCTTGGGCTGAGAGCCGTGGCTGGCGTCCTTGGCCACAACAACTCCGAATTCGCCAACTGTCGCGCAACAACCTCGCCAACTGTCATACAACGCTGGGGGCTGACCAGCGGTGACGCGAAGCCGACTCGCCAAGCGTCATGCAAAGGCACATCGACCATGACCCCTTGTCCAGGCCGCCGCCCCGACCAGGGCCGCGTTTTGCCTTGACCACGCTCGCTACCGGTCGTCGTCAGACCGGGGACAAAGGGGTCCCCTGCACGCTGCTCCCTCGATCACCGCCCACCCAAGGGCGGCCGGAGCGAAGGAGCCACCGCGATGACCACGCACCGACCAACGGCCAGCGCCCGGCGCGCCCACCCCGACCGCGGTCCCGACCAGCACGGGGCAAGCCGCCCCAGTCTCCTGCGGTACGCCCTTGGGACGCCACTCTTTGGCACCCACTTTGGTGCCCGGCATCGAGCAGGACGGAAAACCCGCAGGTCACCACACGCCACGTGGTCCCGACCCTCTCTTCTCCTCCTGAACTTTGTAGTGATGTCCGTGGCGGAGGAGATCATCGGGTCCGGGGGCCGGATGCCCTCTGCGGCCGGGGGCGGCCGGCGCCCGGCAGGTGGCCGCGCGCGACGGGCGAGGCAGGGGCGGGGCTGATGGCGGGGAAGCGGAAGACGAACCCGGCGGGGTCGACGAACAACTTGCGAGGCGACGTGCTGCGCGTGCTTGGTGTGCTTGAAGGTCGCTACCGTCGAACAGATCCAGCAGATGGCGCCCCGCACGTGAGCTACCGGCACACCGACAAGGCCAAGCCCTCGGAGCGGAAGCAGGCCGTAACGCCTCGCATCTGGGGGCGCTCTCCGATCTGCGCAGGCACGACCTGGTGGAGAACGGCGGGAGGACCTCGGGCGGGGGACACCCTGCGCAACCTGACGCCCATGGGCCTGAAGGCCGCCTCCTACGAGCTGGGGCGGCCAGTGGGGGGAGATGGGCCGGACCGGCCCGTGGCGCGGGCCGCAGCGGCGTCTCCCACCCGATGGCGGTCAACGACGCCCTGCTCGCGCTGCTGCGCCCGAAGCCGGACCTGACCCAGCTCGATGGCGAGCCGGCCGAAGCCTTCGCCGCCGCGCAGGCCACCGTCGACGCACAGGCCGGGCTGGGCACCATGGCCTCCTACGCGACCAAGGTGGCGCTGCCCGCCACGGGCACCTGGTCCAACCCCGGAAGGGGAGGCGCCCAGGCGGGACATCGTCATCACCGCGCCCGAGGACGGGGTGCCGCTGCTGTTCGTGTAGATCGACAACTGCTACGAGTCCGCGCCGGAACTCGCCGCGAAGATCGACAAGTACATGCGGTTCTGCCAGCGGAAGGTGAAGGACGCCGACGGCAAGGAGCGGCCGATGTGGCGCACCCGCTGGTGGGTGCCCGACGGCCGGTACGGCGACCAGCCGCACCCGCTGCTGCTGCTCGCCTTCAACCGCGTCGGCCCGCGCAACCCCAACACCGTCATCGCGCGTCTGGCCGAGCTCACCCACCGGCACTGGCAAGGCGAGGCACACGAGGGTTTCCACATGTACGACAGCAAGCTCCCCATCGTGGTCACCGGCATGAAGATGCTGAAGGAGCACGGCCCGGCCGGGGCGATCTTCCGGCGCTTCGGCCGGCCGCACAACCAGACGCTCCTGGAGGCGATCGGCAACTCCCGCCGCGAAGCCCACCACGCCCGCCGGCAGGCCGAGTACGAAGCCCCCGAGCCGGGAGTACAAGGAGCAGCTGCGCCGCGCGGCCGAGCAGCAGCGGGCCGAGCGGGAGGCCCGCCGTCCCGTGTGCGCCGACTGTGGCACCAGGTTCACCGACGACCGGTGGAAGGCCATCGAGCCTGCCGGGTGGGACGTCCCACGGGAGACCCACCCGCACCTGTGGGACGACTGCAAGCAGCGCGCCATCACCGCCGAACGCCAAGCCGAGCACACCGAGCCCGAGCACCAGGACCAGGCTGTGCCCGAGCAGAAGGCCGGCGGCACCTGGCTCTCACGCTTCCGCAGCTGAAGCAGACAGGCCCGCGCTGTCAGTTGTGACTGCAGCAGGCGAGCCTGAAGCCACAACCTGCCGCGAAGCACTCTTCCAGGTGTAGCGGAGGAAATCTGTCATGCCTGGAGTAGACATTGACCATCTACAGAGCTACGGTTTCTACCGTACCCAGGAAGTCGAAGTGGGCACGGCAGACAGGAACTGCCGTGCATGCAGGTCACGCAGGACGCGACCCGAAGGGGTCGCGAGCAGTACCCGCGTTATCCAGCAGTACAACCGAGTAACCGAAGGTAAGGAGCAGAACGCCATCAGGATCGCCCGGGCGAGGAAGCAGTCCGCCCGGGTACCGCAAGGCCCCGGATTGGAAGGTGGTCCCCGGTCACGCATACGCGATCCCCGCAGCCCCGCCCTCCCAGGCGGAACCTGCGGACAAAGAAGGCCGGCGCAGTCGGCCAGTAGATGGTGTTGAAAGCTCGGGGCCCGGGTGCCAGTACGGCATCCGGGCCCCCCGACGCATCCCCCGAAAGAAGAGGTCTATGCCCCCTCGCAGTACCCGGCCCGCCGATATCCTCGACGACGACGACTATCCCGCCTACACCATGGGCCGGGCCGCCGAGATGCTCGGCACCACCCCCGCCTTCCTCCGCGCCCTCGGCGAACACCGCCTGATCACTCCCTTGCGCTCCGAAGGTGGCCACCGCCGCTACTCCCGCTACCAGCTGCGCATCGCCGCCCGTGCCCGCGAACTCGTCGACCAGGGCACCGCCATAGAGGCCGCCTGCCGCATCGTCATCCTCGAAGACCAGCTCGAAGAAGCTCAGCGCATCAACGAGCAACTGCGCGCCCAAGGCGGCCAGCCGCAGTCGAAGCCCTCAGCCTGAACAAGGACGCCGGATGTGGCCCCCGACGCCGACCGACCAGCGGACCAGGCACCCCTCACAGTTCCGCGCCGCCGCCTCGCGCTGGGCCGCAACCAGTACGCGCACAGCACTACACAAGGACCCCGACACACCTGCCGGGGTCCTTGGCCGTTCAAGTGCAGCTGCCGGATTGCATCCCCCTCGGCAGCGCCGACGACGAGGTGACCGGCGAGGTCGCTGAGCAGACCGGCGCAGGCCCGGACCGCGGTCACCGCGGGGGGTCGGTAAACGCGCTGTGGCCCCCGGTGGAACCGAAGACCAGAGGATGGACCTTCCTTGTCTGTGGCTCGGCGGACTGCCCGCACCAGACGTTCGGCGAGCCGTTCGCGCAGTTCACCGCCCCGTACGCACGTGAGGTCTGACCGCCGCCTGACGATCTTCCCGCTGCCTGGTCCGCGCACCGCGCACGCTGCGCGATCACCCGTGGGCCGACCGGGTCGAGATCGTTCAGGGAGACGTGACCGACGCCGAGTCGGTGGGGCCGGGCGATGACCGGAGCGGACGTGGCCTGCTACCTGGTGCAGACCCTCGGCTCCGGGCGCGGCTTCGAGCGCGCCGACCGCGAGGCGGCCCGCATCTTCGGGGAGCAGGCCCGCCGGGCTGGTGTCGGCCGCTTCGAAGCCGGCGGAGCCGGACCCGATGATGACGGCGGCGCGCAGCACGGCCGACGGCACGCCCGAGGCGAGCCTTCTGCATCGGCGGCCCGGACGCGCTGACGTACCGCGAGATGATGCGCCGCTACGCCGCCGTGGCCGGGCTGCCCCGGCGGCTAATCCTGCCCGTGCCCGTCCTCCCCCCGGGCGTGTCCAGCCACTGGGTGGGCCTGGTCACGCCGGTCCCGGCCTCGATCGCGCGTCCCCTGACGGAGTCGCTGCGGCACGAGGTGGTGTGCCGCGAGAACGACCTCAAACGGTACCTGCCCGGCCCGCCCGGCCACCCCGTCGGCTTCGACCGCGCAGTCGCCCTCGCTCTGCAGCGAGTCCGGTGACGCCCAGGTCGCCACTCGCTGTTCGTCAGCCGCCGTGCCCGGCGCACCCAGTGACCCCCTGCCCACCGATCCGGACTGAGCGGGCGGCAGCCTCTACATCGATGTCCGCGAACGGGAAGCCGATGCCGCACCCGAAGCGCTCTGGCGGCGTGCCCCATGTGCCAGGCGTACAGCAGTGCGGCGACGCCCAGGACCGCAGCCAGCGCCGGGCGTTCCCAGCGCGCCGGACCTTCCGGCCGGTCGGCGCGCCCGTGCGATTCCCGGCAACGACCGTGGGAGCCGGCACTCCGGGCGGTGGGAATGGCGTCCATGGCAAGGGTCCTTGGACCAGTGTTGAGGCGGAACGGCAGCTGAGAGGCGGAAGTCTGCGCGGGAGCCGCGGGCACCGCACATGCGTGCCGTCCAGCAGTACGCCGCCCGACAGACCGGCGATGCGCGTCGAGAGGGGGCTACGGCTTCCGGCGCCCGCAGAGGCGTCTTCTTGGCGCTTTCGATCTCGGTCACCAGGACAACCTTGCCGAGGCGGGGAGGTCCACCATCCGCCGGGGTTCGGGAGGTGTCCCGCCGGTCGGCCAACCGACCCCCTCCGAGTGGCGGGGGTCGGTCTTGGCGACCTGCGTCGTGACCTGGAGACCTTCCACCACACCGACGCACTCATGGACCGGCCCGCTCTGTCGCGATCTCGCGATGGGCTCGGCGTTCTCCCGTCACCTACCAACGCCATCATGCCCGTCGCAGGGCCGCCTCGATCGGCGCCCGCACCGACGCCAGCATGACCGGTACCAGCCGAGAAGTCCTCAGCGTGTCGACGATCATGCCAGTCCCCAGACCTGCCCCGTCCTCCCCGATCGTTCGTGCGGTGCGGATGAGCGGTGAGGAGTCGGGCCGCCCGGCTGTGAAGTGTCCGGTCCGAGGCGGGCCGAGAAGAGCGCCGTCCGTGGTCGTCGCGGAGGAACTACGCGACCCCATGGGGACGGCCACGAACCTCTGTGTGGGGAATTGCGCGACGTTCCGCATCCGCGCGCCGAAGAGGACGAACCCGGCCCCATCGAAGAGATGGGACCGGGTTCGCACTACCGCCTACTTGAGCGCCGTACCGCCCGTGTTGTGATAGGCGATCGTCTTGCTGATCAGGTTTCCGCCGTCGGTCTCGATCGACGTCTGTTCCTGCTGCCCTGCACCGAACAGCAGGCCGGCGATATGCGCGTTCGCCACCTGGTCCATGTGCCCGAACAACCAGTCCACCTTGTCGCCCTTGTAGCGGTTGAGGGTGTTGTTCTGCGCCATGTTGCCCACGGGGATCTGCCACAGGACCACCGGCTTGCCCACGGACTCGGCCATCGTCTTGTAGAACGCCAGACGGGCGTCGGCTTTCTGGTCGGTCCAGAAGGTGTCACGGCCGCCGTGGGCCGACTCTGCGTACCAGCCTGCATCGCGGTCCGACACATCGGAGACCAGGAAGTCGGCGTTCTGCGCCCCGAGGTTTGCGTAGTCCTTGACGCATGCCGGTGTGTTGTACTCCCAGTCGAAGCAGGAAAGGTGCATCCCCACGGCGGTGTTCGGCGCGTACTTGCGCGCCATGTCGACCAGGCAGCGGGAGAGTCCGGCGGCGCTGTTCTCCTGCGATCGGCAATCCGTCGGATTTGTGCCCGAGGCCTGTGCGGGAACCTGGTGCGGATCGCCGAGCGACCGGACGTAGCCCCAGAAGTCAGGCTCAGGGTCGATCATGTCGTGCGAGTTGCCAGCGACATGGTGATGCTGGTAGTGCCGTCGAGCGATGTCGCGGTGACGGAGGCGTCCGAGGCCTCGGCCGGATATGTGCTGCCTATGCCCAGGGCGGCCGTTGCGGCGGCGACAGCCGCACCCTTGAGCACCCTGCGGCGGGAGGGTTCCTGAGGCTCTGACACGTTCACAGTCGGTCCACCTCGCTTGGGTATGGATTCCAACAAACTCAACCAGCAAGTAACAGTTTCTGACTGTCGCGAAGTTTCTACGCCCGCCCCGAACCGAAGGTCAACCCCTCGCATCCGTCCTTCCACATGTCCGAAATCCTGGACAGTTCGGGCGACTTGCGGCCCTGCCGAGTCCGGCTGGGTGTGCAGCGAGCCGGTCAAGGTTGAACAAATTCGAACGTCATCCTTGACGCCGCAAACATGCCACGACTCTCATGGGTCTCCGCCGACACCAAGGGACCGTCAACCTCGACAGAGAGGGACGCACATGTTCAAGGGAGTTGCCCGGACGCCCGCCGGCCGATGGCGGCGCAGAGCCGCCGCGTTACTGACCCTGCTGGGAGGCCTTGCGGCGCTCCTGCTTCCGGCGACCGAGGCGCACGCGGCCTCGGTGTCGTTCACCACGAGCGCCGCACGCACCGACCAGAACGGGAACGCGCTTCAGCTGCACGGCCTCGGCATCATCAAGGTGGGCAGCACCTGGTACGGCTTCGGGGAGGACAAGACCGGCGAGACGTCGTCGGACACGTCGTTCCAGGACATCCCCTGCTACACCTCGACCGACCTGGCCAACTGGACCTACCGGGGCGTCGCCCTGGCCAGGCAGAGCAGCGGCGACCTGGGGCCGAGCCGCGTAGTGGAGCGACCCAAGGTCATCTACAACGCCTCGACCAGCACCTACGTGATGTACATGCATATCGACAGCACCAACTACTCCGAGGCCAAGGTCGGTGTGGCGACCAGCAGCACCCCCTGCGGCCCCTACACCTACCGGGGAAGCTTCCGGCCGCTGGGCAACCTCAGCCGTGACCTCGGCCTGTTCCAGGACTCCGACGGCACCGCCTATCTGCTGAGCGAGGACCGCAACAACGGCCTGCGCATCGACAAGCTGTCCGCCGACTACCTGTCCGTGGACAGCGCTGTGGCGGTGCTCGGCAGCAGCGGCAGCAGCGGCAGCGTCGAGGCGCCCGCCATGGTCAAGGTCAACGGCACCTACTACGTCTTCGGCTCGCACCTGACGGGCTGGGGCCTCAACGACAACATCTACGCCACCGCCACGTCACTGGGCGGCCCCTGGTCGTCGTTCCGTGACGTGGCCGCACCCGGCACCCACACCTACGGCAGCCAGACGGCGAACGTCATCACCGTCCAGGGCTCCTCCGGCACCACCTACATCTACGCCGGCGACCGCTGGAACACCTCCGACCTCGGCGCGTCGAAACTGATCTGGCTGCCCCTGACCATCAGGGGAACGACGGTGAACCTCGGCCAGTACCCCACCTGGTCACTCGACACCGCAGCGGGAACCTGGACGGCCGACAGCGGGATCCCCGCTGAGGGCGTTCACACCCTGAAGGATGTCAACAGCTCCATGCTGATGGACGTGTCGAGCGGCTCGACGGCGAAGGGCGCCAAGATCATCCAGTGGCCGTCCACCGGCGGTACCAACCAGCAGTGGACGCTCACGCGGGTGGGGGACAACATCTTCACGCTCAAGAGCGTGAAGAGCGGCCTTTGCCTGGACGTGCCGAACCAGTCGACCGCCACCGGCCTGCAACTGCAGCAGTGGGCCTGCAACGGCGGGACCAATCAAGAATGGTTCCTCGACCTCGTCGGCAGCTACACCGGCAGCACCTACGTGCTCGCCGGCGTCGGCAGCGACCTGGACATCGGCGTCACGACCGCCTCGACCACCGGCGGAGAGGCCGTGGACCAGGAACCGGGCACGGGCGCGACCAGCCAGCAGTGGAGTCTTTCCTGACAGGTGCGCCAGGACCACTGACGCGGATCAACGACCACGTCGGCCACGTGTTCCTGACCCCGCAACGCTTCCAACCGGCCGAGGAGTTCGTCATCCGGCACACGGCGGCCAGGTCGTCACCGTCGAGCAGCACCTGTGCTACTTCGCCGCCGCCCGCCGCCTGCCCGTGTGGACCGAGGCCGCGAACTCCTCAGCCTCCTCGGCCGCGAGCGCTACGCACAGCCGTGGGCGGCCGTGCTGTACCCCGCGGTGGCGGGGCGGGTGGTCGCCGAGGTGCTCATCGGGCATCCCGTGGCCCGGTTGTACGCTGACGTCACGGCCGAGTCCTCCGGCCTGGCAGGCCACCCCGCCCACCGCACCGGAGCCCCGCACCGACCTGCCCCGTCCTGCTCCTGGCACACCAGCCAGGCTTCCGGGGCCCGCCGTTCCGCGTCTTCGCCCCCAGCGAGCTCACCCTGCTCGTGCTCCGCTCCCCACACCCGGCCCACCTCGCCGTAGACGGGGCGCGCCAACACACCGCTTGGAGCTGTCCACGAGCCGAGGGGTGCGGCGGCAACAGATGCGGTCGCCGGGCAGATGCTCGATCTTCAGCCGGATCAACGTGCCGTGAATCAGGTGGAGTTCGCCGCGGTGGACGAGCCAGGGGCCGCGGGCCTGCAGGCAGGATGCGTCCGGTTGCCGGGTCTCCGGCTCGGAGGCGTTCGCCGGACCTGATCAGCGGTTGGACGACTGGGCGTACCAGAGGGCCAGACGTGCCTGCTCAGCCAGGACGGCGAGTACGACGTCCGGTTGTGATGTGGGCGGGGGGGGGGGGCCGGGCGGGGGGCCGGCGGGGGCCCCCCCCCCCCCGACACATC